>JAAUPE010000143.1 GCA_012034595.1 Calothrix sp. CSU_2_0 | reverse complement strand
TTTAAACGGCTGTGCCAATATACTTCGCAAAGTAGCGAGAACACTAAACATTGATTTGGCTGAACTCGGTAAGGGGACTTTGACGACCCCAGTCAGGTTGCGGATTTGGGATATTAGTAGGCGGGTTGACCGTACCATTGTAACCCAATCCAATTTACTTAGAACAGAATCCTCGCCTTTATAAGGCGGGGTTCGTCAAATAATGCAAATAAATACACAAACAAAATTAATTACGGATGCTGCGATCGCATCTCTCAATTTTCACAGAGGTGACTGGCAAGGTAAACTGGTGAGATTGACCGAATCGAAGATAATCTTATGCCTAGTTTTTTATTAGAAGTTGGTACAGAAGAACTACCCGCAAGCTTTTTAAGTGGTGCGATCGCGCAATGGCAGCAACGCATTCCTAAGTCTCTGGATGAAAATAGTCTTGTTCGGGATGGGGTGAAAATTTATGGAACTCCTCGACGATTGGCGGTACTAATTACAGGTTTGCCAGTACAGCAACCCGACAGGGAGGAGGAAATTAAAGGACCACCTGCAAAAGCTGCTTTTAAGGAAGATGGTACACTTACACCAGCAGGGGCAGGGTTTGCGAAGAAGCAAGGTGTGGAAATATCTCAATTTGAGGTACGTCCCACTGAGAAGGGCGATTTTATTTTTGTTAAAAAAATTACTCCTGGTCGCCCAGTGGCAGATATACTTACGGAAATTGTGCCGCAGTGGATTTTTAGTTTGGAAGGAAAGCGGTTGATGCGTTGGGGTGATGGGGATGTGCGGTTTTCCCGTCCGATTCGCTGGTTGGTGACGCTATTGGATGATGTGGTTTTGCCGTTGGAATTGAATAATGGTTCGGAGACTGTGAAGAGCGATCGCATTTCTCGCGGACATCGGGTTTTACATCCAGATAATATTACTATTACCCGTGCGGATGATTATGTGGAAACGCTGCGTCAAGGGTATGTTGTAGTGGATGTGGATGAGCGGAATCAAACGATTCAAGAGCAAGTAAATGCGGCAGCAAAAAGTAAGAATGGGATGACGGAAATTTACCCAGATTTGTTGGAGGAGGTTGTCAATTTGGTGGAATATCCTTCGGCAGTGGTGGGTAATTTTGAAGAGGCATTTTTAGAATTACCGACGGAAGTGACGACTACAGTGATGGTGACGCATCAAAGATATTTCCCGGTATTTAAAATTAGTAGTACATCAGCAACTATTCAAGAATTATTACCAAATTTTATCACCGTTTCTAATGGGAATCCGGAGAAGTCACAAATTATTGCTGATGGGAATGCAAAGGTAATTCGGGCAAGATTAGCTGACGGCAGATATTTCTATGAGAAGGATTTAGAAAAGCCATTGGAGAGCTTTTTACCAAAGTTGGAAAAAGTGACTTTTCAAGAGGATTTGGGTTCGGTACGACGTAAGGTAGGAAGAATTTGTCAAATTACTGAGTTGATTTCGACGCAGTTAAAATTAGGCGAAAATGACTGCATCAACAGCCAAAGAGCAGCATTACTTTGTAAAGCCGATTTAGTCAGTAATATGGTGTATGAATTTCCCGAATTACAAGGAATTATGGGAGAAAAATATGCCGTTAAAAGTGGAGAAAATCCAGCCGTTGCTAAAGCAATTTCCGAGCATTATTTACCACGAAATGCCGATGATATCCTCCCACAAACTTTAACCGGGCAAATCGTTGGTATAGCCGACCGTCTCGATACATTGGTAAGTATATTTGCCTTAGGAATGATACCTTCTGGTTCTTCCGATCCCTTCGCATTACGAAGAGCGGCAAATGCAATTATTAATATTACTTGGACAGGAAATTTACAAGTTAACTTGCAGGCATTATTAGAGCAAGTCACAAATAACTTTGCTGTTGAATATCACAAAGATGCAACTCAATTAATTCCCCTGCTCAAAGATTTCTTCCTCCAACGAGTTCGTACACTATTACAAGAAGAAAAAGCCATTGATTACGATTTAGTAAATGCAGTATTGGGAGAAAGCGATTGCGAATATACCGAAAGAGCATTACAAGACTTGTTAGATACTAGAAATCGTGCCGTATTCCTCCAACAAATTCGCAACGATGGTAGACTTGCCGAGATTTACGAAACTATCAACCGTTCCACCAGATTAGCCGCACAAGGTGACTTAGACACACAACAATTGTCACCATCACCACTAATCCAAGAAAACCTATTTCAAAAACCATCAGAAGCCGCATTTCATAATGCTTTAGTGAATTTACTGCCGCAAACTCAAGCAGCACAAAAATCACGCGATTACCAACAGTTTGTATCAGCATTACAGCAAATAGCACCTACAGTCAGTAACTTTTTTGATGGACCAGAAAGCGTTTTAGTCATGGATGAAAACCCGGAAATCAAGCGTAATAGACTGCATTTGCTCAGTCTACTGCGAAATCATACCCGTGTTTTAGCCGACTTTGGTTGTATCGTCAAAAATTAGTAGTGATTGTAAAAAAAAGCTGTGCTGATGTAGCAAATAAACGCTAATATAAGGAGGCTTAACCAGGGAAACTGCTACAGTCTATGTCCAAAGCTCATGTAATTGGATTGGGAAAGTCCGGTGTTGCTGCGGCAAGATTGTTGAAACGAGAAGGATGGGAGGTGGAAATTGGTGACAAAAACACCTCCCAAAACCTCCTCATACAACAACAGGAACTTGCTGCTGAAAACATAACAGTAAAACTTGGCTATACCCTGGAATTAGAGGGTGTAAATTTAGCTGATTTACCTAAACTAATTATTGTAAGTCCAGGTGTACCCTGGGATATGCCCCTACTCGTCAAAGCACGGGAATTAGGGATAGAAACCATCGGTGAGATGGAGTTTGCCTGGAGAAATTTAAATAAAGTACCCTGGGTAGGGATAACTGGTACAAACGGCAAAACAACAACGACAGCATTAACTGCGGCAATTTTCCAAGCCGCCGGATTAAATGCGATCGCTTGCGGTAATATTGGCTATGCTGCCACTGAAGTTGCTTTAGAATTCGCAGGTACAAATCACCCATCCAAAGCCATCAAACCTCTTGATTGGGTGATTGGTGAAATTAGCAGTTACCAAGTCGAATCTTCTTCGACATTTTCCCCACGTATTGGTATTTGGACGACTTTTACACCTGACCATTTAGCACGTCACAAAACCCTGGAAAATTATTACGATATCAAAGCCCAATTATTACATCGTTCGGAATTTCAAGTATTCAATGGTGATGACGCATACTTACGTAAAGTCGGAACTAGAGAATGGTCAAATGCTTACTGGACAAGTGTGAACGGTAAGGAAGGGCTTTTGAGTGAGAAAGGTTTTTATATTGAAGATGGTTGGATAGTAGAACAACTGACTGCTACTTCAGCACCATTACGAATAGTTCAAGCTTCAGCATTGCGGATGGTGGGAGTACATAATTTACAAAATTTGCTTGTATCTGTCGCTGCTGCCAGGTTAGCAGGGATTGAACCCGAAGCAATTATTCGTGGTGTTAGTGAGTTTTCTGGTGTTGCTCACCGTTTGGAATATATTTGCACTTGGGAAGGAATTGAGTTTATTAATGATAGTAAAGCGACTAATTATGATGCTGCTGAAGTTGGTTTAGCATCGGTAAAAAGTCCGGTGGTTTTGATTGCTGGTGGAGAAGCAAAAGAGGGTGATGATACAGCTTGGTTAGGTAAAATTAAGGAAAAAGCTGCTGCTGTTGTTTTAATTGGTAATGCTGCATCGTTCTTTTCTCAACGTTTACAGGAAGTTGGATTTACTAACTTTGAAGATGCGGAAACTATGGAGAAAGCAGTTCCGAGAGCAGCAGAATTGGCAAATAAATATGGTGCTTCTGTTATTTTGTTATCTCCAGCATGTGCAAGTTTTGACCAATATGCAAATTTTGAAATCCGTGGTGATGATTTTCGGAAAGTGTGTTTAGGATTTGTCAATAAATAAATAATGCTCCCGAATATCCCAGACTTCTTTAATATCCCAGACTTCTTAAAGAAGTCTGGATATAATAGGAGAGATTCAGACTTGTTTAGATTGGAACCGAAAGTATTTACTAAACATTCCATGACATATCAAGAGAAAGCTAATTAATGTTCCCCCTAGTATCAGTATCCATTGATTTTGAAACAGTTTATTTCCAAATATAGATTGTTGATACTTAGAACGTTCTTCCCTGTCAAAGTCGATAAAATCCAAAGCATCACTTGCGATTCTGCTGACATCCTTATCTTCACTTTGAAACAGAATAGATAACTCAGATTGAATTTTTTCAAACACCGTATCTGAAGTTTTGCTGGCAACTTTTCCACTAGCATAAACTGCACTAATTTGCAGATGCTTATTTTTTTGTTTGAGAAGGGGAATTAATCCACTTACTGCATCATTAGCAACTTCTGCTGCAAGAGGAACTTGAATATTTCCCAAAGCATTAGCAGCAAAACTCCGCAAACCATCTGGTTGAGCTTTATCTTCCAATATAGATATCAATGCTTTCGCAAACATATTCGCAGTTTGTGGAGAAGATAAACCCTGATTATCCAGTACCGCGATCGCAGTCCAACTTTCTCTGGTATTTGATGAGTTTTGCAACTGCTTAATTAACTCTTTCTCCTGCAATTCATTAATTCTTTTGAATCCTTTAGTAGCAACAATATTTACTGAATTATTATCATCTTTCAAGACTGCAATTAATTCAGGAATTGCATCTTTACCTAAGTAATCAAGCTCTGCAATAATCTGTTCTCGTTGTTGTCCTTTATCTATATTTAATTGTGGTAGCAGATTGGAAATATGTTCCTGACTTGGTTGTTGTGCGGAAGCAGTTTTGGGAACAATTACAGGCAAAATAATAGATATTAATGCAGCAACAATACGTGAAATAATACTTACAGATGTGAGCGGGAAAAATCTTAGCTTATAGTTCTTACTCATCGTCTGTACCTACAGTGACAGATAAACAAACTATAGCAAAAATGAGTTAATATCTCAGTATTAGTAATAACGTTACGATTAAATTCTATATTTTCATTTAGAATCTAGTTTCAGTAATTGGTGTTTTTAACCAATCACTCATTTCTGCCGCTAACCATTCACGTTCCAAAGTTGTTAAATTGCTGTAATTATCAAAATTGAACTCAACATTATTGACATTACAGATTAGTAAGTTTTCGTTGCTAATTTTAATTTGAGATATCTGATTGATCATACTCATATTTGCTTTACTCGATTCAAACCAGAATAGTTTGTTAATTATTATCATCTGTACGCTCTGTATACTTTTCTGTACACGGTAAAATTCAAGACGAGTAGATTTATATATGGCAGATAAAGCTAGAAACAAAATAAGCGCGATCGCACTTCCTTTTAAAAGCCAGACAAAAACTAAAATATAAATATTTGACGTGATTGTTGAGGTTAATCCTGTACTGAAGAATGTAAAACCAATTGCAAATGGAGTCAGACAAGAAATCAATGCAATTAAACCAATTCCAAAACCCGTAGGAGGTAAAACTATTTCTAGTGTATCGGCTGTTTTAATTAAACTAATTCTACTTCCTCTAGGTTTACTTAAAGCTGGGTTTAATTCTTGTGTAATACTTGTTCTTTGTGGTGGATTTTCGATTGTATCTAAGGCTATTTGTGCAGATGTAAAACGTTCTTGTAAACTAGGTTCCGTCATCCATTCCAACCAATCGGCAAACTCTCTACTAATATCTGTAACTTGAAGAAACTGAATCCGTAAATCTTGCTGTGGTAACTCTGTAGGATGCAACCCAGTCATAACATAAATTAAAGTTGCACCTAAACTATACAAATCCGATGCGGGTTTTGTTCTCCCACCAAATTGTTCTGGTGGCATATATCCATAGGTTCCCACAACTGTAATTGTACCCCCTTCCTGTGCGGCAATATTTTGTACCGAACCGAAATCAACTAAATAAACTTCACCAACACTATTACCCGAACGATTGGTAAGTAGGATATTACTAGGTTTGATATCGCGGTGAATTATCGCTGGTTGTTGTTCGTGTAAATAATTTAGAATTTTTAAAAGTGATATTGCTAACTCTTTTATCTCCGATTCGCTAAATCTTCGTCCAGCTTGTAATTGTTCTTCCAATGACTTTGCTGCCACATAAGTTTGTACCAATCCAAACCCTTTATCATTGGTTGTTTCCAATTCAAAATAATCAAGATAGCGAGGAATTTGTGAATGTTCGAGATTCTTTAAAGTCTCAGCTTCCCGTTCAAATAACTTTAAATCCTGCCAATCAAAATCTTGCCCTAAATAGAGAACTTTGACAACTACTTGCTGTTGAGTTTGTAAATCTACAGCTAAAAAAGTGCGTCTACCCGTTTGTCTACCCAATTCATGGATAACTTGATATCGTTCATTTAATATTTGATTTGAGGTATTTTCATTCATAGGTAAAGTAATCAATAATTAACCGCAGATGGAAGAGGATGCACGCTAATTAACGCAGATAATAAAATGTGATGAATTCCACGATTATGCTAAGAAGCTAGAGATACGATTTAACAAATTTATTTTTTTAAATATTTTGTAGATTGGCTTTCTTTTTCGTACCATTGAGCAAAAGATTTACTTACAGCAGCCATACTCAATCCAGTAATTATAGGTGGTGCGATCGCAAAGAATAAGAAATTTTGTAGACTTTGAGAAAGCATACTCGGATATCCCAAAGTACCTAAACCAAATAATCCAAAGCAAATTACACTAATAGCAGTACAAATAATTGTACTAGTCAGACTCAAAACACGTTTATGAAGGTAGGGATTTCTTAAAGGATAGAAAAACAACCTAGTAATTAACCCAATCAAAAGTCCATTTCCCAAACCAAGGGGAAAACCAATTATTGCACCGATCATCCCACCAATTATTGTTCCAGCAACAGGTATAGCGATACTGCCGTATAACCCAGCAGATACCATCACAGTTCCACCACCAACAAAGGTACTGCGTAATAGAGCATTTCCAAACAACAACCAGATATTTACTGGTTTTCTGAGTACTTCCGTATTGACGGGATGAAGTTGAATTTTTCCGCTTTCCAATGTTGCTAATGCTTCCGTTGCCGAACTTAACCTGCGTTCAACAATCGGTTCAGTCAACCACTGCAACCAACCCACAAACGCAGAACTGAAATCGACCAATTTCTCAAAATCAATCCCCATACCCTGTTGTGGCAAATCAGCAGGATGAATCCCCGTAGCTAAAGCTATCAGCGTTGCACCTAAACTATACAAGTCGGATGCGGGGGTTGCATAACCACCAAACTGTTCGGGTGGCATATATCCATATGTCCCCACAACAGTGACTGTTTTCCCTGCCTTACTAGCTAAAGTCTGAACGGAGCCAAAATCCACCAAATATAATTTGCCAATCCCTCCATAGCCATTTTCCACCAAAATAATATTGCTGGGTTTAATATCGCGGTGAATAACTGGGGGATATTGGGAATGGAGGTAAATGAGAATTTCCAGTAATTGCGATGCGATATTTTTGAGTTCTTTCTCAGCAAATATTCGTCTAGCTTTGATGTATTCTTCCAGAGATTGACCTTCCACATAGCTCTGGACGAGCGCATAACCCTTACCAACAGCATCCAATTCAAAATAGTCAACATAACTAGGAATTGCGTGGTGATTGAGGGTTTTCAGAGTTTCCGCTTCCCGCTCAAATAACTTTAAATCTTCCCAAGCAAAATCACTGCTAAAAGTCAGTAACTTGATGATGACAGTCTTTTGCAAAATCTTGTCTTCAGCTAATAGAGTTCGTCTACCTGCTTTTTTCCCCAACTGTCGTTTAACTTCGTAGCGGTTTTGCAAAATTTGCTCATTCATTCCCAATCCCACAGCGTCATAACCCCATTTTTAGCTGAGTTTTTTACCAACTACAGGGGTAAAAATACCAATTCCGTAATTTTTAAGTGATTTGATTTTGTTATTTAGAATACGATCGCTCATTTTTGTAGTTTGATTGATGACATTTGATTAAAAAATATTAACTGCGATCGCAATATTGTCATCAGTTTTGGGTACAACAAAGATAAGAGCATAATTTAATGCTTGTGGGAAAAATAAACTAAGGTCAAGACACTTAAGGGATAAGCAATAGAAGGCGATTGAAGTTAGTTTTTTAACGCTACAACCACAGCAAAAAGTTAGTTCCAATCGCTTCAAAATCTTATCGGGAACAGAAAATTCCGAAAAAACTATCCGTATAAATACTGGATTGTCGGGTATGACCCCTCGCAAGTTCAGTAAAACAACGAATGGTGTCTAAATGACTTCCTAAGGAAAATAATTACAGTTTGATGAAAATAATTGGCGCAGCTCTATTAAGTCAGTACTGGGATTATTAAAAAGGATATTTGTATGGCAGCGAATCAGTCTTATATGCGTTATGGCAGTTACTACAACAGTGAAAATTCTCGCAATGCATTGCCAAATGATAGTATGGAACTCTTACTGATATATCACCAGAAACCTACTATTAAACTTCGCAATCAATTAGTGCAGTTACATACTGGCTTAGTTCGGAAAATGGCGCATAAATTTAGCCATCAATGTAACGAACCTTATGAAGATTTGGAACAAATTGGTTATTTTGGCTTAATTCGTGCAATAGAGCGGTTCGATCCGAGTCAAGGATATGCTTTTAGCTCGTTTGCTGTACCTTACATTCGCGGTGAAATGCTCCACTTCCTACGCGATCGCAGTACTCTATTAAAGATTCCCCGTCGTTGGCAGGAACTCTACAACGAAGGTCAAAAAGTTCGCAAAGAATTATCGGAATCATTAGGTCGTCCAGCCAAAGATTCGGAAATAGCTGATATTCTTCGGGTATCAGTTCATGAATGGCAAGAAACCAAGCTTGCTGCTCAAAATAGAATGCCTTTGAGTTTGGATGCAACTGTAGTTCACTATGTTGATTGCCAGATTACTCTCGGTGAAGCACTTCCTTGCCCTCGTTCATCTTCGATGCAACATGAGGAAGAAGAACGTCAGCAACTCCAAGGTGCAATCAATCAGCTCGAAGATAAGCCTCGTATGGCAGTAGAAATGGTATTCTTGAAAGAGCTTTCCCGTAAAGATGCAGCGAAGACCATTGGTACTAGTCCAATGACGGTGACGCGATATCTGCAAAAGGGTATTCAAGATTTAATGTATATGATGCAGCAACAAACTGTTGCAGCAAGTTCATAGCTATTTGGATCGTAAATACTTTTTATCTTCCAGATACCTGCATTTCACGAAAAATATATTTCTCTGCTATTTAGATTCTGCCCTTGCATTTGTTGCTTTTAACCTGGACAAGACGATTTTCCGGATAATCATTGAACTTAGTGTCTATAAATTTCATTTCATTTCATTATTAATAGTCAGAACTATCTCCCGCATAGGTATGGGAACGCTGAGATAGGA
The DNA here is from genome assembly GCA_012034595.1 of Calothrix sp. CSU_2_0. Lineage (GTDB taxonomy): Bacteria > Cyanobacteriota > Cyanobacteriia > Cyanobacteriales > Nostocaceae > Brunnivagina. The sequence goes on along the minus strand of JAAUPE010000143.1, from coordinate 9,548 downwards.
AAAATGTTAGTCCACATCGTTATTTAACGCTTTCGTACAAAACAATATCTGTGGGTTGAGTTAGACGTAGTAATAAACATCAGTTTGAACAAGTAGTTTATTGTGCGTTTTCAGCCAACATCAATACTTTGCTAAAATTTAAGGTAAAGGACTAGCCATAGTTCTCAACCTTGAATTTGCTGGATAAAAAATTCTTCCAGGGATGGACGCAATAAATTCATTCCAACAACATTTGCTCCCATCAAACGGAGACTTGCGAGAAAATCATAGTAATCGCTTTCTAATACCCCTTCCCAGTACCCATCAGCAGTAAATTGAATTTCGGGTATCCATTTTTTCAAGACATCCCAATCACCACCCTGTCCCTTGACATGGTATGAAGTAGTAGTACCCAATAAATCATCCAAAGAACCAGAACAAACTAACTCACCTTGAGCGAGAATTGCCACGCGATCGCAAATCTTCTCAACTTCGCTCAAAATATGACTGTTGAAGAAAATCGTTTTTCCTTGAGCTTTGAGAGTCAATATTATCTCCCGCATTTGGAAACGTCCCAAAGGATCGAGTCCAGACATTGGTTCATCTAAAAATACCAATTCCGGGTCATTAATCAAAGCCTGAGCCATTCCCACACGCTGCAACATCCCTTTAGAGTAGCGACGCATCTGTTTTTTCTTAGCATCAGCTTGAGACAACCCCACCAACTCCAACAACTGGGGAATTCGTTGACGCTGCACTTTACCAGAAATACCAAATATTCCCGCAGCGAATTGCAAAAACTCCCAACCACTGAGATATTCGTACAAATAAGCGTTCTCAGGCAAATAACCAATGCGCTGTTTTACAGTGCGATCGCCTAATGGTTTGCCCAGCAATAAACCTCGTCCCGAAGTCGGACGGATAATACCTAATAATAATTTTAATAGTGTGGTTTTACCAGCACCATTCGGTCCCAATAAACCAAATGTCTCACCTCGGTATACTTTTAGCGAGCAGTTTTTGAGAGACACGACTTTTTGGTTCAAGAAAAAGCCAGTGTTGTAAACTTTTCGCAACTCGGAAGTAAGAATTATAAGATTCTCTGTGGTATTCAATTCAACTTTGGGAGCATCCGCAACAGACTTCATCGCAATTTTTATTATGCCTTTGGCAACATAAATATACCATCCAATTACAAGTTACCCATTTATTTCGCAAGAATAACAATATATGAAAAATTGGGCATTGGGAATTGGGCACTGGGAATTGGGCACTGGGCACTGGGCATTGGGCATTGGGCATTGAATAATAAATAATGGAAAAAGACTTATTATATTCATTCTTTATGCCCTATTCCCCATCCCCCATGCCCTATCCCCTATTTACATCCCAACGACTCACGAGTAGATACCCCAGTTTTCGGGTTAATACCGCTTGCTGTAGCACATAATTTCTTAATTTCGGTTCTATCTAATACCGCATTGGTAAAATCAGCATTGGTCACATTCACGTCATCGAAGAGCGATCGCAGCATCATCGCATTCGTTAAAACTGCATCGCTGAGATTTGCACCTCGAAAATCAGATAAATATGCTATTCCTTCTTGAAAATCAATCCCATGTAAATCGACATCATGCAGCACTGTACCGTTAAATACGACTCCACGCATATCGGAATTACTAAAATTTGCTTTCTCTAAATTTGCAGTGGTATATTCCTCCCCGACTAAACTTTGCCCAGAAAAATCTTTACCCTTCAAATTCTGTAATAAAGTTGAACTGGTTACTGCTGAGGAACTCGCAGCTAGTGCAGATGCGGGGAACAACAGCAAACATGCTAAAACGAAACTAGTCAGAACGTGCCAAAATTTAGTCATCTTAACTTAACAAAACTCAATATTTATTCATTAACTATTAAACCTCATTGAGGCGCATATCCTCGAATTCTCAGAGGATATCAGGGATATTTTTTTGATTTTTTTCTAATTAATGAACATCAAGTTGAATTTCATAGCCCAATCTTTTCGGTAAAGAAATTTTATAAACATCACCTTGATTCATTTCTCCTGGTTCTTTCATCTCGCTTAAAGCTGCGACAACCTCATCAGAATTTGCCGTGAGGATGACAACAGGAGTCTGGCAAGCAATAGGAAAATCATGCCAAGTACCAAGATGTAATAGTAATCCATGTCCCGCAGGAAAACGAAATGCTTTGACTTGAGTTAAATCAGGAAAATCTTCGTTTTTATGATGATTTGGTGTTGCCAGAACCATAATAAATGGAGATTGTCCCAAAGCGACAAACATTTGTGTCATATGCATGTGACGTTCGAGCCAGATAATATTAGGATATCCCGGCATTATTTTTGCAGTTCTGAAAGTTGCAGTTCCACGGTAGGAAAAGTCAATATTTTCACCTTCAATAACTCGTTCTTGATAAAAAGGAATACCAAGTCCAGGTTTACTAACATCGTCTCCTAACAAATATCCGTAAGCTTTGATATTTTCGTGAGTGGCATCAATTACAGGAATTTTTAAAGTTTTCGTTGGTGATATTGTCATAATTATTATTTTCACTATTCGCTATTATGTATATTTTATTATATCCCTGACTTCTCTCAGAGGTGATATTTTTAAAATTGAAGAGTATACCGAGAAGTCAGGGATATGTATTATATATATGTGGTTTTCAAAGTTAATATATAACTACCATTAAATTAAGCATTATCTACCATTAAATTATAAATTCCCTCACCTGTAGTTAACCAAGTATCTGGCTGATTTTTAATATGTAATAAACATTGTTTCAGATACTTCATCCGTAAAGGTTGACCAACAATAAACGGATGTAACCCAATCGCCATAACCCTGGGATTTGATTTTCCATCCAACCACAACTGGTCAAACTGGTCTGCGATCGCTTGAGAAAATTCTGCTCCTGAAAAGCGATTACTCAAACATAAACTAATATCATTTGCCTCAATTGTATAAGGAATCGCCAAAATTTTATTCTCATTATTTAGGGGATACCAATATGGTTGGTCATCGTTTACCCAGTCAGCAGTATAAACAATTCCAGCAGCATGTAGTAATTCAAATGTTGATTTTGTAATCGAAAATCCTGGCGTTAACCATCCTTTTGGTAGTTTACCTGTAGCTTGCTTAAGTAATTCTAAGGTTTTATCAATGGTGACGATTTCTTTTTCCCTGTCCATTTCACTATGACCTGTGGAATTATTAATTCCATGTGCCATAACTTCCCAACCATAATCTTGTATCCCATCGATTATTTCCGGATAAAATGAACATATTTCCCCATTAACTGCGGCTGTAACTGGTATTTCTAACTCAGCAAATAGTTCAAACAATCGCCAAATACCGACACGATTTCCATAATCTCGCCAAGCATAATTAGCGATTTCTGGCTGACTATTTAAATGTGGTTGGATTGCTGTTCCCAGCTTCCCAAAAGTAAAATGTTCGACATTCATCACAACCCAAACTGCAATGCGATCGCGATTGGGTAATTTTAGATTTGGACGTTTGCTAATTGGTTGAAAAGATGGTGGATGCATAATTATTTGGGATATTTTTATTTGAGATTCTACATTTTCAGGTATCGACTTGATATTTTTGAAACCATAACAGTCTTAAATATTCATACTTGAATTCAATAATATACTTATACGTTACGAACTTAGTTAATAAATAACTAATTTCATTCATAATTAGGGTTAGCAATCGCTAATTATCTGGAAAATTAGGGTTAATAACCCTTAACCTCTATTTGTCTTTTCATGTGTTTATAAATCTTTCGTACTTAATTTATTAAATTAAAACTTTGCCAAGCTTGAAAAAATATATAGACTGATAAAATAGCAAGTAAACTCTTAAATGCAATACTAACAACATGGTCAGGTAATTTAGGTAAAAAACGTGTACTAATTTGCGCTCCAATGAGTCCACCCAATCCTAAAATGATTCCTTCAATCCACAAAATATTACCCTTTGCCGCATGTCCAATTGTTGCAGAAATAGCAGTAATTATAATTACACCCAAACTAGTTTGAATCGCAACTTTAATAGCTTCTCCAAGTAGTAGAATTTGCAGTGGTACCATAATTACCCCACCCCCAACACCAAATGTTCCTGCAAGTACTCCTGCCATTCCTCCTGTAAATATTCTTGCGAGGAAAGGGTTAAAACTTTGCTCTTGATTTTGCCCTTGTTTGTGAGCAATACGCTTCCGCAATTCAACTAAATATATATTTAGTAAAAGTAGTAATCCAAAAGTAGTTAGTAGTATATAACTGGGTATTCTGGCAGCAATTTCTACACCTAATTGTGCAGTTACAACCGCAGGAAATCCTAATGCAATGACACGCTTAAAGCTGAGATAACCCATACGCCAATTTTGGATACTTCCAGAAATTGCAGTAATTACAATTGCCAAACTACTAGTTGCAACTGCTTTGATTGGTGGATATCCTAAAGCTACTTGTATTGGTACTAAAATCGTACCACCACCAATCCCTAAAAACCTGCTAGAATTCCTGAGAGTAAACCACCAATCACTAGAAGTAACCAATTTGAGGGAAGCATAATTGATTTTGGATTTTGGATTTTGGATTTTGGATTTTGGATTTTGGATTTTTGTTTTCCGTAGAGACGTTCCGATGGAACGTCTTTAAATATATTTGATTTTCGTAAATATGCGCTGGTAGAACGTCTTCAATAATGTTATATATAATTTTATAATATATTTAATTTTTAGATTTTAATTGGTTGGGATAAAATAGATTTCGGTAACATTCCATGTACACCTTTTTGTGGATTATTTACTACTTGGCTAATGCGAAAATTTATAGCCAAACTGCATAAGACATAAGCATCTTCTGCTGATAGATTTACAAACGTTTCCAAAAAATAAATCATATTTTCTACAGCTTTTTCTAAAGCTTCATCTAGGGTATTTCCAAAACCCATTGTGATGATATCAGTTGGGGTTTCTGCAATTGGCGATCGCAGTTGCAAATCTTGACGTAGTTTGAGCTTAATAATGCCATTCATCGAAGTTTCAATCGCAGTTACATTAACTTCTCCATCCCCCTGTGCAGAATGACCATCACCAATAGAAAATAATCCACCAGTTACAAATATTGGTAAATAAATTTTTGCACCTGCTTGCAGTTCGCGATTATCAATATTACCACCATAATACCCTGGTGGAATTGAAGAACGATTGTTTTCGGCTGTTGCGACTCCAAGAATACCAAAAAATGGTTTCAGGGGGATTTTAATCCCGGAATTTTTAGGAAACTCGGCAATTTTATTTTCTAAATCTAAGTCTATAAATCTCAAAGCTGGTTGGGTAAATTTCTCTGGCAAAACACCCCATCCACTACGAATTGCATTAAATCCCACTGGCAAACTGGGAGAAATTTCGATTAATTCCACTTCTAAAACATCTCCCGGTTCCGCATTACTCACATATATTGGTCCTGTAAGTAGATGTGGTCCTTGGGCTATTTTACGTTCTGCGGGGAGATTTTGACAAATATCAATTAATTCTGGGGTGAGAAATGCTGCTGGTGCTTTGTCGTAAACGTAGAATCCTGTGTATGTTTCGACTGCGATCGTGTCGTTAGATTCAACTGTTAGCGATGGTGTCAGTAAGTGTGAGAAACCACCTAAATGTACCGTGTTTTTGGTGGCTTTGAGAATATGGTGAGACATGTAATCTAAGATTTAATCTATACATTAGATATTTCCGTTTGTAAATATGTTACAGCTTTCACCCTAAATCAGTTACTATATATCCCCAACTTTTTTTAAGTTGAGGATATGATACCAAGTTGCTTTCTCTACTAGTTTGGTTATAAATGAGATTGCCACGCTCCAGTAGGTTTTACTTGCAATAACAGATACTACCTTTGATTGCAACTTGGTATGAAGAGTGTATGTGATTGATAATTCTCTAATCCTACGAATTCAGATAAGTATATCTACTTAAGCTCTGTTCGTAAGTCTGTAGTAATCTTTGCGACTCAGCCAAAGTAATCCGCTTCTCTTCCAAGGCTAATTCACAGCGCTGGCGAATATTTTCCACCATATCCTCAGAATCGTACTGCACATAGCTGACAACCTCACTCATGGTATCACCCTTGACAACATGCTCGATTTGATAGCCCTTTGGCGTAAGTTGGATATGAACAGTATTGGTATCACCAAATAAATTGTGCAGATTCCCCATAATTTCCTGGTACGCACCATTAAGGAACATACCCAAATAATAAGGCTCTCCCTGCTTAAACTCATGCAGTTCCAATACTGGTTTTACGTCACGTAAATCGATAAAACGGTCAATTTTACCATCACTATCGCAAGTTAAATCTGCCAATATTCCGCGTCGAGTCGGTTCCTCACTCAAGCGATGAATCGGCATGATCGGGAATAATTGATCGATCGCCCAACAATCTGGTGCTGATTGAAACACTGACAAATTAATGTAATAAATGGAAGCCATAATTTGCTCTAGGTCTTCCAACTCATCTGGGACGTATTCATGCTGACGGGTGATGTAAAGAATTTTATAACAACATGCCCAATAGAGACGCTCGGCTTTAGCGCGTTCGGTAATACTATAAATTCCTAGTTTGAATCGGCTAATGGCTTCTTCCTTGAATTGGGTTGCGTCGTGGTAAAGTTCTTGGTAATTATCGTTATTAATCGATTGATAGGTTTCCCACAGATAATTAATAATGTGAGATTCTCCCTCCTTTGGTGGTTCGGGTTCACCGTGGGGAACATCGCAGGTACTTAAAACATCGAAAATCAACACCGACTGATGGGATGCGATCGCACGTCCACTTTCGCTAATTAATGTTGGTACAGTAATTCCCCGCTCGGAACATGTATCTTTCAACTCTGCCACAATATCATTAGCGTAGTTTTGCATGTTGTAATTTTTCGAGGCATAAAAGTTGGTTTGGGAACCATCATAGTCAACTCCTAGACCACCCCCAACATCGAGATACTTCATACTTGCACCCAATGCCGCCAATTCTACATAAATTTGGCTAGCTTCTTGGATGGCATCCTTAATCACATGAATTGCGGAGATTTGCGAACCGATATGAAAGTGTAAAAGTTGTAGCGAGTCCAACAAATTAGCATCCCGCAACTTGTCAACAGCTTGGATAATTTCGGGAATACTCAAACCAAACTTTGCCCGATCTCCCGATGAAGCTCCCCATCTTCCCATTCCTTGGGTGCTGAGTTTGGCACGAACCCCCAATATTGGTTTAATTCCCAATTGCCGATTAGCCTCAATTACCAAGTCAACTTCTTCAACTTGTTCGAGAACAATAATTGGTGTTTGTCCCAATTTTGTCGCTAGCATTGCCGTCTCGACGTATTCACGGTCTTTATAACCATTACAGATGAGCAATGCCCCATCGGTATCAAGCAAAGCCAAAGCAATCATTAATTCTGGCTTAGAACCCGCTTCCAAACCGAATTGATGGGGTTTGCCAAACTTAACCAAATCCTCAATCAGATGACGCTGCTGGTTGCATTTAACAGGAAATACCCCACGATAGACACCGGGATAATTGTAGCGTGCGATCGCCTTAGCAAAACAGGCATTTAACCGTTCGATCCGGTCTTCCAAAATATCAGAAAAGCGGATTAATAAGGGTAAACCCAAATTACGCTGCTTGAGTGCATTCACCAAATCAAACAAATCCAGCGAACCACCCCTGTCACCTTTCGGGGAAACAGTGATATTTCCAGCAGCATTAATCGAAAAATAAGGTTTTCCCCACCCCTCAATCCGATATAAATCTTCGCTATCCTCAATCGTCCAATTTCGAGGGGCATTCGACGTACTACTTGGTAAAAGCAGTTGTTTTTGCTTGCGGCTAACTTCTATAGCTGATTTTTTACCATTAGCGGCAGACTTTGCCACTTCATCTGTTGTAGCAGTTGACTCAACACCCATTTTATTAATAAACCTCTTCTTTTTACCCACGAATCTCCAATTTAACGCAATGAACAGGCGAGTCAACTAGTTAAAAACTTTTTAATCGGGGATTGGGAATTGGGGACTTGTGCTGACTTGTACTGAGCTATGTCGAAGTATTGGGGATTTATTTAAGACCAGCACTAACCAATACCTACTAACCATTAACAAAAACATTGACAAACGGCAAATGACAAAGGACAAATAACAATGGTAGCTAAACTTTGAGGAGTAATGCAATGGAACGCACTTTTTTAGCAATTAAGCCTGATGGTGTACAGCGTGGACTTGTGGGGGAAATTATCAGTCGTTTTGAAACCAAAGGTTTTACCCTAGTTGGTTTAAAATTTTTGCAGCCTACCAAAGAATTGGCTGAGTCACACTATGCTGTCCATAAGGAAAGACCTTTTTTCCCCGGTTTGGTTGAATTTATCACTTCTGGTCCGATTGTGGCAATGGTTTGGGAAGGTGATGGTGTAATTGCCTCTGCCAGAAAAATGATTGGTGCAACTAAACCACTAGAATCCGAACCGGGAACAATTCGTGGTGATTTGGGAATTAATGTTGGACGCAATATTATTCATGGTTCCGACGCGCCAGAAACAGCACAAAATGAGATTGCTTTGTGGTTCAAGTCTGAAGAGTTAGTTTCTTGGCAACCTCACATGACTCCTTGGTTACGCGAATAATAAGTATTGGGGATTGGGATTGGGCAATGGGGATTGGGGATTGGGGATTGGGGATTGGGAAGAAGGTTCAATTTGACACTCTGCCGCATGAATGACGGCAGATTCTTGGCTCAACCAGTCACCTTGTCCAAAACAGTTTCCAGCTTTGGATAGAGGGTGTTCTGTCCCCAAGCGTTAATTCCCGACTGCCCATCGGTACTCAATCCTTTTGCCAAAATGTTTTTAGCTGCGTTCCAATCTCTATGAAGAGAGACTCCGCAGCTACATTGATGAGTCCTGGTGCTAAGAGACTTTTTAACAACCGAGTTACAACCAGAACAATTTTGACTAGTGTAGTGCGGTGCTACGGCTCTAATTGGAACGTTATAGATTTTGGCAAAGTATTCAAGCCATTCTACAAATATAGACCAACTAGCATCAGAAATTGATTTAGCTAAATGATGATTTTTAACTAGATTTTTAACCTTTAAGTCCTCGTAGACTACCCAGTCGCTAGACTGGACTAACGCTCTTGCTGTCTTCACAGCAAAATCTCTACGTTGTCTACTCACTTTAAGATGCTTTCTGGCTAGTTTGTTTATAGCTTTTCTTCTATTTCTAGAGCCTTTTTGCTTGCTGCTAACTCTCCTTTGTTGACGCTTTAAAGACCTCTCTGATTTTCTCAGGTAACGAGGATTGCTAACAATTTCCCCGTTACTATCTGTATAAAAATTCTAGACCTAAATCAATTCCTATCTGTTTGCCTGTAGATTCATGTTTTCTTGCCTTTCTATATTGATAATAAATTGTAGCGTAATAGCCATCGGCTTTTTTGACGACTCTAACTCTTTTGATTTTGTCTACTGCATAAAAATTTAA
>JAAUPE010000142.1 GCA_012034595.1 Calothrix sp. CSU_2_0 | reverse complement strand
TTCGAGGCAGATTGTAATTCCATTTGGCTTTTTATAAGTCGAAATAAAAATGGAAACTTTTGGGCTTTTTTGATTTCCACGACCAAATGGGCACTTTGGCTTTTTATAAGTCGAATAAAAATGGAAACTACAAAGTAGAGGCTCTGGAATTGAGCTTCTACTAGATATTGAAAAAGCTAAATTTTGACCAATTAGTTTTATACTAAAAACAGGTTTTGAACCTCATGCATGATGAAACCCGGAGTTTTTTAATGATTCAAATGCGTCATTGCATAGAGGGAGAACGACTTTTTGAAGAGTCGTAAGGAAACAATATCAAAGTCTTTATGGAAAACTAAAGTTCTCAATATTGATGAGGTTTAGCTGTACTTTCAAACAAGCGTGAAAATCTTTTAGATACTTCCTTTGTCGGCATGACAGAAGTCCAGATTTTATCCGTTTTCACTATAATATCTATTATATACTTAGTGTTTGCAGGTATTAATTATATATTTTTATACAAGTGTATACTTTTGTTGGTCATTCGCATGAAATCTAGATATAACAGGTGAGTAAATGGTATAAATTACTGTTATGTCTTTGGTACCTCAGTATGAACCTGTATCACCGCAAGTTGTATGCATTAGTGCGATCGCTTGAAAGTATCGATTGGTTGGGCACAGACATCTCTTATATTTACAATGGATTAACCTGTTTACAGCCCCATTTGGATGAATTACAAGATTGGTGGCAAAATCAAGGCGGTAATATAGCAGCGAGTATTAGCAGTTCATCTGACAGAGTTAACCTTAATTCCACCGCATCTCCAGGACAAAAAAATAACATTGAAGTTCGCCATCCCATCAGTGGACAAAGACAAAGTATCGATATTTTAGTATTCAATCAACCAATAGACATAAGTATAATTGCGGCAGAAACAGATGAAAAAAAAGTATTTTGGTGGTTTTGGCGATACTTTACCGAACAATTAGAGCTTCAAGACTCGACAAATGCTTTACTAATTCCTACTCATCGCATCTTACCAGATTGCCCATTGCACAGTTACCAAAGTACGGTTTCCGCACTTACAGGAGCAATTTTCCACTCAAAAAACCATCCAACCCTTATTTATTCTTATTTACATTCTCCCCAGTACAGGAATTTATTAAATCATCGCGGAAGTTTCTAGATTTTTGGGCAGGTTCTTATTTACTGCATTATTTCAGCGCATTACTCTGTTTTGAAGCTGCAAAATTATATGGTCCCGATGCAATCATTACTCCTTCGTTATGGAACCAAGAAATAATTGATGCATTCATATTGCAAGATGAAAGTTTAATAATTGATGCATTGCAAGAAGAATATAATAACCCTGCAAATAAATTCCAAACTAATCTCCAAGCCCAAAGCCTCAGTACAGCAGGTTTCCCTAATGTCATAACTGTTTTAGTTCCCAACAAAGAAGAAGCAACCAAATTAGGTCAGCATCTAGATAAAATCCTCAAAGAACGCTGGCTAAAAATGAGTAATGAAGTACGAAATAAAATTAAAGCTAAAGTTAGAGAATTACTCGATAATGAACAGAAAATCGAACAAGTATGGAAGGAAATATCTTCAGATTTTCCCAACTCTGAATCAGATAATCTAAAAAAAGAACTCAAGCAATACTATCAACATGGATGTTGGGAATGGAATAAATTATGGGATGCTCAAATTAGTAATACTTGGGAAACTTACTTTGTGGGTATTCCCTTCGGACATCCAGAAAAAGCATTAGAAATTGACATTAGCAACTTGGACAAAAACCAACAAGAAGAATGGATCGAACTTCAAAATCAGATAGCAAAAGCAACTATAGAACTACCAACAAATGCCGAACGGGAAACTTACACAACGTTAAATATTGGTACTTGGTGGGGAAGCTTGCAAGCGCGTCTTGGTAATGCTATTCAAGCCATCAAAAACACCCGTGCTTGGCAAATTCCCGTCGCACCTGGGGAACGTTCCACCTTATCAGGTCAGTATAGCGCAGTCCATCCCCGGTTTGTTTACCAACAATTTCAAAACGGTTTGGGAATGCCATCAGAATCATTACGTTTATTTTGGAATGTGATGGGAATTGCCTTCCCAGGACTATTTAATGGTTCCGAAAAGTTGAATGCGATCGAACTTACTAAACGCATGGCTTGGAAACATGGAGGTGTTGCGGAATCATTAGGAGTTTTATTAAATGAAAATAATCGAAGTAATAACGATGATGGAGACTACGAAGGATTAATTCGTTTCCCCAATCTTTCTTCTATTGCTGCCGCACATTTCGCTACTTATAATCCTAAAAAAGTTGAGAAATACTGGAATGATTTACGACGAGAGATTTATAAAACACTCAGATTACAATATGATATATTTTGCTCTGGCACTCGTCGCCCTTTCCAAGTCAAACGTGCAGATAGAGCTTTAAGAGAGGGAACAGATTACCAAAATGGTTACAACGGTGTAATGTTTTCTAGCAAGTGGCTTGCAGATGATATGAATTTAGAAACATCAGCAACTAACGAATTGCGAAGAATTATTGATGAATTAGAAAAAAAACATTTTGGTGATAATAATCCTGCTGACTGGTGGGTATTGGTACTCGGTGATGGTGACGGAATGGGGGGTTATGTTAATGGACGCAAACTACATTATTATCAAGATTACATCGTCGAAGGTTTAGTGAATCGGGAAGAAATTAATGACGAAATATGGAAAGAACTATTAGAAAATACCAAAAAACGGATGGGACCAGCAACCCACGTTGGACTCAACCGCGCATTACTTGATTTCTCTAATCGCATCGTTCCATATATTACCGAACAACGTTGTTGTGGCAGGGTAATTTATAGCGGTGGAGATGATGTAATGGCAGCATTACCTTTAGCTGATTTACCAAAGTTTTTATTATCATTACGTGCTGCTTGGAGTGGAAAAACAGACCCAGAAAACGAGTTTAATAGTAATGGTGGCTATTGGCAATGGAAAACGGAAAATAGCAGTAAAAAACCTCTAGATATTCCACCCCGCCCCCTATTCACAATGGGTAAAGAAGCAACAATGAGCTTGGGAATTGTCGTAGCACATAAAAGTGTTCCCCTACCAACAGTATTAGAAAAAATTTGGGATGCAGAGAAAGAATGTGCAAAAAAATGATAGGTGGGACAATTAGCGAAAATAATAAAATCCCCGAAAAAGACGGTTTATGCTTCCGAGTAATTTACGGTTCTGGTAATACTTTGGAAGCATTTATGAAAGGTCATTTATTAGAAGGGTGGTGGGATTTTATTAAAGCTAGCCAAAAGTATCCAAATCTCGATTTAAGTCCAGTATTATATCGATTAGCAGAAGAATTACCCCGTCATGCCGAGCTTACAGCAGGTGATGATTTATTTAAGAAAGTTGCCGATGTTGTTTTACACAGCAGAGATGTGGAACTTCCTGAATTAGTGAGAGAGAATCTTTTAAACTGGTTAGAAAATTGGGAGAAATGGGCTTGGGCTGCAACACAAACTGCAAAAACAAGAGAAAAAGACCCAAATGAAAAAGATAAAGCGAAGGCACTAGGAGCAAGTCCTGAAGATATGGCAATGTTGTTAAAATTTACAGCTTTTTGGACATCTAGAACAAGACAATAATGTTGGGTTATGCTCCTGAAGATATGGTAATGTTGTTGAAATTTACAGCATTTTGGACATCTATAATAAGACAATGTTGGGTTACGCAAAGCCTTCACCCAACCTACAATATCTCTTTCTTTTTTTATTTCTTTTGCCTTTTTACTTTTTACTTTTTACTTTTTACTTGACCCATGCAATTATACAGAGTTGAACCAGTAGATGTTTTACTATTCCGCGAAGCTAAACCTTTTTCACCAGGAGAAGGTGCTTGGGCTAAAGGGATGTTTCCACCAATGCCAAATACTATTTTTCAAGCAGTGCGATCGCAACAGCGACTCCCTACAGGAGTATCGCTTACCGCTTACACCAAACCAAGGGATGAAAATTCCCAGAAAGAAGCAAGTGTATATCTGAATTTTATCGGACCATTTCTGTTACAACATACACCAACAGAGTATATATTATGGCTGCCAACTCCCAAAGATTTATTATGTTTGTGCGAGAAAAAAGATGGTGATGACTTGGAGGAGAAGCCAAAAGATGACAACATAGAAGAATCAAAAAATTGGTCGCGTTTGGTGTGCTTGCGATCGCTCGACACAACAAACCCAGAATGGGAATACATTACCTACGGTTCGGGTTCTCTTCCCGATACGCAACTATTACCAATGGTTCCTCCTTCTGCTTCCGAAGATAAAGATATCTGCGATAGTTTGGACGAAAGGGGTAAAAAAGAATGGATTTGTGGTCGTCCCAAACCTTGGATCAAAGCTTCTGCTTTAATTAGCTATCTAAAAGGAGAAAATTTAACCAACCCTGATGATTTTCATGATGACCCTTGGAGTGTACAGGTTTTACCTCACATCGAAATGCAACCAGATAAGCGTCAGGTTAAAGACCAAGATGGTTATTTTACCGAAGTTTCCATCAGGTTACATCCAAACTGGCAATTAGTTGTTGCAACCGATGCAGATATCAAAGAATCAGTAGTGCGCTTGGGAGGAGAAGGACACCGCGCTTTAGTTTCTCCCCTGAAAAGTTTACCCGATTGGGATAATCTTCAAGCTTTTATGACGCGATCGCATAATAGCAAGAAAGCATATCTTTTGACCCCAGGACTTGCCCAAAGTGACCTAGAACAACATGTTTACGGTGTTTATCCCCATGCTTGGGCTAATTGTCTGTTGAGTTGTGTAAGCGATCGCGCTTTGATGTGGGGTGGTAAATCAGCTTTTTCCCAAAAACCCATGTTACCGCAACGGGCATTTGTTCCACCAGGGACGGTGTATGTGTTTAAGGATGGGGTTAGTGGTATCGATCGAGTTTTACCGAGTCATTATTTTAAACAGGAGAGTAAAGCATGGGAGGATAATTTACCAAATTTGCATCCAGAAAATAAATGGTTGCAAACCCTATCAAGTTTGAATTACGGAATTTTATTGTGGAGTAAGTAAAAAATACTATTTCACGTCAACATACTTTTACAAGGAAAAACATGACAAACTATCTAACTTATATGTACCTGATGACAGCTTTACATACTGGTGGTAGCTCAAATGAAGGTAATTTAATGGGGATTGCACGGGAAGTACATACAGAATTTCCTTATTTACCAGCTTCGGGATTAAGAGGAAAAACTCGCTCGGAGCTAGAAAGTATCTGTCCTAATGAAGCAGAGATACTTTTTGGACAAAAGATTGAGAATGATAAGCAACCAACAGAAGGAGAAATATGGTTTGCTGATGCAACATTATTGCTGTTTCCAATAGCGTCTTTAAGTCATCATCTAGTTTGGATAACTTGCCCTATATGGTTAGAACGTTGGAATCGCTGGTTAGGAGACAAACAAGTTCACAAGTTAATTAGTGAGTGTCGAAATCATTTCAAACAAAAAAAATCAGCTATTGTTAGTTTCTCAACAGAAAGGTTGGATTTACAAACTGCTCGTTTGAATAAAAATGATTTGCAAATACAGGATTTTACTAACTTTATAAAAGTACTAAATCCTTTAATTGAGAATAATGGTTTGATTTCCGAACTAAAAAATAAACTTGTAGTTGTTACAGATGAAGATTGTATTGCACTTGTTGAAACAGGATTATTACGAGAAGTTAGAGTTGCCTTAGAAACGAATTCTAAGACTGTTAAGGGTGGTTCCTTCCGTTCTGAGGAAGCTATACCTCCCGAAACAGTCCTGTTTGTTCCTTGGGGTATAAAACCTGCAAAAGAAGGTAACAAAACAGCTAACATTCGAGGGCAAATAGTTGATGTTTTTCAAAAACGTTTACAGTTTGGAGGATTAGAGGGTTTGGGTAGAGGTTGGACTAATTTAAACACTGTTGAAATTACCAAAAAAGGTTGATTATGAGAAAATTAGATTCCCGTCAGTTTAGCCAGGAAGCTTACAAGGCATTAATCTCTCTTAGAGATAACACATCAGACAAATATAAGCTTGAAGAAAGGCATTATAAAAAAGCAAGTGGATTAGTGCAAGGTTTAAGTACTTATATTTCTACTTGGGGGTTACATCGTCTGAGTGGTGATGCTACAAATTTTCTGAAAAAACAGTAGAAGATACAAAGTACAAAGGAAAGGTTTATCGCAAATTCTTAGAAAGCTTGAAAGAATTTAGCGGTCAAAATTTTAATCCTGAAGATGAAGGTACTTTAATAAATATGCCATTGAGGGAATACACATCTCTTAATCGTTTAGCAATTCAATTAGCAAAAGAATGGTCTTTTTGGTCTGCGGCAGTTTTAGGGGAAGCTGAGGAATAAATATGAAACCAACGCAACGTACAAATAATTCTCAACAAGGAAATAAATCACCCAAAACGGCACAACAAGAATGGGCAGATTTTCTTGAAAAAATCAGTAAGCAGAAACCACAACCCCCAGCTATATATCAAATACTTAAAGATAGCAGCTTAGGTAAAATTGATTCTGAGAGTATTACATTATTATTTTCTGATGAAGAACTAGCAAATAAAGCTAAAGGTAATCCTCAAAAAATTTTAAACATCTTACCTGATAATTTTAGGCGCAAGCGAGTTAGTTGCATAGTTGATACTCCTACACAAATGCAAATTGAAAGTCCTTTACAAACACTGACTCATGCTAGATTTGCTCAAGATAATAATGGCAAAAAGGCATTAGAAGCAACATCTAATGCAGATATAACTTGCGAGCGTTTGTATACTCTTCTAACAGAAAAAACTAGGCAATTAGCTGATGAGAATGGTATTTTATCAGTAAATTTTCCTTGGCGATTGCGAGTCGGGGGTATGCGTGGTTTTCGAGAATTGCTTTTACCAGTTTTCCACCCTGTATATGGTATTTCTTATATTCCATCCGCTAGTTTAAAAGGGGCTGTTCTGGCTTGGGCAAGGAATAAAAAAGATATAGAGAAAAAAACAATTGAGAATTTATTGGGTACTCTTGATGGTGGTATTGGGTGCGTACAAATTTTTGATGCTTTTCCAACTGCACCTTGCTTAGATATTGACATGACTAACCCACAATGGCATTGGGATAAAAAGAATCTATCCATTATTAAATATAAACCCGAACCACATCATTTGCTATCGATGAAAAGTCCTAGTTTAATTATTGGAATAAATAGAACAAAACGTGGTACTCAAGAAGATGTAAAAATAGTCAAAGGATGGCTAGAAGAAGCTTTAAAAGCAGGAATTGGTTCTCGCGTTAGTGCTGGGTATGGTAGAACTGCTCTTCATTCGAGCTTGCCTCATTCTAGCAGCTATAAATTTCAACTATGGACACAGGGAATATATGGTGCAGATACGGAAAAATTAGAATTTCGTCCGGTTGCTTTACGAGGAATGTTACGCTACTGGTTTAGAACGGTTGCATTAGGTATTTATTCACCCAGTCAATGTAAAGAATTAGAAGCTACTTTATTTGGAACCATTGAACCTAAAAGTAAAGAAGGTACTACCCGGATTAGTGTGGAGTTTAATCAGACAAAAAATAGTAGTAATAATAATCAAAAACGCCCCGATGAATGTCAAGGTACAATTCTTTTAGAAGCTAAATCAGAGGAACATTTAAAGCTCATTACACAGCTTTTACAACTATCATCTCATCTTGGGGGTATTGGTAAAGGTTCCAGACGACCTTTACATTGGAATCACCCCAGATTTCGGGGTTGTCACTTAGAAATTACAGGAATGCAAATATCATATAATCAGGAAAACTGGACAACATTTTTACAAAAAGAATTACGTGATTCATTTTTAGCCATACATCCTCAAGGTACACCTGGCAGTGGTAATCCTGGAACAAAAGATAATCGATGTCAAGATGTACTCAATCAACAAGCAGCTATTTACTTAGTTAACTCTCCTGGTTTAAAACATCCGAGAAATGTTCAAAATTGGTCACAGGATGGTGATAAATCATTTGTGAGAGGTGCAGCATTAGAGACTTTGTATAACAGTCCCTATAAAGGTGTAAATCGTCAAGGTGCTGGAAATGCAGAAGTTGGTGGCAAATTAGAAGTTCCTTCATTTGTTGTAATTAAATCTAATTTTCCATCACCAAATCAAAGTTATCAGGCAGTGACAATTTTTGGGACTAATAATTCTCATCGTGCTGATTTTATAAAAACCTTAAAAAACGGTAATGAAGTAATTGAAGTTTTTCCTTATCCGATTTCATGATTTTTATTATGCGGTTCAATGAATGAGCGATCGCCTATTTGGATTGCCCGTGTTGGCAGCCGTTTCGATAATGATACAGGCTTTACTAATCAAGGGTTTGATGTCGTTACAATTTTTGGTGTTGACAACCAGCGTCGTCAAGAATTTTTAAATTTATTAACCGAACTGGAATATCCGATCCAAGAATATCGAGAAATTTGGAAAATCGCTCAAATCTAATTAAATACGATATTTTCGGCTTTTTTACAAGCCGAAAATTGTAATAATTTCCTCATTCGCACAACTCGGTATAAATTTCCCTATTAAAAGCCTGTAATATACCCATAACTTAACTTATTCATACAGAATTAAACAATATGTCTACCCTCTACACCAACATTGGCACATCAGATTTAGCAATTCAAGTTACTATTAATAACCCCGATTTAACTATTCATGGGCAAATATATTATCTTCCTATCGATCCATTATGGGAGCCAAATCAAAATACAACAGGCATAACAGAAGAAGAACATTCTGTTTATAAAACTCCTCAAATATATTTTCAGAGTAGCGGTTTATATACAGAGTTAGGATTTGCTGCTGACATGCCAGCACCTACAAGTCGAGAATTAACAGAAAAACTTCTTGAAGCATATAAGAATAATCCAGAATATTGGCATCCTCGGATTCAAGCACCACGTATTTTAGGTGTAATCAACAAAGCAATAGAGATGAGAGTTAATCGAGGGTACGTTTTTGTCAGTGACCAAAAAGGGTCTAAAGAATACCCTGATGGGCATCCAAAAGATACTGTATTTTTGTATGAAATTACTAAATTATGGTTTTTACGAAATAATATTAATTTTGAATTTATCCCAGAGCCAATACCAGCAAATGTTCCTTTAAATGAGACTGATCGTCTATTTCAATTTTACTTTGATTTTTTTAATAAAATCCGCATAGAAGAGGAGAGAGTAAAACAACAAGAGTTATTCCCAAAAATTGATGATATCGTACTGTGCAAAATAATTGAATATCATCCCAATTTTGAAGGTCTTTTTGTAGAAACAAAGACTGGAAAAAGAGGCTTCATTCATGTTTCTAATATTTCACAACAATTAATTTTACAAAACCAAATTCTAAACATTTTTAAAATTGGTGAGTATGTCTGGGCAAAATTAATCAGACGTGAAGCTAATAATCTCAAGTTATCTATCAAAGATTTTGAAGAAATACCGGGAGATTTTTTGACTAATTCCCAAGAAATTTACGATCGCATCAATCGCCAAATGAGATTAAATCAAACAAAATCATCTCCAGATGAAGATTTAATTTTAATTAGTGTCAAAGGTGGAACAGGGCAGATGAAAAGTGCATTACAATTTCAAGGTATTTCCCTATCTGCTGTAAAGCCTCTATTATTCATCAATCCAATACTTTCAATTAAAGATGTTTTGTCTGGTTCAGCTTCCGAGTGTAAGTTAGAATCTTATTGGCGTTATATGCGTACCCAAAAGTATCAAACTGTAAGGTTACTTCTGGAACGTTGGGATTTTGATGGTGCGATTCAAATTTTTAAATCTTGGCAAGATTATCTCGATTATTTAACAACTCAAGAAATTATTAAGAGAGAAGATTTAGAAAAAAGCCGAGACTTTAGTAATCTTATTTCTTCAGCTTTAATATTTTCCCGTGCTTGCTGTAATCTTGATTTTCAAACTGCAACAAAAATAGTTCAAGAAAGTATAAAGACAACATCAACATATTCAGAACAAATCCAAAATTCATTTTCGATCTTTAATAATTTTGCACATGAATATTATAAAGACTTCAAATATCGCTTACTAAATTTATATACACTGAATCGAATTTATAGACAACTCGAACAAAATTCTATATTTCTGACACTTTTGTCTTCGTTTTGTGAGGAAGTCTTGCATGGGTTGATTTTAAAATGGGATGGTAATGCTGATTATTGGAAATATAAACCGGAGTCAGCAAAGTTTGAACTTAATGTATATAGACTAAAAAGTACCAGACGACCACTCTGGGATACTTTTGTCAATCTACAAAGGCAAAATCAATATACTTCAGATTTTGGGGATAGAGACATAACATATTACAAACTAGGAAATCGCTACAATAAGCGTAATTTTGCTGAGGCTATAGTAATTCATCGCAATAGACCAGAAGAGATTGAAGCTTGGAATCAAATATCATCAGTTTTGCAAAGGTTAGATTTTTGGATAGATAAACGTAACGACTTAATTCATTCAGCTAAAGGACTTTCATGGGAGTTAATGCAGGAATTATATGATAGTTATACTACTGAATCTGGGGAAACTCAACCTTGTCAGCCTAATAGTATTTTAACTTTGATGGCTGATATCCTCAAGAATAAGTTGATTAACTTGAAAACTACTGATGTCAATGATTTTGTTGGTGTGGAAGCTAATTACTATATCTATTCCTTTGTACGTGATTGGGTTGTACGTCAATTGATTGATGATGGGGTGTAGGAAGTTAAAAGAAAAAAGAAAAAAGTTAAAAGGAAAAAGGAAAAAGAAAGAATAAAAACTAATAGTCAATAACTTTTCCCTGGTTTACGTGCGACTAATTAGTAACAAGGTAGGGGGAGGTTATTGCGCGAACGACTTACGTCGCGCAAGCTAGAACTAGCTCCTCCGGAGCGGCTGAAAGCCAACGTTCAGTTCCACTAACGCACTTCTGATCTTCGGTTCCCATTCTAAACTGAACCCAAGCAGGTCAAAAATATTTTGAGCTTGAAGTTTAGACTGGGGTAATACCAAAAAATATTATATATTGGTATTGTATAGGAGGAAATTGTATGCAAAAAAATACCAGTGTTACCTTGGGTGAGCATTTTGAAGCGTTTATCGCCAATCAGATTGAAAGTGGTCGTTTTAATAGTGCAAGTGAAGCGATTCGAGCCGGATTACGCCTTTTAGAAGAGCGAGAAATAAAGCTTGCTGCTTTGCAACGGGCATTAACAGAAGGGGAAAACAGCGGATTTACTGACTATTCTCTCTCAGGACTGCTGGCAGAGCTTGACCGTGAATAACCTCACTTTTCGACTTACTCAATTAGCCAAGCAGGACTTATTATCAATTGGTCGCTACACCCAAAAAACATGGGGTACTGAGCAGAGAAATCGTTATCTTGCTACGTTGGACGACTGCTTTCATCTCTTGGCACGAGAACCATACAAGGGGCGTGCTTGTGATGATATTCGCCCAGGATATCGGAAGTACCACATTGGACGACATTTGATTTTCTATCAGGAAACTGATGAATATATTGATATCATTCGTATTTTGCACGATCGCATGGATGTGGAGTCTCATTTCGACGAAGACTAATGTAAAGACAACCTATCCCTAACTGCCTTCCACATAGTTCTGTTACTCGAAAGTGCATTATATGCGATCGCATTGCTGATCTTCGGTTTGCATTCTCAACTGAACTCAAGCAGGTTAGAAGACAAAATAATAAAAATTGTATCTTGGTATACTATTCGTGGGATAAGGACAATGGCTGAAACCCTTATTCTGTCGTTGTATCTAGCAATTCACGCTCCTGGTAAGGGTTTGAAGCCTTTAAATGAAGTAATAATTAATAGATTTTGTCGAATATCTGGTGCAAAATTTGCATCCCACAAAAAAGTGCTGTAGGATTAGCTCAGGGTAAGCTTTTCAGAGGCTAGCCTTTAGGCTTCTTCGGAAGTTGATTTAATGGAAACCTGCTAGCGGGTTAAACTGTATGTATACCCACTAGATGCTTTAGGCTTCTTCGGAAGTTGATTTAATGGAAACAAAGAACCTCCAACTCGATCGCAAGTGGAGGTTTTATATTTTTAATTAATTGAGATTATCGAAATTGAATAAGTTAGTAATTTTAGCTACTTAAGTCGGACGAAAATAGTATTTATATGGAGAAAAGACGACTTTATATCGACAGCCCAGGTATATAAAACTTCCAATAATTTCAAACATACATAAACTTTCCTTCCTCTCTTTTGCCTTTTTACTTTTTACTTTTTACTTTTCAAACTTCTTCCCAAAGCACCCAAATTACGGTGATAACTTCCACTTTTCCCAACTCTCCAAGCAACCAACATCCCCAAACCATTGCTCCAAAGTGCTGGATTTTCTCTAGCAAATGCCTCAGCATAAATTTGATATTCACTTAAAACCGATTGCCAATATCTTCCTGCACGGGTAGAAAAATCCTCCCCAAATTCCCAAAATAAGAAACGTGATTTACCCAAACCACTACCTTTCCACCATTCAACACGAGGTTTTTTTAATGGTGTATCTCCCCAAATGGGTTGATGGTTTTGGATTTCTGGTAACATTTCCTCTAAAAATGAACTCCACAACCATGCTTCGATGCTTCTTGCTTGTTCATGTTGCCATTGCACCAAATTTTTTGACAAATTAAATGCTTCACTGCGGGCAAATTCGGGACGGGAATTTTCTAACCGCATATTTTCCCGCAATGTTTGTGCATCACTCATCTGCGATCGCATAACTTGATTATAGGCTTGTGCGATCGCACTCAAATTTAATGACTCATACCCTGCTGCTAACTCATCATTCGACCAATACCCGTAGGAAAGCAGCAAAAAATGTTCGACTTGTCGATACAAAAGCTGCAATTCCCGTCGTGTCTCGTCATCAACCTGACCACTGTAAATTACTAACGCTAGGGAAAAACGCAAATTCAGGATATTTTGACGTTGGGGAATTAACGAATTTCCTTGGTTCACCAACAGAATGCGATCGCAGTTTGTAATTGACTTCACCCGCATCAAACAATTGAACACTCCCAAATTTGCGATCGCATCCACAGATAAACGTTCTAACTGACCAAATCCTTCTTCACTACGATGGGGTTCCAAAGGTGCAGAATATCTACCAGCAACAGCATTCATATCCTCAACTAAAGGATCACTTGCATCACAACCGGAAAACAAAACCTGCAACCGAGTATTATTACTCATGGCAGCATTCAAACGGGGGTCAGTATTTGCCGCAGAAGATTGTTGACCAAAAGCCATTAACACACCTTTGGAAAGTGATTTTTCGAGGAAATCAGCAATTTCTCCCCCACCTCCCAACAGTGAATTCATTTCATCCACCACCATCAACACCGGACGCATTCCCAAATCTTGCCAATTGGAAGGACATTGAGCAACCAAATCATCGTAAAGAAGCGGAAAAATTAACCGAGCTAACCCTGTACTAATTGCCGAGTTCATCCCATCCGACTGGTCAATTACCAAAACCTGTCCATCATTTGCATTGCGAAGACGCAGACCAAAATCTGCAATATCCGCCGCAGCAAGTACCGACGCAAGACTTTCGATTTGACTCAATAATTGCTGTGCAGTTGGTCCCACTGCGATTTCATGTGCAGGTTGTCGCTGCAATAAAGGTAATAAAATTCGTCGTAAACGTTGTTTTGCCTCCGCTGGAACCTGTTTCGATTCGATAAGTGCTTCTAGAGGATGACGGGTTTTATCACCTTGGGGAAGAATCACCCACAGGGGTAAAATTTGCCCTAAAGTTGCCTGACTACCATAATAGTATTTGAGTAACTCCAAAATTCCTGCCAGTCTCACAACCACATCACGCATAAACTTTTCCGTATCCCCCGAAATATTTTCAATGGGAATCAAATTAATTAGGGTTTCTGCTAACTTACGACAGTCTTGAATATTCACGCGAGCGTTTTCAACCCGAATGCGATCGCATGGATTAAATCTGCCTTGAGTCAGACGGGTAAGGTGAATATCGTTTGCAGAGATAACGGTATGGTTAGGGAAAAGAGCCGTAAAAAATTCCTTATCTTCTTGCCATTTTGTACTAAACCAAACGATAGAAAAATTCTGGTTTTTTGCTAAATTTACCACCAACTTAAATAAAAACTCACTTTTTCCCGCACGAGAAGGACCAACTAAACGAATATGTCCCTTAAGCAGTTCAGATAATGCTTGTGAAATGAGATAGCGATATTGACGGACATCAGTTTCACCATATCCATCCCCCACAGGACAACCGTAGGTATAGTATCCCATTGGAATTTCTCCTGAAAATTGCTCAATTACCTCCGCAGGATTCGCAAAAATTCCCCGATAGTCTTTACCGCTATGTACCTCATTTTCTGATACTTGATAAACATGTCCCAGTAGTAATGATTGCAGATATGCAAGAGACTGCTTAGTTTGTTTAATCACCAGAGCAAGATTAATTGTTTGATTCTGCATATTTTTTTAACCTCTTTTTCTTGTCTTAATTTTTTGATGTTTTATTTTCTTCTTCTTTCTTTTACCTTTTTACTTTTATCTTTTTACTTCTCAAAGCTTTCTGTATTACTATCACTATTATTTGTTTCAACATGTTCATTACTATCAACACCAAAATAACTATCAAACATCTCTCCTCCACGTTCTGGAAAATTATTCTCATTGTTATTCCACCCATCTGAACCTTCTTGTCGAAATTCTACAGATTCTTCAGGACGATGTTTTAATTCATGTTCGGTACAAATATTTCCTTCTTTATCAACCTTCGTCGTCACCAATTCATACCGAAGTTCACCTTTATCATAAGCATCTTTAACAATTTTTGCAGTTTTCCATTCTGTCTCCGATGCATTCGCATATATTCCCTTTCCTTCAAGAATTTTGTCACACACATCAGGAGTCCAGTGAATGCGTTGTTGTGCTTGACTTTCCTTAGCATTTTGTCCTTTAAATTCAGTAACAACCACATCACCCCTTTTTTCGTCAAAGAAAACTGCATCAAATCCCTGTTTAATTCCTTTACTATCCCCATTCAATATTTCCATATATCCTAAATTTTCACGACAATGCTTTTCTCCATAATATTCACCAACTGATTGCGAAACCTCACGTTTTAATTGACTAGATGCATCAGTTTGAAAAAAATCTTGCCATTCTCGGTTAGTATTCTCGTTCCAGATATGATATTTTTTCATGATTTAACAAAACTCCATTAATTTCAGTTCAATCTTAATTAGTTCGCTAAAAATATGCTTAATTTGATGATTTATATCATGTTTATTCCAATCAAAAAAATAATCCATAATTTCTCCCAGATATGTACAAAAGATTGAAAATATTTATCTAAATCTAAAAGCTGAGGTTCTACTTTCGATAAACGTAAACCTTTAAGTTGATAAAAAATCTTTGTTAGAGATGACCATATTGAAGATAAAGCTTCTAACCGATATGCAAATTCAATAACCTGTGATTCGGAACAATTAAAGTTACCAATTATATCAATTGCTAATTGCCATTTATGTTTAAGCAAGTCATGATTGGGAGAATTATTTAATTCAACTAAAAAAGCTTCAATATCGATAATAAAATCAGTATACTTATTAAATAAATGTAGGCGATCGCCTGCAACTCTAATTTTATTTTTAGATAATTCAGCAGATATATAATCAGCCCGTGCGATCGCGTGTAATTGAGATTTATTTTCACATTCAATTGCATATTTGCATGTATCAATGTTTTGACTAAATAGACTTATTAACATATTAATATTACCTACTAAAATATTGTGAAGCGTGTAATATCTAGTTTTAGTACGTACCGAAAAGCTAAACCTCTTCCATCACGAAAAGTGAAGTTTTTAATTATTCTGTTCCGTCATTGCGACGCAGGTAGACACGGAGTGGCTTCTCGAAGAGTAGCAATCTCAAAATTTTTACTGAAAATTACAGTTATCAAAGTAGACAAGGTTAGAATTTTAAATCATTACTTATTTCTGATACCAATCAGACGGATTAAATGGAAATTTAGAACCAGATGATTTTTTCCCTTCATGATTTTCTTCATGCTTTTGTTGATTTGAATGCATTTTCTCGGTAACAAACTCTTGTAATTTCTGCCGTGTATATCCTTTGCGCTTCAAAACAGAATCCGGTATTTTATTAATTACTTCAATTAATGCTTGCTGAAAATCACTATCGAAACCATTATATAGTCGTTTATTATCCAACTGAGTAGACATTTGTTGTAACTGTGCAGATAACGATTCCATCTCCTTAGCAACTTCTCTGTCATGCAATTCATCCTGTAAATCTTTGAGAATATACTCAAATAGATTAATTAAATCTTCTTCTGTATCTCCCTCTAATTTATTTTTCCGACGCAGTGCAGAAATCGCAACAAAAAGCGCATCTAACCCCACATAAGTTGTCGCAAAACTCCACGCACCACTTAACGTACCAACAAATAACCCATGTATTGGGGTTGGTGGAGTTAACACCAATGAAGCTTCTTCCTGGGGTTGTTCTTCCGAAACCTCTGTTGACAGACTATTAACATTGACTTTGGCAAATAATAACGTCCCCAATGCCATATAATACATAGACCATTGACCGATGAATGCAAGTAAACGTCCTCCGTTAAATATTAATTTCTTTTTTTTGTTTCCTTCTAGTTTTCCTTTTTGTTCAAGATAAGCATCACCCAAACTTGCAGACTCTAAAACTCCAGTTCCCATCAATGAAAGAACCTCTGCAATTGGAAGTGTTCCAAGTAATGTCGGAATTAAAGTATTTCCACCACCCAAAAGATAAAGGAGTAAATTCATTGATGCATAGTTAGAACCCATACCCAAAAGATAGAAAATTATTAAAATTGCAACTAAAGCTTTATTCCAAATATCGGGTTTATCGGAGATATCAGACTGTTCTAATTTCGCATCATCCGCATCATTATTGTCTAAATTACCCAAATTATCCAAATTACCATCATTATTCTCCAGTTGAGATTGGGGAATTACAGTCCATTCAGCAGGAATACCAGAATTCTGGTTGTGATTATTTCCATTATGATTCCCGTTATTTTGCTGATTATTAGATTGAGATTTCATATTCAAAGACTCCTTTGTAAATAAGTCGCTTTTATTCTCTATCCCTTCTTCCTTCAGGATTTACGCAATCACTATGCAGTTACGTCATTGCGACGTAAGGAAGCAATCTCAAAGTCTACTGTTCTCATCCCGATTGCGTAAGTCCTATCTCTTCTTCCTTCTTCTTTCTCTTTTATTTCTTCTCTTTTGCCTTTTTACTTTTATCTTTTTACTTTATTCCGCTTTAGTCTTAGGACAAATTTCTCGATTTACACCGATAGGTTCTTCAATATGAATATTATTGTTATAACGCTCGGGAACATAGATAGAACCTAACTCAATTTTATTTAAAACCTGATTGAGACGAGTTGATAATTTCTGACTTGGTGATGTATTCTCAATCCCTCTAAATGCATGTTGAATCCCTTGTGCAGTAATTCTGGTGTTATATCCTTGCACTCTTCCCCAACGAAAGTCTGGTTTTTTGACAACAGGTACAATTTTGATATTTGATTTTTGCCAAATCACATCGGGAATACTGACGAATAAAATAACTTTGGGATAAACTTTTGAGTTGAGACGATGCATAGGTTGTGCATTAACTTCACCCTGTTGAACTCGAATCAAAGTTTGCTTATCAGCCATTTTCAATTCTTGCTGTGAATTTAATGCAGCCCAATATATATTCATACTAGAATTAGTATTAACTAAAAATACAACAGACAACCCAATTTTAGAGTCATTTGAACGCGATACAGGTACCTTAAAGTGATGAAAGGAGCAGATATAGCCGGGATTAAATCCTCATTTTTATGGACTGATTTGCATATTGATTGTGCTTGTTGAGTGGGTATTACACTTTGTTCTGTATTCTTAATCCCACAAGCAGAAGGAATAACTATCATCAAACCAATGCTAATAACCTTGAATGCAGACTTCATCTTTCAGCATAGTTACCACCAACGCTTGATTTATCTGGATTAGTTGCAATGATTAAAGTTACGAAGCAAATGTATGAAGCTTAAATTCTCACAAGATATGACAGGATTACTATCTTACAAAAGCATCAGAACTTAGGGTAAAATCTAAATTAACTAGTAAACAACAGTGTAAAAGCCTATAAAATCGTCTTGATGAATGCCTTATTACTTTTATTTTACGCAACCTCAAAACTCAAGAATAGTCTCAATAATAGTCTCAACTGTTGAACACACTACTTACAACATCATAATCCATAACTTTGACTACAAAATCTCTCTTATGCGAACCACAAACCTAAATCAAATAGTCTCACAAAGTAACGTTATGTCATTGGATAGAGTAAATTAAGTTGATATAACCTTGACCAGTCTTAAGTTTGATAAATAATCAATAAGGGACGATAAAACCTAATTTTAATAATCAACAAGTCTTAATAATCTACAGGATTAAACTTTATATTTGACTTACTAGTACAGTATGGCGTAAATAAGCCAACCATTCAAAATGTCTAAAAAGCCTATAAGATATTCTTTCTTTTGCCTTTTACCTTTTTACTTTTGCCTTTACGTACTAGCTCAAAACATCCGTAATATTTACTATTTACTTGTGTATAGGATTTCGTTGCCGTCTTAAGCTTGCCTTGTTAAATCGATACTAAATGATATTTCCCACAAATGTCAAGTGGCATTGTATTATTTTTTTTCGACAAGAACCGCTATATTTATAAGCACTCTGCCACATAACATAGATATTACATTCGTCAATACTATTTCATGCGAATGACAAGCTACGAACCCATTATCAAATGAATAAAAAAGTTAAAAGTAATCCAAGATAAAACCTCTTTTTTACTTTTTAACTCTTTACTTTTTAAATTTTAAGCGACGCAGG
>JAAUPE010000141.1 GCA_012034595.1 Calothrix sp. CSU_2_0 | reverse complement strand
GGAATTGGGGATTGGGAATTGGGAATTGGGGATTGGGCATTGGGCATTGGGGATTAGGAATTGGAAAATTAAAAAAGGTAAATTTAAGAATCTAATAATATAAAATCCAAAATATAAAATCCAAAATCGTTCGACTGAGCAGTTCAGCAGGCTCACTGTATCACTTGCCGAAGTCCAAAATTCAAAAACCAAAATCTAAAATCTAAAATCTAAAATCTAGAATCTAAAATTCTCTATTTCCTTCTTCAAAGCAGCTAACAAGCGTTCATTTTCCGAAATAGTGCGAACAGCGACTCGAAAAAACCGATCGCCTAATTCCGAAAAGCTATGACAGTCACGAATTAATATTTTATATTTTTTAAGCAACATTTCCTGGATGCGATCGCAGGAATATTCCGACTCAACCAACAAAAAATTAGCCGCACTCTCAAAAGGTTTCAAACCAGGAATTTGAGCTAAACCATCAAAAAGTTGTCTCCTCGCTAACGGCAACCAATCCCAAGTTCTTTGCTGGAACTCCCGATCCTGAATCGCAGCAATACCCGCAGCAGAGGCAAAACAATTCACACTCCAAGGATCGCGCCAATTTTGCCAACGTTGCAAACGAGAAGGATGGGCAACAGCATAACCCAAACGCAAACCCGGCAAGCAATAAAACTTAGTTAACGACCTCAAAATTACTAAATTGGGATAATCCTGCACAACCCCTAAAAGGCTCTGTTCCTCATCCGGCGGCAAAAAATCCATAAAAGCTTCATCAACCACCACCAAAGCGAATTTAGCCAGTAATGGTAGAACTTCCTCCCTACGGAACAGCCTTCCCGTGGGATTGTGAGGATTATTGAGAATTAGCCCTTGATTAATGGTCATTTGCCCTACCCTGCGGGAAGCCGCAGAAGCGTCTATGTCAATTTCTTTTTTGTCAAGAAATTCTGACAAATGACCATGAATCGATAACAAAGAAAACTCCAGCACCTTCGCGTCATACGCAGCTAGTGCCCTATAGTAATCGCCAAAAGCTGGAGTTAACAACACAGTCGCACCTAAACCTAACTCTGCTAATTCTCTACCCGCGAGAGTTAGTAATTCCGCCGAGCCATTACCAGGCATAATCCATCCCGAAGTAAGTTGGTGGTAGTGACCGAGAGCATTTCTCAAATCATCATAATTGGGGTCTGGATAGTGCTGAATATTACCAAACTGAGACTGAATCGCTGCTAAAACATTAGCAGATAGTCCCAAAGGGCTAATGCTCGCCGAAAAATCCAGAATCGCACTAGGAGAACACCCAGCCAGCGCAGCTGCCCAGACTAAATTTCCTCCATGTGCTTGCTTCCCCATCCACCAACAAGTCCTAAAAAATGACCTAAAAACTGAACAACTTAAACTTTTGGGGGTGCTACCCGTTCTCTGAAGAGTTTTCCAGCCGAGAATGCAGGAACTTTAGTAGCAGGAATTTCCATTTTCTCATTGGTTTTGGGGTTACGTCCTTCGCGAGCTTTTCTTTCCCGCGATTCAAACGAGCCAAAACCCACTAGCGTCACTTTATCGCCAGAAGAAACGGCTTCGACGATGGTTTCCAAAGCCGCACTCAAAACCGCATCAGCTTGCTTCTTGGTTACGCTAGCTTTCTCTGCTACTGCATCAACTAATTCGCCTTTATTCATTAGTCCAACTCCTTGGGGTTTATTTAGGATTGCATACAAATGCACTAGTAGCGCATCCTTTTGTGAGTCACTGAAATCTCTGTGCGGAGATTTACAAAGTCTACCTTTGGGAGTACTTTTGCTTAAAATCGCTGCAACTCCTGTCGGCTCAACTTTTCAATGAATCATTCTAAGGTTTATACGCTAGAAGTGAACAGATGAAACCATTAATTTATATAGATTTCAGGTTTTTACCAAAAAAAAGTACTCATATTTCACTGGGAACCTGC
Organism: Calothrix sp. CSU_2_0; assembly: GCA_012034595.1. Classification (GTDB taxonomy): domain Bacteria; phylum Cyanobacteriota; class Cyanobacteriia; order Cyanobacteriales; family Nostocaceae; genus Brunnivagina. The sequence continues at coordinate 17,255 of JAAUPE010000141.1, read as the reverse complement.
CCCAAAGTAGGAAAAAATACTTAGTAAAAACCCTTGTTTTCTGGAGGATAGGGTAAAAACGACAGTATTTTTTCTCAAAAATGGTAAAGATTACTGCGATCGCATCAAAAATCGCTCCTATGATAAGTTTTTGTTAGGGTAAATTGCTAAAAAATGCTTAATTAATTTAAATTACTAATTACTCCCAAAAAACACCATAATTTATGTGAAGTTTGGGTTTTTAATCGAGTTTTAAAAATTTTTGTTGAGAAAACTTGAACTAAATTTTTACATTTTGCAATCAAAATTGAACCGCAAATCTCGTTTAGTTAAGCCAAACTCATGCAACATATTTAAAAAACTTATTTGTCGGGTCATAGTTTGTTCGTGTCACTTTTTCGATGCGATCGCACGATTGTAGGGTTGGGTATGCCCAGCCATCCTCACAAAGAGACTTTTCAAGCAACCTCTAATTTGGTTTGACCACAACTACTCCGTAAGCTTCGGGAGATAAATATTCTTTCGCTGCTTGCATTAAGTCAACTGCATCCTGTGATTCAATGTGCTTGGAGTAATTAAAAGCAGGTTCTAAATCTCCAATTAAGGATTGGTAAAACCCGTATAAACCTGCGCGATCGCTCGGTGTTTCGTTACTAAAAATAAATCTATTTGCCACTTTTTTACGAATGCGAGCTATTTCTGCTTCACTAACTAATTCTGTTTGTAAAGTGTGAACATGTTGTAAAATTGCAGCTTCAACATCTGGTATATTTTCAACTGCACATTGAGCAGAAATATAAAACAAACCTTGATTTTGCAAATTCATATTACTAGCACCAATATGTGAAACTAAGCCGCGTTCTTCCCGCAAATCGCGTATTAATCTGGATGTGCGTCCATGTCCTAAAATTCCCGACAAAATATCTAAAGCATAAGTTCGATTTAATTGATTTAAACCTGGAACTCGCCAAAGCATTAATAACCTTGCTTGTTGCAGAGTTTCATCGACAAATTCCTGCCTGATAATCTCTGCAAATGGTTTTTCTGGATAATTTCTAATTGGCTGTTGATTTAAAAGTTGAGACTTAATATTTAAATCTTTATTTAAATCTTTGTTGAAACCATTACCTAAATATTGACTATTCCCATAGTTACTAAAAGCTTCGGAAACTACACCAATCAATTCCTCCACAGGCAAATTACCCACCACAACCGCAGTTATCGACTGAGGTTGATACCAACTAGCATGAAAATCTCGCATTTGTTGCGATCGCAGTTGGGAAATTACCGCTTCTTCTCCCAATACAGCCCGTCGATAAGGTGACTCTGCAAATCCTAATTCCATTAACCTTGTAAATACTCGACGACGGGGATTGTCTTCGCTACGACGTATTTCTTCCAACACTACCAAGCGTTCCCGTTCAAATGCATCATCTGCGATCGCAGGATTTAAAACAACATCGATTTGCAATGGTGCTAATTTGGCAAAGTCCTTGGGGGCACAAGTTACGTAATAATGCGTATAATCTTGACTTGTCGCCGCATTTGTTACTGCTCCCCTTTCTTCAATCCGACGCTCAAATTCTCCACTTATGAGTCGCTCAGTACCTTTAAAAACCATGTGTTCGAGGAAATGAGCCATGCCATTGATGACATCAGGTTCTACGTAACTACCGACATTTAACCACAAATTCAGGTTAACAGCATCAACTGGCATTTGCTCTGCCACTATCGTCAATCCATTCGGTAAATAATGCACTTGAGGAGCGTTGAGTCTAGGTAATTTGCTCAGGGTTGAAGAGGTCATTCGGGTTTTCGCGGGTTCCGTACATTCTTATCTTACCGAAGTACGAGGTTAGGAGTCGGAATTTAGGGGTTTTGAGTTAGGAGTTTAGAGTCAGGAGTTAGGAGTTAGGAGTTAGGAGTTAGGAGTTAGGAGTCAGGAGTTAGGAGTCAGGAGTTAGGAGTTAGGAATCAGGAATCAGAAGTCGGGGATTGGAAGCATCTTAAAAATGTTGGGACGAGGTTCGGTTCGGTTCAGTTCAGTTAAATTTAATGTCGCGAATGTCGCGATCGCAATTTTTCTCATATCCTCTAAAATTAAAATAAGAAATATTAAAAAATGTAAATAATAATCTCAATGCTGAATAATTACGATGGTGATACTCAATCTGAGCCACTACGGAAACATAAATCCCGTGTAATTGTGATTGGTGCGGGAATTGGTGGGTTAACAGCAGCAGCATTACTCGCTCATCGCGGTTACGAAGTGCTAGCACTCGACCAAGCAATAGTGCCAGGTGGTTGTGCTTCCACATTCAAACGCAAGGGATTTACCTTCGATGTAGGAGCAACACAGGTAGCAGGATTAGAACCTGGAGGTATTCACCAGCGTATTTTTTCCGAATTAGAAATCGATTTACCGGAATCGACACCATGCGACCCCGCATGTGCAGTATTCTTACCAGGAGAAAGTACCCCAATTAATGTTTGGCGAAACCCAGAAAAATGGCAAGAAGAACGTCAGCGTCAGTTTCCTGGTAGTGAGCCATTTTGGGGTTTACTGGCATCCTTATTTAAAGCCAGTTGGGATTTTCAAGGACGGAATCCAGTATTACCACCAAGGAATATTTGGGACTTGTGGCAGTTAACTCAAGCAGTGCGATCGCAAACCTTGATTACAGTACCCTACATGCTATTTACAGTCGGGGATGCTTTGCGTGCTTATGGTTTGGCAAATGACAATCGGTTGCGGACATTTTTAGATTTACAACTCAAGCTATATTCCCAGGTAAGTGCCGAAGAAACAGCATTACTCTACGCTGCAACCGCTCTGGCAGTATCCCAATCACCCCAAGGATTATTTCACCTCAAAGGGAGTATGCAGGTTCTCAGCGAGCTTCTAGCTACAGCTTTGGAACGTGATGGGGGTAAGTTATTAATGCGGCATACTGTCGAAAATATTAAGTTAGAAAATGGTAAAGCCACAGCAGTCACAATCAGGAATCAGAAAACAGATGAAGTTTGGGAAGAAACAGCCGACCATATTGTTGCCAATGTCACCGTACAAAACTTAGTACAACTATTAGGTGAAAAAGCTCCACGGGGTTACAAAAATCGTGTTGAAAAATTACCTTCTCCCTCCGGTGCATTTGTTATATATCTTGGTGTAGAGGCAAATGCAATTCCTCCGGAATGCCCTCCCCATCTCCAATTTTTATACGATGCTAATGGTGCGATTGGAGAGAATAATTCATTATTTGTATCGGTAAGTCATCAAGGTGATGGACGGGCACCTCAAGGCAAAGCAACGATTATAGCCTCGTCATTTGTGGATGTGAAACAATGGTGGCAAACTGAGGATTACGAAGGGTTAAAACAGAAGTTTTCCCAAGATGCCATATCGCATTTAAATAAATATTTTTACTTGAAACCTGAAACCATTATCCATATCGAAGCAGCAACACCTCGAACTTTTCATCATTACACAGGGCGAGACAAAGGTATAGTTGGGGGAATTGGTCAGCGCATCCCCACTTTTGGACCCTTTGGTTTTGCTAATCGTACACCAATTCCTGGTTTATGGTTGGTTGGAGACTCCACCCATCCCGGAGAAGGAACCGCAGGAGTAAGTTATTCAGCTTTGACAGTAGTACGGCAAATTGAAGCACAAACATCTTGAAATTGAGGAAAATAATTGTGAATATTTAACTTATTTAAAGTGTTAATCGAGATGATTGCCACTATTTTTTGTTATGTTTGTTAAAACTACAGAAATGCGATCGCACTACGATTTGCGTTAAGGCGATAAGTGAAGCGCAACACGAGTGTGCGAACCACTTATCTCGGCTAGATAAATATTTCACAACCTAAAATCCAAAATCCAAAATCCAAAATCCCATATGACGGTAAGTTACGAAGCTTTTCAACGTCAAAAGTATCCAAAATTTGGACATTACAATGCCGAATTAATGAATTGTGAATTTTGGAAATACATGGTTGAAACAGGTTATTCAGCTTGGGAAGCACGTGAAGAGTTTGGATGCACAAACAGACTGCGTGAAGGTCCAATTTGGAGTTTTCTGAGATATGGAATGTCGAGTACTTACTTGCCTGATGGTCGTTTAATTCACATCGGTGGTGAGCATGAGAACTTTTGCGATCCAGATTTTTGTATTTATAATGATGTGATTGTCAGATATCCAGATGGTGAAATCAATATTTATACCTATCCTGTAGATATATTTCCTCCTACAAATTTTCATTCAGCAACATTAGTTGGAAATAAAATATTTATTGTGGGTTGTTTAGGACATATACAAGATCGGGATACTAACGAAACTCGCGTTTATTGTCTTGAATGCGATAATTTTACTATTCAAAAAATAGCAACAACAGGTCAAAATCCCGGCTGGATATATGAGCAGGAAGCGGAGTTTATCGAAGATAAGAATTGCATAAAATTTGAAAAAGGTTATTTATTTAAAATAAGTGATGATGAACAAATTTATGAAAAGAATCCGGAAATTTTTTTGTTGAATTTACCTAATAAAGAATGGTATCGTGCCTAAATTTAATGAATAATAAGAGGATGTAGAATTGTTAACTGTAAATTCCCAAAACTAATAATCATATGTCAATGTCAAAAACTGAGGCAAAGCAACTTTTAGAACGGCTGATATTTGAGAGCGATCGCCCTTCAGATTGGGTACAGGATGTGTGGGGTTTAAGTCCTACTTTGGGGGAAGATGCAGCGAAGTTAGTTGATGTTTTTGATATGTTAATCGAATGCTGTTCGGATGAAAAATTAGACAATTTAGTCAAGAGTCTTTATCAAGAACATATGGATTTGTGAATGTAAAATTAGGGTGTGTTAGCCAAGAGCAATGCACCATGTCGAGTTCGAGCGGTTATACCAATTTGAAAAAAGAACGCGACAGATGAGTTTGTAGTGGTTATTTAGCATTGCTAAACCCTTACCAATAATCTAGTTGCAATGATTTATTGAATTGGTATTATTAAATTTGCATTCTTTAGTAAATAAGAAAAGAAAAAGAGCAAAGTCTACTCGCTGGCTTTACTCCTTTTATTAACAAGTTAAAAACCAATCACGAAGCATCTAATGGTGTTTTCAATTTTAATTTAACTTCAGTTCCTTTTTTGAGAACAACTTCACCACCAGGACTAGATAATACATATGCGGCAGCAGCAGCACCACCAGCAGCACCACCATGTTTAAAATTAGCTTTATTCCCCAGAAAACGACCAGCAGCAGCACCACCTAAAATAATTCCAGCATTTTGGAGGAACTTACCTTTGGTTTTAGTTTCAATTTTTGTATTAACCAAAGTTGCATCAATTGGTAAGCGATCGCCATTTTTCAAGGTAATATCATCAAATACCAAATTTAATTTAGCTTTTTTTCCCTTGGCTGCTTTCACAACATTTTCAACATGTCCATTAACCGTACTATCTTTCAGAACCGGGTTATTACTTCTAACTTTTAATACAAACTTGTCATTTTCGCGATTTTTCCCCGTTGATATTTCTTGTTGAAGTTTTGTTTCAAAATCTGTGCCGACAGCAACTATTGCTTGCGGATTTTTGGCATTTTTGCTGTTAACAAGCTTAGTATTTGCCGTGTTTGTAGAATTATTTGTGGCTGTGTCTTTGGGAGAACTGCAACCAACAGTATTCACCATCAAAGTCGCACCCAAAAGAAAAGGCATTAACTTTTTCATAATTTTTTCAGAAAATTCCATTACAAGGCTTGGATTGATTTGTACGTTAAATCCAAAACCATATAGAACTAAAAAATATACGGAAAATTTAATTATTTGTTGTATTCTAAATTTTAATGCTGGCTTCAAACTCTTCTAGTGCTTGCAAACAACCGACCTGCCAACTACGTTCCACAACTGCGGGGATAATTTGGGTAATTGCCATATCCGGGAAGGTGACACTAGTATCAGATTTAATATATTCTCCGTCTTGCAGTAGATAAATCAATAATTTACCACTGTCATAAACCCATACTTCTGGAACACCGATGGCTTTGTAGGCATCAATGGTTGTTTTAGATGTCAGATCAGTTTCAATAGCTAAATCTGGGGGTGGGTCATTTGGCTCCAACCGACGACGACTAATCATTTGTTGATAATTTTTGATGTAAAAGCAAGCATCAGGTTCAATTCCTGCTTTACCATCTTTCTTAAAAGTAGTTGAACCGAAGGGTTCATACCTTCTTCCTGTTGCTTTAATCAATATTTTGACAATATCTGAAACAACATCTTTTGGCTTTTCGTGTTCTGGTAGAGGAACCATAATTTCAAAAGTACCTTGATAATAAGCAACTCGTGAGGAACGTTTTTCTCCCAATTCTTTCAAAATCGCTTCAAATTCTTCCCAAGTGACATTGGAAATTGTGACAAAGCTACCAGGTGCAAACTGCATCAAGCTAATAGGTTTGACGATGCGAAGAGTTGTATTCATGACCAAGTGGTAGTTTTGAAGAGTGCTTGTTACAGATAGTCTAACGTTAACCCATTTTTCAAAGGTTTAGTTCGATGTAGCAACCACAATCATTGTAGGGGCGAATGGTTATTCGCCCTCTTATATTCACCATTTGGTTATTCGCCCTCTTATATTCACCATTTCGCCTTTGGAAATATACAATAAAAAGGGTTAACAGCATTTCGCCTTTGGAAATATACAATAAAGAGGATTAACAGTATTTCGCCTTAATTTACAATAAAAATATAATAAAAAGGGTTAACAGCCGTTAACCCCTACGGTAATTTTCGTGTAATTTATTTGCCTTCTTATTGCCCAGTTGTCGTGGTTGTTGTAGATTCTTGGGTTTGGGTTTGTTCGGTTGGTTGCGGTGCGGGGGTGAGAGATTCACGCCAAGTACGAATTTGCTGCCTTGCTTCAGTGTATGCTGCTGTTCCCCGTGGAATTAATCTCGCTGTCTGAATTGCCCGCTCGATATCAGATTCAGATTGCGATCGCGCAATATCGAACAATTGCTGACTCCATTGGTCAATTGCTGGGTTGACATCGTTACGTAAGGCACTGCGATCGGGCACTTTATTTGCCAAACGTATAGCTTCCGATAATGCATCAGGGGTTCCACGTAAAGCAACTTCCCGTGCTTTGTTCCAATTGTTACGGGAATCTACTTGCCCTTGCCAATCATTAATTGCTGATTGGGCTTCACCAGCAAGCGCTCTGTTACCAGTAATTTGGTTCGCAGTTTGGATGGCTGCGGGTAAATCTCCACTACTAGCTAGTTCCCGTGCCCGATCTAAGTAAGGCTGGTCTTGGGCACGTTGAATTGTTGCAGTCCATTCGTTGATTCTTTTACGTGCTTCCGGATACAATGCTCGACCGCGACGAATCTGACTTGCTTCCGCGATCGCAGATTGCAAAGAAGTTCCATCTTGAGAGTATGCTAATTGTTCGGCACGGTCTAAGAAAGGACGGTCTTGGATGGTTTGTATCTGCGCTACCCAACGACCAATTTCTTGACGGGCTTCTCTAGAACGGGGATTATTAGCCGCAACTAACTGGGCTTCAGTAATCGCTGCGGATAGATCTGTGATGCTTCCTTGACTTGCCAGTGTTCTTGCTCGATCCAAGCGGGCAACATCGCCGATTTCTACCTGCCAACCAGCAATTAATTCCTGTGCTTGTTGATACACTGCCCGTTCGGGTTTGATTTGCTGTGCTTGGGCGATCGCGGATTCTAAGCCGGATATAGTGCCAATCCAAGCGTTACGTTTTGCTTCAGCAATGGCAATGAAATCTTCGGTTTCGGTTTGCAAACTCGCATTGACTGGGATTTGCTGGGCAATAGAAATTGCCTCATCAGCATCGCGCTTATCGAGTTTTTTCTCAGCGATATCGAGCATTTGCCGACCAAAAACTGGAATTGCGTCGGTTGCCTTTTGGTACATGTAGCTGTCAGCAGTTACCGACTGAGCTAACTTAATTGCTTCAATAATTTTCTCAACAACACCTGTTTTCGCCAAGTCTTCAGCTTTTGCCAACTTATCACCGTCTTCGCGAGACTTGGTAATTAAGTCATTTAATTGCTGGTACTTAGTTGTTTCCCAATACTTATTATCTAACCGTAGTAACTTCGATGCGGTCATAAACGCTTGCTGCCAGCGTGCATTACGCATTGCATCTTCAGTTTCTTGATAAATACTTTCGCCTTTTGCCCAAAGCGACTGCCATTTCTGGATTTGTTCTTCCACCAGTTTATATGCAGGCATGTCGTTAGGAATGCGCTTTGCGGTTGCGATCGCTTCGTCGAGTTTCCCAGCTTGAAAACTTTCGGAAGCTAGCTTTAAAACATCCTTTGACCATTCTTCCAAAAGACGGTCAACTTCCCCACGCAAGGGGTGATTTTCTGGTAATCCCTTCACCAATTCGATTGCCTGCAACAAATCTTTGACGGTTTGCTTAGAAGCTGCGAGTTGAGCGCAATGCATGCGTACAGAAGCACTGGCAAGGGGCCAAAAAATTGCCGGACAGTTAGGTGCAGCTGGTAACTTAAACAGCATCGCCATCGAAATGAATGCGATCGTTCCTGGCACAAAAGCCAACAAGACAGTCCACAACAACCAACTTTTCGTCCAACGTGGTAACTTCCCAGAAATTTTACCTGTTGCTGACGGCTTACCTTCTACTTCGGTTTGTGACACCGTTTTTCCAGATGTATTTATTTTTTGCTGCTTCACAGACTTGGCGGTTGACTTAGCATTTGACTTGGCACTTGAGTTAGTACCAGGGGCACTAGACATATTTCTTTCATTAAGTTGTTGTTTCCGGGATAGTTGGGTCAAATCATCTGACTGGTTGACCGTGGCTTTTGACCAACTTTCTGGAATATCCCGCTCTCTCATCACTCACACCAAATGATTTTATAACGATCTGTTGTATTTGCGATCGAAACTTACTTTGTTGCCATCGTAACTTTCTCGTTTGCAAAAAGCTAGCACCCGCACTATCATATCTCCACAAATACCATTAATCAAAATTTCATACAGTTTATTTTTATACCTCTGCTCCAGTTAAAGAATCAGCTTGCAATTCATCGATTAACTGCTCTAAATGGTCACTACTAGCTTGATATACTGAGCCACAAAACTCACATGTTGCTTCAGCGCCATTATCTTTGATAATCATATCTTGCAGTTCAGACTCTCCTAATAATTTCAAAGCTCGCAAAACTCTGTCAAACGAACAACCACAATGGAAGCGCAATATTTGGGTTTCCGGGAAAATGTGAAGTCCCATATCACCCAAAATACCCTGAAAAATTTCGCTTAAGCTTTTACCAGCTTGCATTAGCGGGGTAAAATCTGTCAAACCAGCCATACGCGACTCTAAGGTTTCCACAAGAGTTTCATCGCTAGCAGCTTTTGGTAATACCTGTACCAACAAACCACCTGCGGCTGTAACTCCACTCTCTTCTACAAATACACCCACAATCAAACCAGAAGGAGTTTGTTCGGAAGTTGCTAAATAATAAGCGACATCTTCGCCAATTTCACCCGAAACAAGCTCTACAGTGCTGGAATAAGGAAAGCCATAGCCAATATCGCGGACGACGTAGAGAAAACCTTTACCAACTATGCCACCAACATCTAATTTACCTCTAGCATTTGGAGGTAATTCGGCTAGTGGATTGCCAACGTAACCGCGTACGGTTCCATCTAAACCAGCATCTACTAATATACCACCCAAAGAACCGTCGCCTTTGATGCGTAGATTAACCCGCGAACCAGGTCTTTTCATCCCAGAAGCCATTAATAACCCGCAAGTCATTGTCCGTCCTAATGCAGCTGTCGCATCGGGAGAAAGCTTGTGTCGTTGTCGTGCTTCTTCGGTTAACCTTGTGGTAATTGCACCCACAACCCTGATACCACCATCAGCTGCTGTAGCGCGAATTAATTGATCCGCCATGAAACCCCTTACATTTGCTCATTCACATTTCTTTATATTTTAATGTGTTTAGTGATTAAGAATTAAAAGTTAGGAGTTAGGAGTTAGGAGTTAGGAGTCTAAAAACTCATTGCCCAATGCCCAATGCCCAATGCCCAATGCCCAATCCCAACTAGATAGTTACAATTACTAAAGAACTAAACTATTACCCATTAACATGCTCGGAAATTTCCAACAAAGCCAATTACGTATCGAAGTAGAAGCAACCGCAGACGCAATCCGTAATAGTTTAATGCGTCCTGCACAACTGGAAAAATGGCTTCCTTCTGGTGGTTTTAGCACGGCAATGCCTGAAGAACTGCATTCAGGATTGCAATTTACCAGACAAATTGGACCATTTGCAATTCAACATCAAGTAGATGTTGCGACTCCTAATTCTCTACGCTTGCTATTAAGTCAGGGAATCGATGGTTTTCATGAGTGGTATTGGGGTGAAGGTTGGGTACAGTCACGACTTGAAGGGGTGACAATTTTTCCTATCTCCTTGGGGCAAACTTTGAGTTTGTTGAGTTTGCGGCAATTTTTAACAAAAAAGGATTAACCCAACAATCGCTTCCCCTACAATATTTGTAAAAATACTGCATTTACTAGTTTAAAATCCCAGTGAACGATTTAAATTCTGTTTTGCTGCCAGAAATGCTCGATATCTGGCAAGATACTTTGAATTGGCAACCTAACGATGCCCAGCGAGCATTATTCCAGCAACTTTATGAATTGGTTCTCATCGGGAATCAAAAGCTGAACCTTACCCGCATTACCGAAGTAAATGAGTTTTGGGAAAAGCATTTATGGGATTCTATACGGGGATTTAAAGCCTGTTTAGAAGAATTGAGCGAAGTTCCTTGCTTATCTATGATTGATATTGGTACTGGTGCGGGTTTCCCTGGCATTCCTGCTGCGATTGTAATCCCTAATAGTGCAGTGGATTTACTTGATTCAACTCAGAAAAAAATTACTTTTGTTGAGCAATTGATAACCGAACTCAAGTTAGATAATGTGAAAACTGTTGTTGGCAGGGCAGAAGAGCTTGGACAATTGCGATCGTTCCGTCAGCATTACAATATAACTCTAATCCGTGCTGTGGCTTCTGCTACAGTTTGCGCTGAGTATTCCTTACCTTTGCTCAAGAAAGGTGGTTTGGCAATTATTTATCGCGGAACTTGGACGGATGAGGAAAATTGTGCTTTGGAAAAGGCTGTCCCAGAATTAGGTGGGAAACTTGAATGTGTCGATAAATTTGAAACACCTTTAACTAATAGCATTCGTCATTGTTTGCATGTGCGGAAAATAGCACAAACACCCGCACAATATCCCCGTGCGATCGGTATCCCAACTCAGTATCCACTTTGATTAAATCTTGGTTGAACAATAAAAATGAAAAAGAAATAAAAGAGGGTGAATAACCATTCACCCCTACAATAATTGAAAAATGAAACTTAAACAAATGGAATATTAATTATTTTCCATCAACTTAATATTGGAGAAAATAAACTCTTGAACCGAAGGTTTACCATCAACATCGGTGTTAATTTCGCGACGGTTGAGGATAAAGTATTTACCTACTTTTTCATATTCGTCAACAAAATCGCTTTTTCCACCCTTTTGTTCACCTGTTTTGGGGTCATGATACACTGAGTCATAAGTGTGGGATAAATAACCTTCACCAGTTTCATGACTGCTAAAGGTGTTGATTGTCACAACTACACCATGAATATGACGATGAACTAAGCAGACTTCGTTGTTACGAAGTTTGTATTTGTCACCTTCAGCTTTACCACCCATTAAGATTTCTACAGCACCGTTAGCATCGGTAGCACCATAACGGAAAATGTTTTCACCATGGGTTTGTTCAAAAGTCCGACGAACGCGGTGAACTGCGATTTCCCAAGCTTGTCCGTGGATGGCTTTTTGTGCTTCTTCATCTTCCACACCCAATACTTCTGCCTTGAGATTGGTGCTAATATTCACTTGACCGTTGTATTCTTTACCATCATATCTATATTTGATATCCGCACTATAGCCGGGGAATTCCTTATCCCAGGTGTAGCGATTTTCGTATGCAGCGCGGAATAGCTCTTGAGCAGATACTTGTGTTGCTGTCATGTCAATTCTCCTATAGACGGCTCTTTATGTTAGCTTTTTACTTACTTCTTTTATTAGCATAGAAGCATTGAGTCAGCTAGCCTAGACCCCAACTGGGTACACATATGGCAAATTCCCTGCAAAAACTGTTAGGTGCGATCGCATCTTCGACAAATGAACAAGAATTACAAATCGCGATCGTGGAGACGGTTGGTGAATATTTTGATGCTCAACGTTGGGGAATTTATCTTTTCGACTCGTTGGATACATCAGTCGATACTGACGGAAGTCAACCCCTGGAAGTTGGGATAAATGCTCAAGGTTTTCCAGATATTACCACCAGTATTCCGGAAATTTGCTTGCGGGGTAATCCGGTGGGAAAGTATGTTGTCGAGCGTCATGCACCAGCCCACGAGCAGTTAATATTACCAGGTGGAGATTGGAAGGATTTTTGTTCGCGTGATGACCATGCACATGTTATGAGTGGTCCTATCGTGGCTGATGGCTGTCTTGTCGGTACGCTAAATTTAGCACGAGCTACGGGAAATCCGGCTTTTACGGCTAATGATTTAGCGGATTTGAGCGCTTTGTGTTTACATTTGTCGGCAAAGTTGGCATCTTTGAGAGCAAAATCAAAAGTCACATTAAATAATTCAGCTTTAGCCGATCGATTAACAAAACGTGAGCTTGAAATCGCTGAATTGGTTGCTCAAGGGTTAACAAATGCTGAAATAGGGGAAAAACTTTGGATTACACAAAATTCTGTTAAACAAGCATTGAAGCGGATGTTTCGTAAGTTGGAAGTATCAGCAAGGGCAGAAATGGTAGCAAAATTACAAGAGATTTCATTATCAAAAGTCAGATTAAATCAAGTTTAAGCGAATGTGTTTGAACTAAAGTTGAATATTAATTAAATATTATTTAAAATACCTGAAAAGGTAATTTTATAAGCTTTCCTTTTTTGCCTTATCATACTAGGGTTCTTTTCGCCATGTTCCTAATGCCAGAGTCAGCTAAAACTATTAAAATTTTTGTTGCTTACTCTCCTTCAAATCAAGATAAGCAATTAAAACAACTTTTAGAAAATCAATTAAGGACAATGCAAAATCAAGATGTAGTCATCTATTGGTATCAGCATCAACAACCCGAAAATTTAAGTAATTCGTTTAATATTCCTCAAAATTCACTAACTTGGGGGAATGGTAAAGATATTGAAAATCACCTAGACGATTCGTTACCCAATTTTTCACTGTACGAAAATTTTTATCAATTGCAGACTGCTGATGTGATTGTGCTGTTGGTTAGTGGGGATTTTTTAACTTTAATTCAAAATGAAATTGAGTGGAACAGTGAAATAAGTAAACTGAGAGAAAAACACCAGCTAGGAGAAATTGTTGCAATTCCCATACTTGTAGATAAAAGCCAAGGTTGGCAGAAATTATTGGGCAATTTTACTCCTTTACCAAAAAATGGAATGCCTGTTCAAAGTTGGCAAAATCCAGATGCTGCTTTCACCGATATTTTTCAGGGTATAGAGGCAGTAGTTGAAGGCATCAGAGAATATCATCAACGCTTGCAAGAATATAGATATAGTTTTGCAAATGCAATTAGCAAAGAATTTCCACTTGGCAGCGAAGCGATGGTTAACTTAGATAAAATCAAAAAATCTTTGATTATAAAAACTTCAGATTGCCAATTAATTGAAACAGAAGTAGTTACCCAAGCCAAACAAGAACATAATTATAAATTACAACAATATAAACAAGAATTAATTCATTTTTTAGCAAATCGTCAAAATAAACATAAAATAGTAAGTGAAGACCGGAGAAACTTAAAATTAATTCAAGAATATCTAGGATTAAATAACGAAGACACACTCAAAATTGAACAATCGGTTATAGCCAAAAAGACGACAAAAGACATCAAGAATATTATTAATATTGCATACAAATATACTCGGAAAATTTTTGCGATCGCCTTTGGCGTGGCTTTGCCCATCGCGCTAATAATTACCACTGCTGCATCAATCACGTTTTTCCTCAGACTAAATGCAAATAATCAAGCCCAAAAATTTATTGCCCAAGCCGAAATTAAGTTCAAAAAAGGTGATTATCAAGGAGCAGTAACAGATTTTACGCAAGCAATTAATAATCAACCTCAAAATATTGATGCTTATATCGGACGTGGAAATGCCCTTTCTTATCTCAAAGATTACCAAGCAGCTATCCAAGATTATACCAAAGTCATAAACATGCCTTCCGAGTCTGCGATCGCTTATATGAATCGTGCAGTGGTAAATTGTACATTGGGCGAAAAAAAAGCGGCAAATCAAGATTATAAGAAAGCAGCAAAGATTTATCAAGAATTGGGTGCATTAAATGACATGCAGAAAGCTTTGGAAAGATTGAATAATCTCCAATTATGTTTACCAAAGAAGTCATCCGATATTAGATTTTGAATTTTAGATTTTGAATTTTAGATTTAGGATACATTCGCTGTCGCTCAGTACAAGCTTTGGATTTTAGATTGACCCCACGGATAAATCGGGGGAATGATTTGTCATAAATACAGGACTTACACATGTGAAGCCAGAAACCCAGTTTCTACAAATAAACTGGTCGTCAAAACAACGATTTTCCATAAAAACCGGGTTTTTTACGTTAATTCCTAAAATAGTTAGGAATATAAAGAAAATACATTTTGTATAGCAGAAAACATAAAACCAAATATAGTTAGGAAAATATCAAGATTGTGACTCCCTTCACTTGGAAATAGTAATTTAATTTTGATAAATTGATAAAGCTGGAATTTAGCACCTTAATTTTTAAGGTGTTTGGATGTTGCATTGATTGAGCAAAAGTGGAAGCGAGTCCGAATTTTTGTGGATTTCAACAAGCAAAATTGTAGTTCTTCAATCACTCCAATACAAAACACATGAATCAAAAAAAATTATGGTCTGTTGTTGTTCTGTCAACAACTGTTGTGGGAATACCATCAGTTGCTAGTGCAGGAACAACTGGAGAGACTTTACCTGCACAAAAAACATCAAATGTTGATAAAGTCAATAGCAAAACATCACAATCATCGGTAATAACTAAAATTCACCCGCATCAATTAGCTGGTCGTCAAGCTACAACTTTATATATCCGCAATATTCCATTTCTGACATTTATTGCTGAAGAATCTGCGGGTGGAGAAAATATCAACCCCACAGAAAAAGCAAGTATTATTGCATCTAAAATCAATCAATTAATCGCCCAAAAAGTTGATGCAAATCAAATAACTGTAAGTTGGAAAAAAGACCGTCACGCGATTAAAATCAATGCCGAAGAACTGTTAGAAATTAATAGCTACACCCAATTACCTGATACCACGAATAACTTAGCGCAAGATGCTTTACAAGCTACAAACCGCTTGCGGAGACTTATAGGTGGTGCAAAACCTCTAAACCAGATTGATGGTGTTGCTTCTATTCTCAAAAAAAATCCTGAAGTTAGCTTTGCAATCGGTGAAGCCCAAGGCTCAAAAACTATTCCCGAAAGGACTGCTTCCCGAATCGCAGAACCAAAAAAAATTCAACAACCAACTAAACCACAAAAACCCACAACCAAGACACAACAAGCACGCAAAAAACAACAGCCAATAGCCCAACAAGTAGAGCATAAAGTAAAACAAAGCAGAACTCGCTCAACTTTTAGCGGAATGGCTTCCTATTATGGATATGAAAGTGGTTCCCGTACTGCCAGTGGAGAAAGATTCAATCCTAATTTGTTAACCGCAGCCCATCGGACACTTCCCCTTGGTACACGAGTTCGGGTAACAAATCTTTACAACGGTAGTTCTGTAATAGTCAGAATCAACGATCGCGGTCCTTTTATTCGTGGTCGAATCATTGATGTATCTTATGGTGCTGCTAAAAAATTAAGGATGATTGGCAGTGGTGTGGCATCGGTAAAGATAGAGGTTTTGAGTTAAAATCAAGGTATTTAAGATTATAGGGGCATAATTTGTTTTTCGTGATATATCTTCGGCATTAGTCTAAGCGATAAGCGGAGCTTAATGCCAAAGGCATATCGCAATTACGACTTTTTGCCCCTATTGTTTTGATTACGAGTCCGCAAACTAAAATTTTGATATTTCGTTTGCTTTGCACAGACTTCTGCCCAACTTCGAGCTACAAAAGTAATTGACGGGCGATCGCCAGAAATGGGATAACCTAGCACATGGAATTCTTAACTATACTTTTATCCAGTTTGCTGGGTTTAATCTCTCCTGTTGGACTTGTTGTCGATCGCACTGCCGAAAATGCTATTCGTTCGCAATTTGTGAAAGCCGAACAATTACAAGTACGTATAGATAATGCACCAACACATCAATTACTACAAGGCAAAGTAGATCGGGTACGAATCGCCGGACGTTCGCTACAATTAAAGCGTCAGGATATTCGCATCGCCGTTTTCGAGCTAGAAACCGACAGAATTGAACTCGATACTCGTACCATTGGTAAAAAACGACCGAAGTTCAAACGACCTTTACAAGCAGCTTTACGATTGGTTTTAACTGAAGCGGATGTAAATAAAGTTTTACAGTCTCCGGAATTCTTATCCCGTCTGCGAAAGCTGAATATAATTTCTGTAAACCCAGCCAATAAGGACTCTAACCCCGTATACCGTTTTGTCAATCCTAGAGTAAAATTTTTAGCCAATCAACGTGTCAATTTACAAGTAGAAATACAGGAGCAAGGGAGTAGTGAATCGGTCGTTGTAAATCTAGAAACAGGATTAAATATAGTTGCAGGACGAAGATTGCAGCTAGTTAAACCAATCGCAAAAGTGAATGAGGAAGAAGTACCACCTCGATTCTTAAATGCTATAGTAAATAACCTCAATCAACGTTTAGATTTACGTAACTTAGAAACTGACGGTTTATTAATGCGAATTATAAAATTAAAAATGAAACCGGGAAAACTAGAAATCGGTACTTTTGTCAGAATTGAACCGTCTTCAAAATTTTTGGAAACTATCAGATTTTAAGTTCTGTCGTAAGTCAGGTTTACCCCTCACCAGATACTTCTCGCCGTGGAAGCCCCCGGATTCATCCGTGGGGGCAAGGCGTAGGCGAATTTATTCGCCGTCAAAATGCTATTCACATGTGATATGATTATTTCATGGAACAAGTAC
>JAAUPE010000304.1 GCA_012034595.1 Calothrix sp. CSU_2_0 | reverse complement strand
GTACTATCGATTTCCAGCTTGATTCGCATTCTGACAACTCGAATTAGTGGAACTTAGTAACTTCTCAAAATTGTTTTTGGGGCTATTACAAATCGAATCAGTGGGGGTTGGTGTCGGTTTAGAAATAACTGCGGTGGAGATTGGAAATTTAATCTTTGAAGTTACATTATTCAAGTTATAAAACTTGAGGTATCCTGGTTGACAAATATCTAAAAACCACACCAATAAGGTGAATCCAAAGAAAATTTTTACCCACATTATTCCAACTGCCGAAATACTGGCATCGCGAATGATGGTACTTTTTCCGGCACAACTTCAATCTTTTTATCAGAAGCATAACCGGGTCCAGTGTAACTACCATTGAGCAAGAAATTAACCAATAGCAAGAACAACCATAATCTAACAGCACCTACACCAATGGGAGATTTTATACAATCACCAAGGAAATAAGCTGGATACCAAACAAAACGCCAGGGGTTTTGGGGATGTAGTCGGTGAGCTTTCCACACTTCCACATAGGGAATTTCGATGTGGGGAATCCTGGGCTTTATGGAAGCTTGAGAGTTGACATATCGAACCTCTAAGGGTTGAGTATCTATTACTGGCATTCCCGATTGTTGGTTGACTATTCCTCCTTGTTGTTGAACTTGATTTAACATTCCCTGCAAGCGAGTAGTGGGAATAATTGCTCCACCTTCGGAATAATCAACATCAAAATTACGGCGGTTTCTGCTCATATTTACCTCGGTCAAATTAACTAGCTGATGGATTATTGTTTGTATCTTCCTTGTCTTCCCAATAATCTTCTTGTTGAAGTTGAGAATAAAATTCTTCGGGTGATAATGTTTGAGATTGTTGTTCTGAATTTAAAGTGGAATTGTCAGATATACGAGGGGTAAATTGAATAATGTTTTTCCCAGAAATCACAGGATTCATCGGTGGAGATGCTGGAGTATTTGTAGAAGTAACGAAATTATTTTGATTGGGCAAATCTTCAGCTATTTCCTCTCTTTCCAGCGAACAGTTATATTCAGAAATTCCCCAACCCAAAAAACCTGCAAATCCCGCAATAAAAATAGCCGCACTCAGCCAATGCACGGGAGAATTGGGTGATGGCATCATCTCAACAGTGGTGCGAGTTGAATCCTCAAGTGTGGTGCGAATCGGAGTACGTTTGACTGCCGCTACGACATTGAGCGAACACAAGATAATACAAATTATGGCAGCAGTAAACTTAACGTACATGATGCATTTCCTCAATCTTGGGGACTTGGTATTTTGGGTCGAACTGTTTCCTTCATCCCATTCAGATACAGCTTTCGTTCTTGCTCTTGTTGTTTAATTTGTTCGCGAATTTCCCTTACACGAGCGAGTTGTTCCACAGGGTCAGAATAACCACGGGTACGTAACAACTGAGCTTGAGCTAAAGAATAAGGTTCTTGAGCATTGCGAATTTGAATCAGCATTTGGTTCAAATCCACTGATGGTTGGGATTCCAGGTTTTGCGCGTAATCGATCGCTTCCAATTTCCCCAATATCATCACCGCAGCTGCTCCTGTCGAAATCTTTTCCTCAACCTTTGTCCCGTCGGTTTTGCGATATCCCCAGTAAAAAGTATCGTTCCCAGAAGCTGCTTCCAATAGAACATCCAGAGAATTAAACTTCACTATTTCCAACGCTGGCATATGGTGCAATCTATAGAATCCCGACTTATCATCGCTCTGCATCTTGGCGATTTCCCCCTTCAATTGTTGTCCCCACAATGCTGCGGCTAATTGTCTCCAACCCGTCAAAGTTGGTGTTCCTTCAGATGAATAACTTGCCAATTGGTTAATGTTGTAATCTGTGCGGGATAATTTTTCTAAATAAACCTCCCGAAGTTCGGCAACCTGTGATTTTGCTTTTTGAACCTCAGTCGATTGACTTGCTGGAATTTGCTGTTTCCAACCCACTGTTAATGCGACTATCCCAATCAAAGAAACTGCTCCAACCGTCGCGCAGGTTGTCAATAAAGGTACATTCACCTTTCTTTGCGATCGCAGTTTTTTGTTCCGCAACGGTTTCGCACTAAACATTACCAAACCTCACCCGTGTTATCCACTATTAAATACAGATGGCGAGGTTTATTGAGTTCGCGGGCGATCGCAATTCCTGTACCACCCACAATTATTCCGGTTAACAACAACAATGGATGTAGGGCGAGGGTTGCGCCCACTCCCATCAATTGCCCTACCATCCCAGAAACGCCCAGATTCATCAACAAACCACCTGCTGTGTTGACCAAAAAATCAAATGCTGCGCTCATTTTCACCTCGTATCCAAATTACTAATAGTGCCAAAATTAACCCAATGATTTCGCCTATTCCGACCCCAATCAAAATCGGTTCTAAACTCTTAATTTCCTGCCTTTCTTGAGTTGGGGGAATTGTCACCCACACCCCAATAACTGTTCCAGCGACAACGGAAAGAAGATTTATACCCACGGCTGTAGTTGCATTCTTCCGCATTTGCAATAAGCTTTCATCTCGAAACTGGTAACAAATCGGTAGCATTTGATTTACTACTTCTTCGGAGATTGCCCGGTTTTCGTCTGCGAGGACTTCAACTGTTTCAACTGCGAACCGCGTTCGCGCAGCGTCTCCGAAGGAGTTATTGCGACTTGCGAATTGTTTTCCCCCCAGTTGACCTTGGCGAAAAAATCGTTATCAATGCGCGAATTTATACGTTCTTGGGCTTGAGTATATTCGTCTGCGGTTAAATTACTCCCAGTTCCGTTAAAGACAAATTCTTCCAAAGCTAAGGTTGAACTTTCCAGCACCACTTTATGACGCAGTTCCCCTAGCTGAGTACCGCGATGGGTATCTTGGTAAAGCATTCCCACAAAACTATCTGGTGCTGCTGTTTCTGGATCGACACCAAAGCGTTGTTTGATATACTCGCGTTTGTTAAATTTGCGATCGCACTGCGACTCGGAATGGGCATCGCGCATTGACAACAAATGCCTTGCGGCTTCTTCCATAGACATATTTTCCTTAGTTGCAGCAGCTTTTAAATTTACCAACTGCGATTCGACTTGTTCGCTAATCGCATCTCCGCTAATTTCTAAATCTAAAATTTGGCAAACATTTCGCACGATTTCAGGCGATACCTGTAACTGTTGTGCTAGCTGATTTATATGCTTCATGACGTTCGAGTCTCCTAATTACTGCTTG
>JAAUPE010000140.1 GCA_012034595.1 Calothrix sp. CSU_2_0 | reverse complement strand
ATCTCAACGGATACAAGCCCCTGAATTGATTCATGGAGAAAGATAAAGATTCCTTGTTTCAAGCCCCTAGATTTATCTCTGGGGTTTTCTTTTTACCTTTATCTTTTTACTTTTTACTTGGCTGACTTTTCCACCGCTAGCATAAGAACGACCTCGTTGCAATCTACCAGAATCGGTAAATGATTCCAACGCTTTAATAAAAATTTCTCCCCACCAAGTTCGAGAAAATTTAGCCATATTTCCCATCCCTATTTTCTATTCCAAAATTGCGCTTTTATTCAATGCAATTAATTGTTTAAAAGCTTCATTATCCAATTCTGTTAACCAAGATTCATCACTTCCAACAACCACAGCAGCAAGTTTTTTCTTATCTTCAATCATTTGGTCAATTTTTTCCTCTAAAGTGCCAATTGCGACAAATTTATGCACGAAGACGTTCTTTTTTTGACCGATTCTAAAAGCGCGATCGCTTGCTTGTTCTTCCACTGCTGGGTTCCACCAACGGTCAAAATGGAAGACGTGGTTAGCTTTAGTTAAGGTAATTCCCACACCTCCGGCTTTGAGTGACAGTATAAAAACAGATGGTTCTGTTTCTGGGTTCTGAAATTCTCCAATCATCTTCTCTCGTCGTTGTCGGGTTGTACCACCGTGCAGGTAATAAGTGTTGTAGTGCAATGCATGTTTGATATATTTCTCAATCGACTCGCAAACCTCCGTAAATTGACTGAATATCAACAAACTTTCTCCTTCCGAAACTGCTTCTTCCACCATTTCGACTAAACGACTGAGTTTGTGCGATCGCTCGCTTGAAAATTCACTCCCATCTTGTAAAAATTGGGCTGGATGGTTGCAAATTTGTTTTAGTTTCATCAATGTGGAGAGAATTAAACCTTTGCGTTGAATTCCTTCTACTTGTTCTAATTGTTTTTCTACATCTTTAACGACTGCTTCGTATAGGGATGCTTGTTCTTTGGTCAGGTTGGTGTACAGTTTTTGGTCAACTTTATCGGGTAAATCGTTAATAATCGATTTGTCGGTTTTAACTCTGCGAAGAATCAGGGGTTCGACCAATTTTTTCAGAGTATTCGATTTACTCAGATTGTTATCCTTCTGGATGGGAATTTCAAAGGATTTACGAAATTGCGCTTCTTTTCCCAAATAACCGGGATTGAGGAAGTTAAAAATCGACCATAAATCCAGCAAGCGGTTTTCTACAGGTGTTCCCGTCAATGCAAGTCGGTGTTTTGCTGATATTTTCAGGATAGCTTTTGTTTGTGCGGCTTTAGGATTTTTGATATTTTGCGCTTCATCCAATACCAAACGCTGCCACTCGACACTATTTAATAGTTTCTCATCTTTGCGAGCCAGGGTAAAGGAAGTAATTACCACATCATGTTGCTGACAAGCTGCTTGAAAATCTGCACTTTGAGTTAGGCGATCGCTGCCATGATGTACCATTGTTTGCAGATGGGGTGCAAATTTAGCAATTTCTTTTTGCCAGTTCCCAACAACTGAGGTTGGTGCTATCAATAATGTGGGTAATTTTGAAGTGGAGTCATCTTTCTCCTGTACCAGTCTCGCAATGACCTGGACAGATTTTCCCAATCCCATATCATCCGCTAAACAACCATTTAATCCTAATTTTTCTAAATAATTCAACCAGGAAACACCCCGTTTTTGATATTCCCGCAGATTTCCCTGTAAATTTGCTAATTCACAAATTGGTTCCAATTGACTTTTATCTTGCAGTTTTGTCACCATCTCCGAGAGAAAATCATCATGTTCGATTTCCCAATCTTCTCCTGCTTCTGCACTGCGTTGGAGAAAATCTAACATCGACATTGCAGGTTTCTCGTCACCATGAGTTTGCCAAAATTCCAACATTTGCTGCATTTTATCCCGGTCTAATTCCATCCACTGACCGCGAAAATGTACTAAGGGAGTTTTAGCATTGACCAATTGTTCCCATTCGCTCCGGGAAACTCGTTGGTCGCCAATTGCCAGTTCGTATTCATACTCTACTAGAGAATCCAGACCAAAATAACCTTTTTTATCGCTCTTACTCGCAGATTTTCCCCCAGAGGAAGCTTTCAACCGAAGTTTAGCTCGACGACGACCTGCGGGGGTGTACCAAGCTGGTACAATGACTTTGAAATTTGCGTCTTCTAAAATCCAAGCGCTTTCTTTGAGAAATTCAAATGCTTCGTCTAAACTAAGTTGCACTCCAATCGGTCGATCGGTTTCCATTCCCTGCCATAATTTGGGATACATCCTTGCTGCATATCCTAAATTTAAGAGTAAGTTGGTTTCAAAGTCGCGATCGATAAAGTCGGGAAGTGGTGTGTTGGATGTGGAAGAAGGAGATTTTTTCTTTTTCCGATTATTACTTTCATTACTCCCATTTTCCTGTTTTATACTCCAATAATCAGCTAATGCTAACTTTAAAGAAGGGTCTTGCTTGCTAGAAACTAAAAATTGAATTTGCCAATTATCTATTTGTTCGGAAGCAGGAGATTGAAGTTGAAAACAAAGATGAAAAGATGAATTGTTTTGGCTGCGGGTAATTTTACTTTTCCAAGACAACCATTGCTGGTATTCTGCGATCGCAACATTTCCCTTGAGAGGGTTAGATTTTTGTTGGTAGAGACAGTGGTAAATTAACGAATTTTCGATGCGCTTATCAAATGCTGCTGTTGAAGTGGTGTTAGTGACAATAGCATTTAAAACAGATTCGCTAAAATGCCTCAACAGAGTTTCCCGATCGAAAAACTCGATTTCATCACGAGCGATCGCAGAGCCTGCCACACAAATCAATGGCATATATTCAATATATTGAAGAATGTTTGTTTCGTATGCTTCAGAAACTATTTCCCATGTAGCATAAATTTCTGGTATTTGCTGAGTTTGTGCTTCAGTCTGTTTTTTAGTTTTATTTGTTCTAGATTTTTGTACTTTTGCAGTTGTTGCAGCTTCTATTATTCGATATTTGCAGGCAGGAATATATTGGTCTTTGAGAATGACTTGTTTAAAAGCTTGGGTGTAATGATACCAAAATAATAAATCCGAACCCAGTTGCACTTCATTAGATAGATATAAAGCCAAAAAATGAATATCGCTAATGACTTTAATGGCATTAACAGCCTGGATATCATAACAATCAACCTGCCAAAAGGCAAACTCAAAATCTTCCGGAATTTCTGTTTCTAAATACTTGCTTAATTCCGGAGAAGGTAAAGGGCAATTATTTGCAGTTGGTAAAGCAAAATATTGGGGAACTATGCGTCGTTCTAATTCAACCGGATTGGTATTAATTCCTAATTCTTGAGTAATGAAAGCAATTAATTCCTTCTTGTCAAGATGCCCAGGATGTATTTTAATTTTTTTATTGTTAGTTTTTGTGACAGTAGTTTCTACCCATAGGAAAAAACTGCCTGCTGCCATGAAATCAGCATTGGCACTTGGTATCCAGGTTCCATGAATAATTTTCATGCGCTAGATGCCCTCTGGATTTAATCGGGATTAAATTCAATTTACCAGAGATTTGTCGAACTTATGTTGGGTTAATTTGAGTTGGCAGGGTTTTCTGCAAGCCAACCGAGTAATTCATCTAAACCCGCAAAATCCAGCAAAGCCTCACCCAGGGTTTCTAACTGATTTGTCGATAGAGATTGAATTTGCTCCCGTGTAGATTGGGGTAATTCTCCAAACCGTTTTTGCAGCAACCTTATAATAATTTCCTGCTGCCCGCGTTCGTAACCAATGCGCTCTCCGGTTGTAATGTAGCTCATACGTTTCTCCTGTTCATATTCTTTAAATTCTTGCCAAAATTCTGTTTCCAATGTCCTTGGTAGAATCATAACCCAATCAATAAATCGATATAGATTACGAATATCCCTTTCCTGCCATCCCCTTTCATATAACCTACGAATTAGGCTAAATTTCCAGGTTTTGCGCTCTCCTAATTTTCTCCTTGTCTCCTGGGTTTTCAAATGTGCCATAACGACCGTAGCAAAAGGATTTTTGCTGACTTCTAATTCAGCCCAACGGTTTTTGTAATCTATTAATTTGACTGTACCAAATTCAAAATTTAGCCTGGTGTCGGGATAATTGTAACTGTATTGGTGGGGTCGCCAGTCGGATCTGGAATCGCACAAAATTGCTACGCTGATAGCGGGTTTGGCAAATTTATCGAAAATCCGCAGGTTGTAGAGAAACATCCTTTCTTCAAACTCTTCCTCCGATTCTGCCTGTATCTCGACGTGGATTAATAGCCAAATTTCTTCGCCGTTGAGTTTCCACACGCGCACTAATTTATCTGCGTAGCGTCTTCCTTGTACTGCATCGCGATCGATTTGTTGAAATTCCTTGTCGAGAAATTCGTGGGGACGTTCCCAATTAATTAGGGCTGCGGTTTGGGGAAAGAAAAACTGCATGGCTTGGGGAAAGTAGGCTTCGAGGATCTCTTTCCAGGGAGAATCGTTATCGGCTCTTGGCAATTCGTCGGTCACGGGTCGAACGGTAGATGGTACTCATGTTCTGATATTACCGCGATTTATCATAACAAGCGATAGTACTTGCCTGTAATTAGAAGTTGTAGTTTTGCGATCGCGTGGAGTGAAAATACCTGACTGCCGTTCAAAATGTCGCTGCCACTTGTGGTAATGTTCCGACGGTGCTTACAGTCGAAGATTTACGGCAAAACGAGAGAATACAAAGCCATCCAATCCTTCTCGCTGTAACCAATGGCATTCACACTCAGCATTCTGCCAAGGGTACTTTTCTGCTAGCACCAAATTTTCATCTGTATAACGTTGTGTTCAACGGGCAGGATTCTCCCATACATCACTTCTCTTTGCGATAACAAAGTTCTGTCCCCAAAATGAGGGTATTTGATTCTTTTTCATAACTAGCGTTCTGAATAAAAAAGTTTCTCTCTTTCGATAACGCTGATTTGCCTCTCTAATAATCCAAGCCTCAATTGCTCTATGTTTATACATTGAACTACTGGAAGCATTAATCTCTGTTGAACCACGACATTTCAGTTCCATCCTATGAATAAAACTTATTTTCTCATCTGCTATAGAGTAGTCACCTAAAACATCAGCAAATTCATCAATTTTATCCAAAACATCCTTTTTTAAAGGAAAAGGCAGAAAGAATGCTTTCAGATAAAGATATGCACCTCTAGTTTTGTGTGGCAGTACAGTCTCAAAACCAAAAGATAGCCACTTGTCATCTTCATTTTCAAATATAGGTATGCCAAAAATATCTCTCCATCCTAAGAAGTAAGACCATTGGCTTCCTACAGGAACGATGCTCATAGCCTTTCTCTTACTCAGTGGGCGAGATGATATCGACCGAATCTGATTAAATCTAAGGCTATAAGAGTCACCTTCATCTCTACTAATATCCAACGTATACTCAGCAGCATCAGAAAGACCCACTTCAAGAAAACTTGATATTTCTTCATAAATATTACTAAACTTTTCAAGCATATCTAATCTAAAATATAGCCCTCAAAAAAGAATTATTCAATTTAGATCCGTACCAAACATAGTTAAAGCCCGGATTGTCTCATTCCAATTATTTTTATTAGGCGACAGGTTCATGATTGAGACATCAAACTTTATACTCATACTTTTCAAGTACTTGTGTTCTTCTTTGTCTGATTCCGACAAGTAATCCAATTTGACTTGAGCCTCCTTCATAGTCCTGATCGCCTCGGAAGTAGCCCACCGATCTGAGTATGAGACAAATATATGAAAAGCCTTTAACTTGATATCACTTACACCATTAAGACTTACCTTGTCCGAATAGCAAGAGAGTATATCTTTAAATATTGAAGCAATAGCCACTTTGGTGCTTTCTGCATTTAACCTTCCATCTAAAAGATAGATAATTCCATCAGGATTAGTATCTTTGATAAGCTCTTTCCATAAGGCTCGAAAATCATTATCTCCCGACACGTCATTAGGAATTCTTACAGATACTTCCTTTCCTTTACTCTTCAGGTTAATATTAGCACCAACCACAACTGAACCCAAAGTTGGTTCAGGAGAATTTACCTTGTTCTGCTTTATCTCGACAGGCTTTCCGTACTGAAGAAAGTAGATAAGGGAGGTTTTGCCTGATGACTTCTCACCAAGGATTGCGATGTTACGTCCTTTGAATATATAACGCAGGCTTTCCTGAACCATCTCAGCAGTGAAAGTTATCACTGATCTACCATAGCTGTTTAGCAGAAAAACAAATAAAGATATGCCTATTATGGTGAATGGCTCCATCTACTTCTCACTCCTAAATATTTGCATGATTAGTTTTGGATGCACCCTTGGTTCTGCCTTTTTTAAACTAATCCAGAACCAAGATAGTCATAATTTGGTTGAACATAGTGATCTACATGTTGAGAGAAATCCATCTGAGAAGTATCTGACTGATCAATTGAAGAGTCAGGAATTTCAGCATTCTCAAATCCTGTAGCTGCCTCAGCAGGAATACTTGCATCAGAGGTAGTATCTACAGGTACTTGAGACAGTTCTGAATTATTGCTGGACATCCCGAAACATCCACCAATTGCTGAAGCTAAAGCGCCAGCAGCTTCTAATTCGGCTGAACCAGTAAATAATCCTATGCTCGCAAGAACATCAGAAGCTATCCCTAAAATTTGCTCTTCCATCGAATTGTTGTTATGACAAAACATACGTCTAATTTTAGCATATTGTGTGAATATTTATACTGCGGCGGCAAAATAATGAATCGATTTGACCATACTTTCTATGTATCGCCATGCTGTCTTTCTCGCAACCTTTCCAAACCATCGAGAATCAAATCCAACCCAAATTCAAAATCATGCAAGCCATCGTATCGACCTTCTATGACGTAATTGGCAAGTCGATTCATGTAGGGATACTGCTCCGGTGGAATATACGAAATAAAGTTTTCCGCTTGTTGTGCGTATTCCCCCGGCTCGAAGGGAAAATTTAACTCCTGGAGCGTAAATCCATAAATGTGGTTGTCGATCGCATTCCAAGCATGGTCGGCAGTCTCGAAGGAAAAACCGGCTTCTCGCAAACATCCCAAAGTTGCATCGATATAGCGCAACATCGCCACTCCCACATTCACCCGCGACATCATTGCGATCGCAGCCCAAGGATGACGCAACAATACCCCATGTGCCGAAATTGCCCGTTTTCGCATGGCTATTTTCCAATCAATTTTTGGGTCGGGTAATTCGATTTCCGCCACCACCATATCGACAATCCCATCCAATATGTCGTCCTTATTGGCAACGTGATTGTACAGCGACATTGCCTTGACACCCAGTTCCTGGGCAATTTTCCGCATCGACAGCGCTTCAATTCCATCTTTATCAGCCATCCGCAGGGCAACTTGCAATACCCGTTCCCGACTCAAAGGCAATGGGGGTATCGATTTTGAATTACTAGTTTTGACCATTTTCCCTTGAATTAATTTTTCCAGCACGAATTCAATCTTCAATTATTTTAACTTGACAAACTTACGGCGTAAGTTAAACTTACAGTGTAAGCTAAAATCAGTTTAAGTCAAAATTATTTCCTCAAGACCTATGAATAATCCCGATCGAATAGTCCCAAAAATGAAAGCGATCGCCCAGTACGAATACGGTTCTCCCGATGTGTTGAAAATGGAGGAGGTCGATCGACCCGTTGTATCCGATAAGGGCGTGCTGGTTAGGGTGCGTGGTGCTGCTGTCCACGCAGGTGACTGGCATTTGATGCGGGGTCAACCGTTTTTTATCCGTTTGATTTACGGAGGGTTACGCAAACCTCAAACTAAAATCCTGGGGTGTGATGTTGCGGGGGAAGTGGAAGCTGTGGGGAAAAATGTGACCCAGTTTCAACCAGGCGATCGGGTTTTTGGTGATTTATCGGAATCGGGTTTTGGAGCATTCGCCGAATATGTCTGCGTTCCCGAAACTGCGATCGCGCTCAAGCCAAATAATCTCAGCTTTGAGGAGGCTGCAACCGTTCCCGTTTCTGCTCTGACAGCACTCCAGGGACTGCGGGATGTGGGACAAATTCAGCCAGGACAAAAGGTGTTAATCAATGGGGCTTCCGGTGGGGTGGGGTCATTTGCAGTCCAGATTGCCAAGGCTTTTGGGGCTGAGGTGACTGGTGTATGCAGTGCGAACAAAATGGAAATGGTGAAATCGATCGGTGCGGATTATGTTTGTGATTCTACTCAAATCAAATCTAAATTAAATCGTCACTACTACGATTTGATACTCGATAATGCTGCCTACAATTCACCTTTTGATTATTTCCCGTTTTTAAAAACCCCAGGTAGTTACGTTGTGGTTGGTGGTTCGATGACGCGAATATTTCAAGCTATGTTTCTCAATTTTGTCACTTCTAAAATCGGTGGACGAAAAATCAAGTTTCTGGCTTGCAAACCCAACCAAAGTGATTTAATCGTTTTAAAAGATGCGATCGAGACTGAGAAAATTCGTCCTTATGTCGATCGGGTTTATCCTTTGAGGGAAGTTCCTGCGGCAATCCACCATTTGGAACAGCGTCAAGTACGGGGAAAAGTTGCAATTAGCATTGATGGTTAACTTTGAAATTAGTGCATCTCATTTCTCCTCAAAAAGTACAGTAAAACTTCACTGTCTCCGATAGGCAAATTTTGCCGTTCGGTGGGCAATATCTAGTTATCAAGTTATCGATCGATTTGTAAATCTCGTCTTGCTTTTTGTGTCAAGGAGAATACAGCAAGCTTCGGTAATGATTCTTTGTTTGGTAGCTTCTGGTATTTCAGCTAGTTTCGCGATCGCAAAAGGTAGCCAAAATGCTCGAGTTAAAGCAAACCGCACTTCAAAGTGAACGATCGCGACAGCAGTTGGAGAACGAATTACATCTACTCGGGAAGATTAATATTGATCGAAAATTACCCTTATCACTCGTAGCTGAGGAACTGGGATTAAACCCAGACAAGCAATTCCGCTCCAATGCGATCGCCTTAGTAATGGGGGTTAACCAGTGTAGTTTCGATGACGCAGTGATTTGGTTGCGAGACAGATTTGGTGAAAGTGCAATTTATCGAAATTCGAGACGCAGCACTGCAAGCGGCAAAACAGGAAATCCAAGCTGCACAAGAACATGCTCGTGCGTTAGCGAAGCTTATCGAAGATATCGCTCAAAAAAACCAAGATTTACTTGCACAATTAGCAGCGAAAGAGAATGAACTACAATCAGCAAAAGCTCTACAAACCAAAAACCAACAACTCGAACAACGAGTCGCAGAGTTAGAAAAAGCCCTCGAAAACTCCAGTGCGAACAATTGGGGTAATACTTTTAACACTCAAGCTGCAAAGGTGGTTAACAAAGAGCTTGAGAAAACTATCTCTCCGTTGATGTCCGAAGTCGAACGGTTACAAAACTTGGTGCGATCGCAGGAACAAGAATTATCGCAACTTCAAATACTCAATAGAAAACAACAAGAATCATCATCAGATGCAGTTTTCCAGGTATAATTTCGCTGTTTTATCTGTGGGATTTACAGAAAGCATTTTTTCAAAGCTCTCCCGCGCGATCGCAAAGTCGGCATGTTTATAATGTTTCAATGCTTCTTCAAAGTCGGGTTGGGTTTTGATTTTGAGTTGGCGAATTTCTTCAACTTCGGCATCCAGCACTTCGTAGACTGCGATCGCTTCGGTTCTTCCTTTGACAATTACTCGATCTAAAAACCGAATTTGATATTTATTTGCAGTGCTCATATTTTGTAAGGCTTGTTCGGATATTAACAGCGATACACCATAAAATTTTGTTAGTCCTTCCAAGCGTGCGGTCAAGTTCACGTTATCGGATACGAGCTAATCTACGTAACATCAGATGGGTCATAGCAGCATATTCCTCCTTTATTAAAGAAGCTACAATGCCCACATGAGACTTATCAACTATTAGATTTTTATCATGCAGCAGAGCATTTACAAGACTTTGCGGATGCTGCTTTTAGCACAAATAACGAGCGCCAAGAGTGGTTTAAAAAAGCTCGCAAAACCTTAAAAAAAGGTCGTGCCATAGATTTAATAAGAAACATGGATGAATTTATATTATCAGCGACTGGAGAACGTTGTAAAATTCTAGTCAGAGAACGAAATTATATTTTAAAAGCTTACCGACGACGGCTTTTAAAGTATAACGAAGTTGCGTTTAAAAAACTTCCTCTTGGTAGTGGCGCAGTTGAAAGTTTAATTCGTCAAGTTGTTAACTTACGCATGAAAGGAAATGGCAAGTTCTGGTTAAAAAATAATGCTGAAATTATGCTGCATCTTCGGTGTCAATGGATAGCTGGAAGTTGGAACCATTTTTGCGATTCTATCTTTAATTCGTTTGTCAAATCCATAACTGCTTGATAAATTTTATACCTTAATTCCAGTTTTTAAAAATTTACTGCAATACTTAATACTAAGTAATTTAAATTTATCACAGATGTTTTTTAAATAGTCCCCAAATAGCTTACTACTAATCTTTTTGAGATATCTCATCAAGATGAATTCTAATGTGAATCAGTATTTTTTATGCAAATAAAATTACATTGTACTTAAATGTGGTTTTTAGCGATCGCACCTTTTTTGTCTGACCTCACCAAATCGCGTTGCTCCCCTATCACCCCAATCGAAAAATATATAATTTTCATCTTGAATAAAAATATTTCCATCATGTAAATCTCCATGATGGACTGTTTCTGGTATTCCAAATGCCGCTAATTCTTCGCATAACGAAGCAAATAAAGCTACATTATCTTGCAAACGTTGATATTCAGATGAACTAATTCCTTCGGGATGATTAGTAGCTAATACTTCCGTGTTAGTTAGTAGTTCATCATACAAATTTGGCAAGTTTTCTAAACGACGGTTGTACACACCAACCGGCAAAAGTTGCTCTAAATGCTTGATAGCATCTTTCTGTAATTCTGCATATATGGGCAAAATATGCAGCCAATGTTGAATATCATCCTCTGTTTTTAAGTTTTCGTTCAAGCTTGTTCCACCATCAGCTATGAGTAACCATCCATTTTCTTTGGATGTTGCTAAAATTTGCGGCATACAATCCGGATACCAATGGGATAGAATTTCCGTAAGTGCCGCTTCGTGGGCAAGTTCGGGAATTACAGCTTTGAAATAAATATCACCTACATTCGTCGAGATTCGCAGTACTTAAAGATAGCGATCGCTATTTTTCCATGTCGGGAAAGACGATTTTCTTCAATTAATTGAACTACGTGTTTTGCATCTAACCGCTCTTCACGCTCAAGTTTGAGCATAATCTCGTAAAATGGATATATTGGCAAATTAGGGTCTATAGTCTGATATTTACGCTTTAAAGATTGAAAATGAATTCTACGAGCAATTTCCGCAGTTTCGGAAAGCCCTTCTGCTGTTAACCAATTAATATCTTCTTCATGGAGTTCTGATTTGAGATTTTCTGGTAGTGTTTGAATAATTTCAATTAAATTGAAAATTTCTGTATCAGAATAAGATATTTTCACAAGCACTTTAAATAATTGACTAAAAGGCTTTGTTTCCGGGTGATTAATAGCCTGATAATGTTTTTTTAATTGAATAAAAAATCGACTTACTTTTTGTTCTTCATCCAGTTTAATTATAATATCTAGTTTTTCATTTTTTAGCCATCCGATATCTTTTTATCAGCTACTTTGTACTTCACTCTCAGGTGATCGAAGTGCATTCTCTGTAGTGTGATACTATCCATGTTTTATACAAAAGATTACGGTGATTACCCTATGACTATTTTACTCAGTAGAAAGCTGACTGTCTAGTTAGTACAAGTTTAATAAATGCCAAAAGCCTATTAATCTGTATTTCAGTACCATACAAATAACTAACACGATGTGCGACTTATGTATCTTGGGGTCGTCAACACTTATACCATGCTTGGATGCAACGGCTAGCGATGCCGCGATCTGCGCTTCGCGATCGCAACACAAAATACACAAAACAGAATATCTCGTATATACTACAATATAATACAGACATTCTCGTTCCTAACCTCAAAACCTATGAGATACCCACCCTGGTAAGCCTCTAGTAAAACACCGCAACGGCGATTTGGATTAAAACTTTTACAGTTTTGTTCTTCCAGAAAAACCGTCAATAGCCTTACTACGTGGATTCCTCCACCAACAAACCAACGATTTTGATCAGCGCGTTGGTTACTAAATGTTGGAAATAGGAGAATACACAATGTCATTGCGTGGTAAAAACAAAACTGCAAGTCAAGTATTTTTATTAACTATAATTTTCCTCATCATTGAATTCTTAGATGAACTCGTTGATGGTGTGTATAGTCCTGCTTTACCCTTAATTCGCAGCGATTTACATCTGAACTATACTCAAATTGGGATGTTGCTGACCATACCTAATACCATTGGTAGTATCATCGAGCCGATACTGGGGATTTTGGCAGATATAGGTCAGCGACGACAATTGATTTTGGGTGGTGGTATTGCTTTTGCGGGGGCTTTACTACTAATTTCCCTCAGCCATAGTTTCCCCCTATTATTAACAGCCCTGATTCTGTTCAACCCAGCATCGGGTGCTTTTGTTAGCCTTTCACAAGCGACTCTGATGGATATTGAGCCGAAGCGTCACGAGCAAAATATGGCACGTTGGGCTTTAGCTGGTTCTGTGGGAAATACAATCGGTCCTTTAATATTTGCGATAGCATTGGGATTAACTAACAGTTGGCGAAGTGCGTTTTTTATCTTAGCAATACTGACTATGTTGTCGTTAGTAGTGCTATGGAAACATCGTCAACTCATTCCCAATACTATTTCTTATCCGAGCGAGTCAATCCAGAGTCTAGGAGAAGGAATCTGCAATGCCATCAAGGCTTTAAAACAGCGTAATCTTGTGCTGTGGTTAACTTTGTTGCAATTTTCCGATTTGATGCTGGATGTATTGCGTGGGTTTGTGGCACTGTATTTTGTTGATGTAGTTGGTGCAAGTAATACCCAAGCGAGTTTGGCGATCGCTATTTGGTTGGGATTTGGTTTGGTGGGAGATTTTTTGCTAATTCCGTTGCTAGAAAGGGTGCAGGGAATAGCTTATTTAAGATTAAGTGTAATGGTCGTTTTGTTTGCTTACCCAGCTTTTTTACTCGTACCCAGCATCAATATTAAGTTATTTATTCTTGGTCTGCTGGGTTTGTTTAATGCGGGTTGGTATTCGATTCTCAAAGGACAATTATATACAGCAGTGCCAGGAAAAAGTGGTGCGGTACTGACCTTGAGCAACTTGTTTGGTTTGGTAGGTGGTTTGATACCGTTGGGATTAGGTTGGTTAGCTCAATATTATGGATTGGGAAGTACAATGTGGTTGTTGATTATTGCACCGATTGCTTTATTAATCGGACTTTTCACTCACAAAATGTAATACCAAATGCTCCTCATCGAAATAATTTCCATTAATAAATAAAGCATCACACTCTAAGCCAAACCGCTCAAAACCCCGTGATTTGTAAAGGGAAGATGCGGCTAAATTGCTTGCAGTAACTGCGAGGATAATTTGCCGCAAACCGTCTAACTGTCGTAGATGAGATAATGCTCGATCCAGAAGTGCTGTTCCCACACCTTGATGACGAAATTCTGGTGCAACATACATACTCCGCAAATTTCCAATATGAGCGCGTTTGGGGCGATTTTCGCGGGAAAAGCCGAGCATACCCATGAGCGATCGCTATCATCAAAAGCACCAAAAATACCGCTATTCAAATTATCGTGAGTGCTAAGTCTGGCAGCAAAGTCGGTCACAGTCAAATAAGCGCTTCCTGCTCAAAACTCGAAGCAAACGCTGTTGGGGATTCTCTCAATGCTTGTAACCGTAGTTCACGGTAAGCGACGACATCCTGCGAGGTTAAAAATCTAATTTTGGGTTTATCCATATTCGCAAGTTGTAGTGCATTTCAATTTTGAGTAGGTTTTTTGGTATACTAAGGATAATACTCTCGCAGTGACTAGCTAGCACTAACACAGGCTTCTTCAAAATCAATAATCAGTCCGGTGGGTACAATTCGATTGGGATTAATATTCAGACAGACTCATTTAATAACCCCAGTTGAGATGGTCTAAGTTGCACGTCACTTTAAATCGCTACTGTTGAAGATTCTAACCGCTTCTGGGGAACTCGCAGCAGGGAAACACCTACCAATAGCATCCAAACTTCCCAGAGGATAAAACCGATGGGGGTTGCTTCCACTATAAAAAAACCAGGAATAACTGTAGCGAATAATTCACTCTGTCCCACCAGTAACAAAGGTGCAGTCATCAAACCCCACCAAGCAACCCAGGATTTGAACAGGGCGATCGCAACATAACTACCCCAACTCCCACCGTCCAAGCGACGAGTAAGGTTTGTCCTAAATATTCACCGATCGCCACTCCACCATATTGATGCACTACTTGGAAAGCGATTGCAACGGCAGCACGGGTTGATTCGCTGCTTGCGGGATTTACTTGGATAGACGCTAAAATTGGCACTACAAAAACCCACCGCATTAGCCCCACTGCTTGGAGGATGCCGGAAAATGCTCCCATTGCTGTAGCTGCGTGGAGATAGGGAGTATTTTTGCTAGCGATAACTTTGTGTAGCAAAATAGTCGCGGGTGTTAACAGCAAAGCAGTAATACCAAAGGCAAACCAAGTAAAAATCAGCGCTGTTCCCCCTGAATGAAACCGCGTTAGTACATAATCAACTGGTTCCCGAAGAATATCATCATACCCAAAGGTTTGAATTAGCAGTATGTAAGGAATATTCGACAGTACAACCAAGGAAATGAAGAGAATCCCTGTAATTCGCGTGAGTTTTAAGCGGTTCATGGTTACTCCTGAGATTAAACAGTAGATGGTTGAGGTTATTGCCAATACTTGAGGAGCGATCGCTCTACATCAAATATCCGAGCAATCCCGACTAATGTGTTAATTAACAAGTGGAAAATAAAGGCTGGTATCCCTACAGGAATGGTGTCTGCTAACTTGAGTAAAATAGCCAATTGCAAGAGATTTTTTGGCATTCCTTCCGGGTTGACTTTGTTGTCGATCGCCAATCCATATAATCCCCGAATAAATTTTTCAAACCCCGTAGCCGGACGATTTTCTGTAGTAAATATCACCCAATCCTGGGAGCTATTACAAAAACTATGGTGCATTCCTGCTGGAACTTGTATACTTTCCCCTGGTTGCAACTTTCGCCAATTACCTTTTTCCCCAATTTCCATATCTAGACAACCTTGTAGCACTGTGAAAGTTTCGTGCATTGCTGTGTGGTAATGTAACGGACTACCTTTCGCTCCAGGGGGTAAATCGAAGCGAATTTTGGCATAATTTCCTTGACTTTCCTCAGCTGTCTGTAAAAAAGTCATGCGTTCGCGAAGCGTGGGCTTTGCCCAATCGCCCGTAACTGGATTTACAATCGTTTCGGGGTTGGTTGCTTCTGGTGTTGGTGTTGACATCTCGATACCTAATTCTTTATGGTTTGAAAACATTGAAATTGACATTGATGTGTTGTTTGTGTTGATAATTCCAGAATAGGGCTGAGAATAGAGATATCAATTGACACGCTACGCCCAAAAATTGACCGATAACGCCAATCTGCCAAGAAAATGCCAGAAGCTAAGTTTTCCATTGCCATTGTCAGAGATATCGTCCAATACGTTGCCGCTCAAGGGGTTGATGTCAATTGCCTCTACAATTCTGCTGGTATAGATTCAGTATGGTTGGATGACCCCGATCGCCAGGTATCTGGGGAAGTGCTACAAAAATTATGGCGAGAAGCAGTACAACAAACAGGGGATTCCTACTTAGGATTACATATTGGCGAAGCGTTCGATTTATCTGCCATTGGTATCGTTGGTTACGTGCTGCTCAATTGCCAAACCTATGGACAGGTTTTAGAAAAACTTTCCCAGTATACCCGCTTATTTAGCCAGGGTGTAGCTATCCACCATCGCATCTCAAAGGGATTGGTACAGTGCGATTGTGAAATCGTCACCGACGTGAAAAACTATTTAATGGATGAGCCACGTCAACCCATTGAAAGCACCTTTGCCGCTTTAGTTACGGCTACCGAGCAACTGACGGGGAAAAAACTGCCAGTACAAACAGTATGGTTTCAACATTCCCCAGTCGAGGATTGTGGCGAATACCAGCGCATTTTTCAAACAACAGTGGAATTTTCCCAACCAAAAAATCGGATTATCTTTGCTCCCGATTGCCTAAATTGGCAGGTGCGATCGGCAAATCTCAACCTGCTCTCTGTCTTTGAAAACCATGCTGCAACTATGCTAGCAGCCCAAAATCAAACACAGACATACTCCCACAAAGTAGCACAGAAAATTGCCCAAAATTTACAGGGAGAAGTGCCGACAATTGAGGCGATCGCTCGTAGTCTCATGGTTAGTATCCGTCAACTCCAACGGGAATTGCAAACCGAGAATACATCCTACCAGCAAATCCTCGATGAAACCCGCAAGGAATTAGCCCTACAGCATTTAAACAATCCGGAAATATCGATTCATGATGTGGCATTTCTCCTGGGTTTTTCCGAACCAAGTGCTTTTCATCGTGCTTTCAAACGTTGGACGGGACAAACACCAAAAAATTATCGATCGGATTTGGTTTGATAATTGAATAGTTCACTCCTGGGTGTGATGATGTCATTATTTTGCCTCCACTAATTTAGAAATACACCTTTCTCTGGGAATAGCGATCGCTATATTTTATATAGCTAAACTTAGGTCAAGTTTTACTGGACTTTTCGCTGATGACACCATCACCAACAAATCAAACAAACCCACCTATTATTCTGATCACTGGAAATATGGCTTCTGGCAAATCCACAGTTGCACAAGCGTTGGCTGAACGTCTGCCAAAAAGTGTGCATCTGCGCGGAGATGTCTTTCGTCGTATGATTATCAATGGGCAAGCTGAGATGACCTTTGATTTGTCAGAAGCAGCAAAGGAGCAATTACAACTTCGATACGATTTAGGGGTGACAGTAGCCAAACGCTTTGTAGATGCTGGCTTTACAGTGGTATATCAAGATATTATTATTGGCTCGACACTTAACGCCCAAATTTCCCTCAATCCGTTTCGCATCATCGGAACGGTGTTATTAATTATTGGTGTCATCCTCATTCAAAAATATTAAGTATTGCTAACTAATCCCCAATTATTTCAACTTCTCCGGAATTGCCTCGCCCAAAGTTGTTGTTAACCAAATGCCTATTTTGACGGCACATCTCAAAATATCAACTTAAAAATACCAACAGGAGTTTGAACTATGACTGTATTTATTGCTGTAGAAATGTCCCCACAAAACCGATGCAAGGAGCAGAATTTTTGGTTCAATCTCCCATATTTCAATTTTCCATATCTAGATAAAGCCTTCTCAATAGAAAAACTTCAGCAATCTTAAATTACAAAACAACTATGGCATTACAAAATGTATCGATTTGGTTATTAGCGATCGCAATTTTATGCTTGGCATTTGTGTATAATCCATCAATATTTACCAGCGATACATGAACACCATTATCTACAGACCACCCAAACTAGGAGACGAACACCAAATCAGTGGGTGTATGTGGTCTGCTGCGGACTTGTGGGAACTCACAGACGGAACACCCGAAAGTGTAGCCGAATGGTTACAAATTTGTCATCCAGAAGAATTAAGAGAAAGAATATTAAGCGGTCAAAAAACCCTTGTTGCAACGTGGAATGAGATAGTTGTAGGTTTTATCACATTCAAAAGGGGAAATCATTTATCACTACTATTTATCCGTAGGGAATTTTCCGGTCGGGGAATTGGTAGGGAACTGTTTACCGGGTGTGCAAACGACTTTGACGAAGTGACAGTTAATGCTGCGGAAAATGCGGTGGGATTTTATCGAAAAATTGGGTTTAGGGAAAGTGGTAATAGTTTTCTTTACAAAGGGATATGGGGGACATCAATGAAATGGAATAAGCAAGCTCAAAATGATCCAAGCACCTGAAATATTTACAACACCAAGACTAATTTTACGTCGTTCTCACCTTGAGGATGCAGAGGCTGTTTTCGAGTATGCAAGCGACCTTCAAGTAATACACTACATGGATTATTGTCCTCATACTGATATCAACGATGTGATTAAATCTATTAGAAATCATCCCTTACTTTGGAACCAAGGAAAAGAATTTACTTGGATTATTACCGTTAAACCTCATGACCGAGCAATTGGGACGATCGCTTGCTGTTTAGAAGGACACATGGCTGATTTTGGCTACTTACTCAATCGCAAGTATTGGGGAAACGGATACGCAACAGAAGCAGGAAATACTGTTGTCAACTGGTTAATGAGCGTTCCAGAAATTTACCGAGTTTGGGCAACTTGCGATACAGAAAATCTCGCATCAGCAAGGATTTTAGAAAAAATTGGTTTAGTGCGTGAGGGAATTTTACGTTCTCATACAATTCGTCCTAATATTTCACCAATTCCAAGGAATGCATTTATTTATGCCAAGGTACGTCAAACTCGATGCTCGTCTTAGAGTCGCTACGCGATCGCATAAAACCCTGATAAATCCCTGATACATGAAAATGGTGTGACTAAATCCTCGGAATTACTCGCACCTAATATGAATGTATTTATGTGGTCATTTTTCGTGGAATAAAGCCTTCTCAATAGAAAAACCTCAGCAATATTAATTACAAAACAATTATGACATTACAAAATTTATTGATTTGGTTATTAGGGCTTGCCTTAATCCTCCATACAATCGAGGAAGCATGGCTACCAGCCTACGCAAAAGTTAAACCCGATTGGCGTTTGGTTGTTTTCGATGGGCAAAGCCCGGTCTACGACCATCGTGTATTATTTCTAGAAAATATACCCGTATTTATTTTTGCGTTTATCACTGCCCTTGCGGGGTGGCAATGGCAAATTTTAGGGATGATTTTACCTGCTATTGGTCTTACCCATCCTTTACTCGACCATCTATTTTTGAGTTGGAAATATCAACAACTTCGTCCCGGTACTTTGACGGGATTATTTTTACTATTTCCCTTAAGTATTTGGGTTTATTATCTGGGATACACCCGGCAGTTATTAAGTTTACAAACAGTGTTAATTAGTGGTGCGATCGGCTTGGCAATATCAGTATGGCTACTTTGGGAGACAATACAAGCATCCCAGCGTCAAATTTCGTGAGCGATACTCCAAGGGAGTCGTTATGCGATCGCGGCATGACAAGAAAGGTAATGCAAACCAGGGAAAAATCATGGCGATAAAAATATGTGTTGCATAAAACCTCTGGTAAGCCTCAATAAATTTATAAACAAAAGGAAATACTATGACT
>JAAUPE010000030.1 GCA_012034595.1 Calothrix sp. CSU_2_0 | reverse complement strand
GTAGTATTGATGTTGTTATGGGTTCGGTTGATAGATTAATACATTTCCCTTCTTAACCTACCATTTTGTTTGTAGAGAAGAGAGACACGGTATATCGTGTCTCGACAATTCTGGCTTTGATAAATGTATTCATTATTATTTAATTTAATTTAAATTATTTAAATTTCACCTTATTATATAAATCCAAAATTGCAATTTCAAAAGGGATGGATGTAAGCATAATCTTTTCATCTTCTTCATCATATTCCTGCAAAGACCAACGTTTATTCGCAGTTTTAGAATAATGCTCTACATTCACACTTGTTTGTTCAATTAATAAATATTCCTCAAAAGTTGATATTGTTCGGTATGCTTTGAATTTTCCTTCTCTGTCATAACCTTGAGTTGATTCTGATAAAACTTCTATAATTACTTTCGGATTGATAATTGTATCGCTACGATTATTTAAAAATTCCGCATCTCCAGCTATAACCATAACATCGGGGTAGGTGTAAATGCCTTTCTTTGCTATCCACAAACGCATATCACTGTTAAAAACTTCATATTCTTTCTGTCTGAAAGCAAAATTTAAAATAGCATATAAATTTCCAGATAAACGATTATGATTTGCTGTTCCTCCTGCCATCGGAATTATTTCTCCATTGATATACTCGCTTTTAATATCAGCTTTTTCTTCTAAAGCTAAATATTCTTCTTGGGTATAATATTTTTTCTCTGTAATTTGCATAGTTTCAAAACCTCTGAAGAATTTCATCAAACAGTTTTAACAATATAAATTTATTAAAATATTAAACAGATAATTCCTGACTTTCCACTCCAACGATCGCTTTCATTTTCGACGCAAATAACTCATCCGTGCGATCGCACTTTTCTGGACTAAATTGTTCGATTGGTGGACGATGGATTGCTGGTGGAAGAAATTTCACCATTTGCGCTGTCACACGGGATTGACTATCGGGATTAATCTCTTGTGTGTTAGCAGGAGATTTGCGAATTACTGTCCATGCAGCGATTTCTTCTAGTTGTTCTTCTTTATACTTATTTCTGATATAGCTCTCAATTCTTTTACTTGTACTATTAGATTCTGCGACATTATCCGTTACTGAGATAGTTTGAGGATTATTCGGACGATGGGAATAATCCGAATTACTGGTAGCTGGGGAAGCAGGAGTTAATGCCAGAGGGGATGCTGACATTGCACTTAAACTTTCGGGGAACTTACTGCAAATCAAGCGCTCAAATTCCATGTTGAAGTGGAAGGTTGCTTGTTCCCGTCGTTGCCACATCACTAAAATTTGCTGCACAGAAAATGCTTTGTATCGTCCTTGATACAACGCTTCAACCACTGCTAAATGTAACCAATTGGCTGGAAACTGACTTTGCCAATGCAGAACTAAATCGCTAGCTTGGTAGCCACTAAGGTCGAAACTATAGTGTATTAGTAAGGCTGTTGCTAAGTCGATGTAAGTGTCCGGAGTTGGTGCGAACATTTGATTCTCGACTTGAGTTAGTAAACAGATATTTTGCTCCCGTCGCATATAGCTTTTGTGCCTATTGCTACAGTTTTATATCTCAAATATTTCTTGATGTCAAAAAATGAGTGTTACTAATTCTACTGGTAAGGAGCAAATTAGGAAACGATATACGGTGAATTTATTTTTGGTACTCGTCCGATTGCTACTAATGCTTGATACACCATTGCTGCTACTTCACCCCTAGTTGCATCCTGATTGGGTTGAATTTGCTGAATATCTGGATAATTAACGACGATATTTTGAATTGTAGCTGAGGTAACTGCTGCCCGCGCTGATTGGGGAATTAAGTTTCGATCGCGATATTTTTGTAAATTACCATCTTTTGCCGCTTTTAATGCCAATCCACTCACGAGGGAAACAATTACTTGCAATCGTTGCACATTTTGCTTGGGTCGAAAAGTGCGATCGCTAAATCCCCCAACGAATCCTCCACTTGCTGCTATCCTCACAGCTTGATAAGTGGCAGATTCTTTCCCTATGTCCACAAAGTCGGGAATTTCCCGCTTTGCTGGTGGGTTAAATGCTGCTGCGACTAATTCTGCATATTCAGCACGTGTCATCGGTTTATTGGGTTGATAAGTGCCATCGGCAAAACCATTGCTTAAGTTCATACTAGCCAAAGCCCGAATGAAGTCTTCTGCCCAATGTCCCCCTAAATCGGTAAATGAAGGTGCATCGGCAGTGGGTATGACAATATAGGGTGAAATAATCGGTTTTAAAATCCCCTGTGTCAGCAAACCTTGATAAATTAATGCTGCAACTTCTGCACGGGTAATATCCCGTAGCGGTTCGAGTTGTTCGGGTTGGGGGTAATTAACAATTAGCAGGTTTTGGGTGGCTACAGCGACAGCATTGGTGGCATAACTGGGAATGGAAACGCGATCGCGATAAATTGAAATGATGTTGGGATTGCTGCCGTTTAGTTTCAATCCGGTGACAATGGCAGATATGGCTTGGATTTTGGTGATATTTAAATTGGGTCGAAAAGTGCCATCGGGGAAACCGTTAATAAATCCCATACTCGCAGCTGCCGCAATTGCTGGAGCAGCCCAAAAATCCCGTTTAATATCACTGAAGTTGGGAATTTGATTTTTTGTCTGTACTTGGAAAGCTTTTGCGACTACAGCCGCATACTGGGCGCGATTGATGGGAGAATTGGGGGCAAATGTGCCATCGGGGAAACCACTCATCCAACCTTTTTTGACTAATGTTTCGATAAATTCAGCCGCCCAATGTCCACCAATATCGGGGAAAATACTACTTTCCTGGACTTTATTTGTATTGTCATCAACCGTGGCTAAAAGTTCAATCAAACCTTTAATTCGAGAGGGGTTAAGGAAGTTTCCTGCGGAAGATAACTTATTGGCAGTGACATTGTGAATATCGAACTCACCATTATCCCGAAAGACATTCCCCGCAGCATTTTGGGAATTCCCCAAATCGGGAATGCTATTACCATTAATGAATAGACCACCCTGGGAATTTTTTTCGATCGCATTACTTCGCAGCACTGGACGAGCATCTCGCGAAAGTGCGATCGCAATTTGGTTATCGATGAGTTGATTATTTGCTATTAATGGGGCTGCGGCATCGCTAATTGCCAAACCCAAGCTATTTTTTTGAAAAGTATTTCGTAATAGTTCACCCTTACTATTGCGAGCAATGACGACTCCACCTGCATTATTTTGGATAAAAATATTATCAGTAATGGCAGGTTTAGCATTACCACTAATAAATAAACCTTCCCTACCGCAACTCGTAAAAGTATTATTTGCCAAAGTTGGATTAGTCGATTCGATCCAAACACCAGTTCCTTTGGGAGTACTATTTATCACCGTCACACCCAGCAAACTCGCATCGTTGAGAAGTAACAAAGTAATATTTTGTAAACCAAAACTGGGACTGTTGTAGTCACCACTTCCAGAAATCACAATTCCTTGCCCTTGATTCGATTCATTCCCCACCAAAATTATTCCCTGGGGGATAATTAGGGGAAAATTTTCACCACTCGCAGCACTATAACTACCAGATGCCAGTCGAATCATCGCTGGAGACTTTGATTTTACAGCTTGGACAGCACGAGCGATCGTTTTCAAGGGGGCTAATCGTGACCCAGCATTGGCATCATTTCCAGTCACGGGGTTGACGTAGATTGTGGCAACGAGGGTGTTCATAAGGGGTAGAGCAGGGGAAAGGGTGAAAATTTAAAGGATACAGGTTAGAGGATAAATAATAAAGACCAATAAAGCTGATTTTTATACTTTGCGTGCAGGTATACTTTATTTTTCGAGTTGCGATCGCCACATTATGAAGTCGCACTTCTTTGTTTAATTAATGCCCCAATCCTCAATTGATCGACATTTTTGCCAATGAGGTGTAATATTGCGAGCCTCTATCTTTGTGCATATTTTTCTAAATCAAACGGTATATAAGGTTAGAAACATGAAAATTGAATTGTATAGACTTTGGCTTCGATTTTTGAACCTTTTCCTTATTCTATTTTCAGGAAATATCTATTGAGGGAGTTAAGATAAAAATTGAAGCATGTGGTTGAATATGAATGAAAAGAGGAGCAAATAGCCATGAAATCAAATCCGACTAGTCCGAATCCAAATCAACGAGAAACCAAATCTGCGAAAAAACGGCAACAATCCTCATCCTATGTGGATATTGGTACACCTAAAGTACCCGTTCGTCAACATAAAACCCAACCAAAGCAAGAATCTCTCAGCGATTGGAGAGATGCAAGTTAATTAACCTATCCATTTACTCAGTTTACGTTACTAACTCATCTACCTAGAACATATCTATGGAAACTTTGTCCAACCATTATTTTGCTACAACCCTGTTTTGAGCCAATATGGAATTAAGTGAGTTTCT
The DNA here is from genome assembly GCA_012034595.1 of Calothrix sp. CSU_2_0. Lineage (GTDB taxonomy): Bacteria > Cyanobacteriota > Cyanobacteriia > Cyanobacteriales > Nostocaceae > Brunnivagina. The sequence continues at coordinate 52,818 of JAAUPE010000030.1, read as the reverse complement.
TACGTATGTTTTTTAAGTCGTTTAATCCATCTACTTTATTTTTTTTACTAGTTGGAAGTTTGTATCTTGCACTTAACGAAATTAATAATTAATGTGCCAATGATAAACCCGTGTAAGATTAATTCACCCATTGTTTGCGATTAATATTTGACTATTTTTTAACGAAATTACTCTAAATTAATCTTTGAACAATCTTGATAAAAAGCTTTCAACTAGTAGTAAAACTTGACAATACACAATGACCAATTATTTTCTAGTTATAAAATAAGAACTGGGATTTACCCTAGAAAAAATGATTTTTTACCCAGGTGTTAGATATTATTTTAATTATTTTTGAGAACGAGAAATTGGTTCAAATATTAAGTAAGTTCCTCCCAACCCTTCAACAATAGTACGGGTATTAGCTACCATCATTTTTTGATAAGTATCGCTTTCACTTCCTGGCATTCCTAAATTATCCCCAAAAAGCTGTCTACCAGCAATACGCACATCAGCTTCCTTGGCTACAGTCTTGGCTAATTGGGAATTAACAAGATTATTAATAAAAATAGCTGGAACTCTCGACTGACGAATATTGTTGATTAAAGGTTTTAAACGCGAAGATGAAAAGTTTTCATAATTACTAATATTTACAAATGCAGTTTCATATTTAAGTCCATAAGCTTGAGTATAATATCCAATTTCCAAATTATTAGTAATCAACTTTCTCTGCGAAGAAGGAATACTAGCAATCCGTAATTTTATCCATTTATCTAACTTATTTATTTCATCTTTAATTCTTTTCCCATTACCTGCATATAATTTGGCATTTTCCGGTGCAACTCGCTTGAGATTATTACTAATAATATCCACCATCAACGATGCATTTTTGGGATTATGCCATAAATAAGGATTATTTAGCCTTTTATTTCCTTCTTGAATAATTAATTTTGGCTTAGTAACTGCACGTTCACCTACGGCAATTTTTGGTGCAGGATTTTTACTCGCTTTAATTAAATTTAATACAGCAGGTTCCAGATTATAGCCATTGTAGAGAATTAACTTTGCTTCTGCGATCGCATTCCGATCTGAAGCTTCGACTTGATAGCGACGGGGGTTGATATCTGGGGGTATCAAACAAGTAATATTAACCGTATTCGCTGCTATTTGTTTTGTGAAGTCACACAAGACACTGGTAGTCGCAACTACTTTGGGAAGGTTTTTCTTTTCAGGGGTTTTAATTGTCAGAGATGTAGTATTTTTAACATTGTTTTGATTACTACAAGCGGAGAGAATAAATTGAAGTAAAAACAGGATTACAAGAAAATTCCTCATACCAATCGTATTTATAGTTAACGATATATGAGGAATTTTAACCGCGATATTGCAATTATGGAACAATTACCGCAATAACTCGATTGCGATCGCTTTTTTCAGTGGTGATGGCACAATCTGACAATCAAAATAAACTTAATGGTAAATTTCGGAATATCAACAGAATAAATACAATGTAAATTTAATTAAAATTATACTAAATAAAGGCGTAAATATACTTATCAATCACAACTTGAGTTTAGTCCTTTTGTAGAGCGCGACACGCTTTTAGCGTTAAACCTCGCTTATCGCCATCCCGATACAAAATAAAACTTCAACAAATAAAAAAGCTTGTGCTGATTTGCGTTTAAAGTTAAGTAAAGATATAAAGACCAGAAAGCATCGTAAAAACACGTATTTTTCAAAGCAGTAAAAAGTACATTGTAAAAACTAGAAAAAGTTAAATATACTCATGCCTGTTCAGATATATCATCTGATTGCCTTCCTTGTTGCGGCGGTAGTAGTGCTTTGGACTACACCAGATGTCAGAAATATCGGCATTAAAAGCGGACAAGTAGATAAACCGGGCGATCGCAAAGTTCATCAACGTCCAATGGTACGTTTGGGGGGAGTTTCCATCTTCGTGGGAACGATGATGGCGCTAATGACTGTGTGGTGGTTGGGAGGATTTGGGAATTTGCCAATGGAAAAAGAATGGCAAATCTGGGGTGTAATTTTGGGGGGTGTGGGCTTTTTTCTAATTGGATTAGCGGACGATTTATTAAGCCTGTCTCCGTTTGTTCGCCTAGTTATGCAAGTCATTGTAGCCGCAGCAGCCTGGAAAGCGGGGGTAAGTATAGATTTTGTGACAATTCCGACGATGGGTATTGTTCAGTTGGAATGGTTGAGTTTACCCATCACGATAATTTGGTTGGTGGGGATGGTGAATGCGATAAATTGGATTGATGGGTTAGATGGATTAGCTGCGGGAGTATCGGGAATTGCGGCTGTTGTGATGTTGGTTGTGGCTTTGTTTATGAAGCAACCAGCAGCAGCTTTAATTGCCGCAGCTTTAGCTGGTGCGTCTTTGGGTTTTCTGCGTTATAATTTTAACCCCGCACAAATATTTATGGGTGACGGTGGTTCCTATTTTATGGGATTCACCCTTGCGGCTGTAAGTATTGTCGGTTTGGTCAAAATTCCGGCTTTTACTGCGGTTTTGCTGCCCTATGTAATTTTAGCGGTTCCCATTTTTGATATGTCAGCCGTGATTTTGTTGCGTTTGCGTCAAGGTAAATCCCCATTTCAAGCCGATAAACGCCATTTACATCACCGTTTATTAAGTGCGGGATTGTCCCATCGTTGGGCTGTTTTGTTCATTTACTCCCTCACCTTATGGATGGGCAGTTTGGCAATGGCGATCGCAGGAATTCCAAGCGGTGTCATATACGCTTGTGCAGCCACTTCTTTGCTAAGTTACACCAGTTGGAAAGTCTGGCGACGTGCGAAAATTAGGGAGTAGGAAAAACGACATTGAGCAAAAGGTTAGGGATAATACCCCTTCCCCAATGCCCAATGCCCAATGCCCAATGCCCAATGCCCATTGCCCAAATTTTATGAGTGCAGAAATTATTTGTGTCGGAACTGAGTTGCTACTCGGTGATATTCTCAATGGCAACGCGCAATATCTTGCGAAGGAATTAGCTTTCTTAGGTATCCCCCATTATTATCAAACGGTTGTGGGGGATAATTTGGATCGATTGCAAAAAGCGATCGCAATTGCCAGTTCTAGGGCGCAAATATTAATATTTACAGGTGGTTTGGGACCAACACCTGATGATTTGACTTGTGAAGCGATCGCAACTTATTTCAATTCTCCTTTAATCGAACGTGCCGATATTATTGAAGATATTACCAAAAAGTTTGCTGTTCGCAATCGGGTAATGACACCCAGCAACCGCAAGCAAGCTTTAATTCCCCAAGGTGCTGATATTTTACCGAATATTTCTGGAACCGCACCTGGGATTATTTGGCAACCAGTTAATCAGTCACAAAAAAACTTAATTATCCTCACGTTTCCTGGTGTTCCATCGGAAATGCATCGAATGTGGCAAGAAACTGCTGTTCCTTTCCTCAAAAGTCAAGGCTGGGGTGAAAATATTATCCACAGTCGAATGTTGAAATTTTGGGGTGTGGGGGAATCGGCTTTAGCGGAAAAAGTTAGTTCGTTTCTGAATGTACCTAACCCAACTGTTGCACCCTATGCCAGTAAAGGGGAAGTAAAATTGCGGGTTGCTGCCAAAGCTGTGTCTGAGTCTGCGGCAGAAGAGTTAATTGTACCTGTCGAACAGCAAATTAAAGATATTGCTGGCTTGGATTATTACGGTGCGGATGATGACACTCTGGCATCAGTAGTTGGTGGTTTATTGCGGAGTGCTGGGGAAACTGTATCGGTGGCTGAATCCTGTACGGGCGGATATTTAGGGCAAATGTTAACGGAAAATTCTGGCAGTTCGGATTATTTTTGGGGTGGTGTAATTTCTTACGATAATTCGGCAAAAGTAGGAATGCTTGGTGTTAACTCCGAAGATTTAGAAAAATATGGGGCTGTTAGCGGTGTAGTTGCCGAACAAATGGCTGTAGGTGTGAAAAAGCGTTTGGGAACTACTTGGGGAATTAGTATAACAGGTGTTGCTGGACCGACTGGAGGTAGCGAGACAAAGCCAGTTGGTTTAGTTTATATCGGATTAGCTGCACCAAATGGGGAAGTTCAAAGCTTTGAAAATCAATTTGGAGTGGCACGAGGACGGAGTTTGATACGCCATTTAAGTGCATGTACTGCGTTGGATATATTGCGACGACGATTGATAAAAAAATAGGGCATTGGGCATTGGGCATTGGGCATTGGGCATTGGGCATTGGGCATTGGAAATAAAATAAAGGGGTTGGGAAAAAGATAAAGTTAAGTTAGCAAAAATTATTACTTGCTTGTTATTTAATTTTAGATTTTAGATTTTAGTATTCCCAATGCTGTATATCTGATGCCAGATGTCTTTTTGACAAACTTGTACTATGGGAACCAAAATTAAACAAGATGTCGAGTTAAGATGATAAATTGAAAATGGTATTATCCGTTTCTAAAATGAACCGTTTCATCTCTTCTCCTACTTACAATGACAATACGATTCTGATTTGCGTTACTGATGTCCTTGGAGACAATTACTGTGTTGTTTGTGAGGATGGTAAGCGAGTCTACGAACACGTCGCTAAGGCTCTAAAAGCTGGTAAAAAGGTTTGTCTATCATTTCAAGGTGGTGAAGATATTACCTCCGCATTTCTAGCGGAAGCTTTTAGTCGGTTGTATACAAATTTTTCGGAAGAGCAAATCGAAACAAATTTGAGTTTGACAGGCATTAACTCCGATGATGCGGCTGATATTGAGTGTGTAATCAAAGATGTGAAAGATTATCTCAAGAATCCACAGCGTTTTAAAGATGCGATCGCAGCAGTTATGGGTGAAGATTCGCTATGACCAAACTAGTTTACCCCATCGAAAATTATCACTTTAGCTCGCATGATGGGGTGCTATTTGATGCGAATATATGGATGTACATTTATGGTCCGCCAAGTCACATATCTTCACAATATCGATATGCCTATACTTCGGCTTTACGCAGAATTCGCGGTGCGGGATGTCGGATAATACTTGATGCGTTGGTATTATCTGAGTTTATTAATGCCTATGCCAGATTTTTCTATAATAAATTACCCTCAGATTTAAAGCCGGGTGACTTTAAGTTATTTCGTAATAGTTCCCATTTTAAGCCTGTTGCCGAACAGATTGCCCGACGTGCAAGAAAAATCTTAGACAAGTCTGAACCTGCAAAAAGCCGATTTGAATCAGCCGAAATTGTTTCGATTTTGAGTGAATATGCTGGTGGAGAAGCTGATTTTAATGACCAAGTGTTAGCTGAGTTATGTCGAGCAAATGGTTTGAAGTTAGTTACCCATGATGCTGATTTTAGCGGTACAAATTTAACGATTTTAACGGCAAATCCCAGATTACTTTCTTAGATTACACACTTAGATTATACAAAACTTTGTTTTGGCTAAAGATTCCACCGGAACGTCTCTACAGTTCTGTATCTCGTCGTTCCTGATAATCTTCGCTTGACATTGGGTCTAAATCCCAGCGTTGATCGTCCCGTTGTTCTAGTATATCTTGGGTGCGTAGAAAAGCGCGGTCGTCCATTTCTAAACCGACTGCTGCTTCTATTTCTTCTGTGACATTTTGATCGGGAGTTGGTGCTGTACCTCCAACTGCTTCATCACCAACTGCATCCGCATCTTGCCAATATGCATCAACATCACCTCCAGTTAATTCAGGACTAGTTTCGGTGTATTGACGCATTTCGTTACGCATTGTGCGTCCACCAATATTGTATCCCGGCAAGTCTTTGACACCTGTACCGTAGGATTCGGTAATTTCTTGCGGTAAGTCGTAAATTTCGGCTTCGCTATTGGGATTTTCTTCGGTAAAGTCTGACGAATCTTTTTGTTTTTTTGCTTGAGTCATAATCCTATCTCCTTGCCTGCTTTTTCACAATAGCGCTTTCTTTGCAAATGTTTTTATTCCCAAAGAAGTACTACTTTAGTAATAAAAAATATATACCTTTAGGGCGAAGAGATAGATAAAAATTCCTTTTACTGTGGTAATTGTCAATTCACGCTATAGCCACTTCACGTGCAAGTTATGAGTTATGTAATTATCATGGCTCATAGCTTATTTTTTGTTTAATTTTTGTATGGCAGTTTTAGATGATAAGTGCTGTGGCTAGGCTAATGTGAAAAAAATATAGATTAGGGAACCGCCAAGTACGCCAAGACACAGAGGGAAGAAAGAAGAAATAAGGAAGAAAGAGATATATAGAGCAAGAGTAATATCTCTCTTTAGAACGAAGATTTATCATAATTTAAATTTTACGATCGCAAGTAATGAATATCGTCAACTAGCTCCTTGATATTTGAGCTATAACTGCGATTTTAATTAGATAATATTGAATAAATATGTTAGTTGAAATCGCAATTTATAGCTCATTTATTTCTTCTTTGATAAGAGAGAATTTCAAGGCAATTAAAACTAAAAAATTAATAAACTTACTCAAATAATTAAACTGAAATAAGTCAACGAGAAAACATGACTAATCTCAATCACTCCAAAAAAAACAAAGTTGCTATCCTCATTGAAAATGATGTAGAGGATGCAGAATTCCAAGTACCTTATAAAGGTTTAAAGCAAGCAGGAATCGATGTAGTTGTGCTTGGTTCTCGCATGAATGAAACCTATAAAGGGAAACGAGGAAAACTTTCCATTAAACCCGATGGTACGACTACAGAAGCTATTGCAGCCGAATTTGATGCTGTTATCATTCCTGGTGGAATGGCACCCGACAAAATGCGTCGCAACCCCAATACCGTGCGCTTTGTCCAAGAAGCGATCGCACAAAATAAAATTATTGCTGCGGTGTGTCATGGAGCACAATTATTAATTGAGGGTGATTTACTCAAAGGTCGTAAAGCTACCGGGTTTAGCGCAATTCGTAAAGATATGGTCAATGCTGGTGCGGACTATCTTGATGAACCATTGGTAGTAGATAGCAATTTGATTACATCCCGTCAACCTGGGGATTTAGCGATTTTTACCACCGCTATTTTAAGTCGATTGGGTTATGGCGGTAAAGATGCAGCATTACCAGATGAAAACGATCGCAATGCTGAATGGTGGAAACTAGCTGATGCTTGGGGTGGTTCGACCAAAGGTGAAATCACTAAGGGTTTAAATACTGCCCTTGCTGGTGAGAAATATTCGCTCGAAGCTCTGCAAAAATATATCGAAAAAGAGTCAGACACCCAAATTAAAGCAGTGTTTCAGCAAGCGATCGCAAATAAACAACTTCACGTCGAACACTTGGAAACCCGACTTAATCAACTCGGTGAAAAACCGTCATTGGTTGCAAATATAGCCAACCAGTATGCAAAAGTCAAAACCGCGATGACCGGAAGCGACGATATCTTTCAATTGCGATCGGCTTTGGGTGATGTACAAACGGGTATCGGTGACATCGGTAATTTGATGGCAGCATTCACCGATCCCATCTCAACGGCAATATTTACGGAAATCCACAAAGACTTGGTGACTTACGAGCAGCAGTTAGTGGAACTGTATCGGGCAAGAGTAGGAATTGGGGTGAAACCTGCTAACCCGACTACAGGAGCTGCTGTAACAATGTAAGTCTTTGTGGGGCGAATCGCAAAGCGTAGATAGCAGAGGTTCTACGCTTTTGTGGTTCGTTTTTACTCCGCCATTATTTAAGAATGGCATCCAAAATAGTACTGATATTAAGAATAGGAGATATAAAAATAATGGCATCAACATCAGAAAATAAATTAAGTACAAACCAAAGCGAAGCCAGCGAAACCGAACGTTGGGCTTCGTTAATTGGTGGTGGCGCGATGGTATTGATGGGCTTGAAACAGCGTTCTTTACGGGGCGTTTTGACTGCCTTAGCGGGAAGTGGTTTGATTTACCAGGGTGCAACAAAAAAAAGTACAATCCAGCAAGCTCAAGAAGCAGTTGGTATTAATAAAGACATAAAAGTTGAAAGAACTGTAACTATTAATAAGCCTGCGGATGAGCTTTATCGTTATTGGCATAACTTTGAGAACTTGCCCACATTTATGAAGCATCTCAAACTGGTCAAGGTCTATGACAATAAGCGATCGCACTGGGTTGCAACTGCACCTCTAGGTACAAGCATCGAATGGGATGCCGAGATTTTGGAAGACCGTGAAAATGAATTAATTTCCTGGGCTTCTGTGGAAGGTGCTGATGTGGAAAATTCTGGCTTTGTCCGATTTAAAAAAGCACCTGGAAATAGGGGTACTGAAGTTAAAGTTGTGATGGAATATAGCCCCCCTGGTGGAGCATTGACAGCAGTTTTTGCCAAGCTTTTTGGTGAAGAACCCGAACAGCAAATAGGTGATGATTTACGCCGTTTCAAAATGTTAATGGAAGCAGGAGAAATTTCTACAACTGAAGGACAACCAAAAGGTAGTTAATGCTTAATTACACCAAATAAATAAGTAAAGAATTAATCAATAACTAACCAATAAATTATCAATGAATACCCCATATCCCCGTAGGGGCGGGGTCTTCCCGCCCTAATTACTTATAATGTTAGTTCTTTCTAATAATCCAAAATCCAAATCCAAAATCCAAATCCAAAATCCAAATCCAAAATCCAAAATCCAAAATCCAAAATCCAAATCCAAAATCCAAAATCCAAAATCCAAAATAAATATGAAGGCTGTTTGTTGGCAAAAAGCAAATGATGTGAGGGTAGAAACAGTACCCGACCCAAAAGTTCTAAATCCACGTGATGCAATCCTAAAAATTACTTCAACAGCTATTTGCGGTTCCGACTTACATATCTATGGTGGCTATATTCCGACAGTACAAGCTGGGGATATTATCGGTCACGAATTCATGGGTGAAGTTGTTGATATCGGTAGCGGAGTCAACAATCTCAAAATTGGTGACAGAGTAGTCGTACCTTCTACGATTGGTTGCGGTCACTGCCACTATTGCGAACATGATATGTGGTCATTGTGCGATAATTCTATCCCCAACGGTGCGATCGAGGAAAAACTATTCGGCAACATCACCTCGGCAATCTTTTGACTTTCAGGATGGGACAAATGCACGGACAAAAATATATGCATTTGCTACTCAATCTGATTATGGAAGGTAAATTCGATCCATCGCAGGTAATAACGCATCAATTACCTCTTGAACAAGCTGCATATGGCTATGAAATCTTTCAACAAAAGAAAGACAACTGTATCAAAGTTGTATTAAAACCTTAAATTCGTAAAGACGTGAGATACCACGTTTTTACGTCTAATTTGTCAATCTAAAAATTGTTCACAATCAGAAACAAAGGAGATAATTATGAATCGCGTTTTTTCTTGGGTACAAAATTTTTTGGTGCGCCAAGTTGTGATTTTGCTTTTAGTTGGATTTAGTTTTTTAGGCTTACAAGTTGTTAATTCTAGCTACATGTTAGTCGCAAGTGCGGAAACTGTAACTTCTCCAGAAGGTATTTATTACAAAGGTACACCAGATGAAAGCATTAACAAAAATATTAATAATAATGCCGACAGTAATAATAAGTTAGGGGAAAATGCAAAGAGTAGCCTTAAAGAAGCTGCTGATAATGTCCGTGAAAAACTCAATCTTGATGAACCTTTGCCCCGCAGTACTAAGGAATTTCTCAAATCCACTGAAGAGAGAGTAGAAAAAACTGTTGAACCTGTTACTGGAACTCGTAAGGGATATTATCAAATTCCTTAATAAAACTTGGGAGTTAGGAGTTAGGAGTTAAGAATTAGGAGTTAAGAGTTAGGAGTTAGGAGTTAAATTGGTTTTAGTAAAACAATCGCTAGCTAATTATTTAAATCTGCTCTCTAATTTTTAACTTCTTTTTTTTGCTTGTACAGTCTAATTTTTAAGTCATATTTTTAAATATGAAACTACAAATATTTTATTAATAAATAAGGACTAATAAAAATGAAAGCAGTATGCTGGCATGGAGCCAATAAAGTACAAGTAGATACAGTGCCAGACCCAAAGATTCTCAATCGGCGTGATGCAATTATTAAAATTACTTCAACGGCAATTTGTGGCTCAGATTTGCACTTATATAATGGCTATATTCCCACAATGGAAAAAGGTGACATTATGGGTCACGAATTTATGGGTGAAGTCGTTGAACTTGGTAGCAGCGTCAAGAACATTCAAATAGGCGATCGCGTTGTTGTTCCTTTCACTATTTCTTGCGGTAACTGCTTTTTCTGTCAGCGTGATTTGTGGTCGCTATGTGATAATTCTAACCCGAATGGATGGCTGGCTGAGAAGGTCATGGGTCACTCACCATCTGGTCTATTTGGCTACTCACATATATTCGGAGGTTATGCAGGTGGACAAGCTGAGTATGTGCGTGTGCCCTTTGCTGACGTGGGTTTGCTAAAAATTCCCGATGGGTTAACCGATGAGCAAGTATTGTTTTTAACTGATATATTCCCCACTGGCTATATGGCTGCTGAAAACTGTCACATCAAACCCGGTGATATCGTCGCTGTCTGGGGTTGTGGACCTGTAGGACAATTTGCGATCAAGAGTGCCCACATGTTTGGTGCAGAAAGAGTCATTGCCATCGATCGCATCCCCGAACGTTTGCAAATGGCTAAGGAACAAGGTAATGCTGAAATTCTCAACTATGAAGAATTAGACGTTGGTGAAGCTTTGAAGGAGATGACCGGAGGACGGGGACCAGATGCTGTGATTGATGCGGTTGGACTTGAGGCACATGGTACTGATTACATGGCTTTGTATGACCAGGTGAAGCAAGCTGTGCGGCTTGAACCCGACCGACCGACTGCACTACGAAATGCGATCGTTTCTTGTGGGAAGGCTGGTCATGTTTCGATTGCGGGTGCTTATGGTGGTTTTATCGATAAAATGCCGATGGGTGCAGCAATGAATAAGGGTTTAACTTTTAAGATGGGACAAACTCATGTTCATAAGTATTTGCGTCCGTTGTTGGAGCGGATTCAAAATGGTGATATTGACCCGTCGTTTGTGATTACGCACACTCTACCTTTGGAGCAAGCTCCTCATGCTTATGAGATTTTTAAGCATAAGAAGGATAGTTGTATCAAGGTGGTGTTGAAGCCGTAGGTTTTGCTATTTGTTTTTAGTGGGATATTTCTGAATTGTTGGGTAGTTAGAGAGGTTTTTATAGAATGTCTCTAACTATTTGGTTTTGTTTTTTAACGCAGAGTTTCGCGAAGTATCCGCAGAGTTTCGCGGAGGAATATGGAGTTTGAAAGTTAGAAGGTAAGTTTTGTAATCATCAATAATTAATAACTGGAAGGGGTTAATTTATGTCTGATACTAGTGTGAAAAAAGTTGATTCTGCTTATTCTCCTAAAGGTCAACTTGGTCAGAAGTATTTAGCATCGGGAAAATCTGTTTCTATGCGACTTTGGGAAGATGAGCAACCTGGTGATGCGAAGGAATCATCGGTGCGGGAATATGAAACTGTTGGTTATGTAATTAAGGGTTGCGCTGAGTTACATATTGAAGGTCAAGTTGTGCGATTGGAGACTGGTAATTCTTGGGTTGTGCCTAAAGGTGCTTCGCATACTTATAAAATCTTGGAACCTTTTACTGCGGTTGAAGCTACAAGTCCACCATCTCAAATCCACGATCGCGATAAAAATTGAGTGTTTAAATATTTATGGTGTAGTTCTTTCGGACTAAATTACAGCTAGAAAGTATCGAAACTAAGTAGTAAAAAACTAATAGAAAAAGGTGGTTTCTATCTGACTAGGGAATGATGTTTGCACAATATTAAAAAGGTTTCCTAGAAGCATAAGGTAACACAATTTGATAAGTGGGTTTTGGGAATTTCACTGTACTAATCATTACAGTTTACAAATTCAAAATGTGTTTACCGACTGTGCCATAAAGGAGAAAACAAAATGTTTTATCACAATAAAAAACTACAGTATTTTAGACCACCCGAAAAGCCTGATGCAGTCTATGCGAAGAAGATTCAAGAACTCATCGGTGGTACTTTTGGAGAAATGACTGTAATGATGCAGTATCTTTTCCAAGGATGGAACTGTCGGGGACCTGCTAAGTATCGCGATATGCTCTTAGATATCGGTACTGAGGAAATTGGTCACATAGTAAACCTTCGGCGAGCGATCGCATTGAAATTGGTGGCTAGTTTGTAGTCGGTATTTCGGAATAGGGACGGTATGCATACTGTCCCTAGTTTGTAATTGGGATATCAAGTTGCAATTTTGAATTAAACTTTTTTTAATTAAACTTGTAATCTTCGATGAATTTCCCCAGCTAAATCATTTAGGGAAACTTGTATTTGTTCGCGTGTTTTTAAATCTTTTAATGCTGCGGTTTGTGATGCTGCTTCTTCGGAACCAATAATTACACAAAATTGTATTCCCTGTTTTTCTGCTAGTTGAAATTGCTTGCTTAGTTGTCGCGAATCAAAACTAGTAATGACGTTAATTCCGGCTTTGCGTAATTGTTGCGATACATTTAAATAAATTGGCATTAAATCATTTTGTATATTTAAAACCATTACCTGTGCGGGAGTTGCAGCTAACGGATTCAAAATTCCAGCTTTTAATAAACGACTAATTAAACGAGTTAAACCAATTGAAATTCCGACTCCAGGCATTTTTTCACCCAGAAATACACTGACTAATTCTTCATATCTACCACCGGAACAAATACTACCTAAAGCTTCATGTCCCAGTAAAGTTGTTTCGTAAACTGTACCCGTATAGTAGTCAAGTCCCCGTGCGATCGCTAAATCAATGCAATATCTATTTTCGGCAACTCCAAGGTTACGAACACCAGCAATAACTGTATCTAATTCTGTCACCCCTAAGTTAAATATTTCGGCTTCAGGCATTGATTGACTCAGATGTTTTAGTTTATCTAACATCTCATCAACGGAACCTTTAATATTCACAAATTGAATAATTTTATCTATTCCTTCGGTGGAAATTCCTTCTTTTTCTAATTCTTGTTTTACTTTTACTTCGCCAATTTTTTCCAGATTATCAATGATAGCAATACAGACTTTAATTTGATTTGCTGCAACACCGACAGATTGGAAAAAACCTGTGAGAATTTTCCGATTGTTGATACGAATACGAAAGTCACCAATATTAATTTTCTCGAATATTTCCGTAATAATCGCAGGCATTTGAGCATCATAAAGCAAATTTAATTCCCGTCTACCAATGACATCAATATCACATTGGCGAAACTGACGAAAACGACCATCTTTTGCCCGCTCTCCCCGAAACACCATATCCATTTGATAGCGTGCAAATGGAAAGTTTAAATCATTAAGGTGACGGGCAATATAAGCAGCTAAAGGTACAGTTTGGTCAAATTTTAATGCTCTTGCTTCCGAACCATTATCACTACTTCTATCAGCTTTATCTTTTTCAGCTTGGCGATTTGGGGGCAAAATTGGACTAATACCGTAGATGATATTATCACCTTGGTTTCCCTTCGCTTGTAGAACTTCTAAACGTTCCACCGCAGGTGTTTCAATTGGTGTAAATCCATAGCTTTCATAGACTTTGCGAATAATATCAAGTAAATGTACTTCTAAACGTTTTTCTGTAGGTAGAAATTCCGGAAAACCACTTGGTGTAGAAAAATTTACTTTATCTGTTTTTGCCATAATTAATGTTAAGAGTTAGGAGTTAAGAATTAAAAGTTAGGAGTTAGGAGTTTTGAGTTTTGAGTTTTGAGTTTTGAGTTTTGAGTTTTGAGTTTTGAGTTTTGAGTTTTGAGTTTTGAGTTATAAAGTCAGAAAATGCCCAATTCCCAATCCCCAATCCCCAATCCCCAATTAATTATTAAACCACCAAGAGTCTTGAACAGGCTTAGTTTTTTTGTAAAGAGTCTTTTTGCGGAGAAAACGAGTTAGACCAGTTGTTCCAGTACGAGAATTTCCAATCCCAGAAAATTTGAATGCATTTTGTTCACCTTCAGGAAGAGTTATAGTACCTTGAGATGCTCCTATTTGCAGGATAGCTATACTCGCATCATTAATGCTAACTGTACTTGCTTCTATTTGTTCGGCAACTGCGATCGCATCTTCTTCGGATTCACTAAATACTGCTGCACCTAATCCATAAATCGAGTCGTTTGCCAAGTCTATCGCTTCCTCTAGATTGCTAAAAGCTATCACAGGCATAATCGGTGCTAAAGTTCTCTCCGTCATGATTAACATTGAATGATCGACTTCTGTCAACACAGTTGGACGACACCACCAACCACCATTAATATTTTCCACCTCACCGCCACAATGTACAATTGCTCCATCCTCCTTTGCTTCTTGTAATTGTTCGGCAATAATCGCAGCTTGTTTACCAGAAATAATTGGACCTAATTCCCCACTTTCTAATGTTGGATGGGCTATTTGCAAGCTGTGCGCTTTAGCTACAAGTTGATGGTAAAAATCTTCAAAAATTGATTCAGCAACATAAATTCTTTCAATCGCGTAACTCGACTGACCACTATTTGCGATCGCACCCCATAAAATAGCCGATGTAGCTAAATCTATATTGGCTGATTCTAAAACTATTGCTGGGTCTTTTCCACCTAATTCCAAAAATGCCGGAATGAATCGTATTGCGGCAAATTCTGCGATCGCTCTCCCCGTTTCCATGCCACCTGTAAAGCAAATAAAATCTACACATTCAACCAAAGTAACTTCTGTATCCGCATCACCTTCAACAAACACTAACACATCTTTTAATTGGGGAATATTGGCAAATGTCGTCATTAATGGAGCCATAAACCGGGGAGTTATTTCACTCGGTTTCACAACCACAGCACAACCCGCAATCAGCGCAGGAATTGTATCGATCGCAGCTTGGAGTAAAGGAAAATCCCAAGGAGTAATTACACCAACTAACTGATATGGAACTGCAATTTGTTGAAGTTTGATATGGCTAATTGGAGTATCATATTCATTTTCTCGTAACAATCTTGGTGCTAAAATACACCATTTATCGATATTAGCAATTAACAAATCAACCTCAAATATCGACATTGCTAATCGACCAGTATCAGCAATCAATGCTTCAGTTAACTTTGCACGCCCCTTAATAATCGCCTGTTTCCAACTTTGTAGCGCTTCAATCCTTCCTTCCAAACCCAAATAAACCCAACGCAATTGTGCCCTTCGCAACCGTTGACATTGTTGTGCCAATAATTTCTGCGGCGGAGGTATAATTACATAGTCATATTTTCCAGTACGTGGATTACGAACATCAATTGATTTAGACACAAAAGATTTTGGATTTTAGATTTTGGATTTTGCGAAAAGTTGCGTGCGGGGGTTCCCCCCGTTGAGCAAACTTTTCAAGACAGGATTTTGGATTTTAGATTTTAGATTTTAGATTTAGAATTAAATTTTAAATTCAATAAAACTTCTCCTCTCCGCGCCTCCGCGTGAGACAAACACATACCAGTAGAGTACCCCTTATTCCCAACCCTAAGCAACCAATCTTCCCAACTTCAAAAAATTGTCACCCAAATCATGTAGCAAAAACGCCATCTTATGGTAGGCTATTTTGGATTTGAGGAGCGACGGAGAAACTTGTCATGACAAAGCTGCGGGTAGGTTTGCTATTTGGTGGACGTTCGGGTGAACATGAAGTATCGATCAAGTCGGCAAAAGCAATTTTAGGTGCATTCAGTGCCGAAGAAAATGCGAGTAAATATGATGTCGTCCCCTTCTACATTCAAAAAGACGGAGCTTGGCAAGCTGGTGAAATACCCCAACAGGTTCTAGCCTCAGGTCAACCATTACAAAATCTTGCCACTTCAGCAAACCTTTGGCAACTACCCCCACAAGCCGCAGAAATTGACGTTTGGTTTCCCATTCTCCACGGTCCCAATGGCGAAGATGGTACAATTCAAGGCTTACTAACCTTAATGCAAGTACCATACGTCGGTTCCGGTGTTCTCGCTTCGGCTGCGGGGATGGATAAAATAGCCATGAAAGATGTATTTGCCCAAGCTGGAATCCCCCAAGTAAAATATATTGCAGTAACTCGCAGTCAAATTTGGTCAAACCCTTGCGTATTCCCCAAACTCTGCGATGACATCGAAGCTAATTTGGGATATCCTTGCTTCGTTAAACCCGCAAATTTAGGCTCTTCAGTCGGTATTGCCAAAGTTCGCGATCGCAAAGAATTAGAAACAGCACTCGATAATGCCGCCAGCTACGATCGCAGAATTATCATTGAGGCTGGTGTTATTGCACGAGAAATTGAGTGCGCTGTGCTGGGAAACGATAATCCTCAAGCCTCCGTTCTCGGTGAAATTACTTATAGTAGCGACTTCTATGATTACGAAACAAAATATACAGAAGGCGCAGCAAAAATACTAATTCCGGCACAACTTCCAGAAAATATAGTCTCCCAAATTCAAGAGTTAGCATTACAGGCATTTGTCGCTATTGATGCTTCCGGGTTATCACGAGTCGATTTCTTCTACGTCGAAACCACTGGAGAAATCTTTATTAACGAAATCAACACATTACCAGGCTTTACAGCAACTAGTATGTACCCCCAAATGTGGGCAAATACGGGTGTAACCTTCCCCGAATTAATCAATAAGTTAATTCAATTTGCTCTAGAACGGCATTCCACCCCCGAATCAAAATAGTCAAAATTTGATTTTATTCACACTACTGAAGATAAGTAATAAAAAATACGGGGAAACGGCAAAATTATTGATTGGTATATCCGAAAAGTCACAAAAAGGCTACTTAAATCAAAAATTTTATTACGGATACTTAAGGGTGAACTCCTCCGGTACAATTAGCCTTCTAGAGGGGTATAATTTTGCATATTAATCATGGAAAATAGTCAGAAAGTACAGCAGGAGTTGCCGGAAACTGATAGTCCAACACCTGATTCAAAGACACTGAAGTCGAAGCATAGCCCAGCGTTGGATATTGTCCTACGTTTAATCGCTTATCATCCTTGGTTGCTGGTTGTAGGTTTACTTGTCACCTTCGCAGGTAGCGCTTATTTTGCAGTTCGTAGTTTGGGATACGTCGAAAATATAGAAGTACAGAAAACTGAAGCAACCGAACAAATCGAAGTCGAAGCTGAAATTGTTGAACCAATTAGCAGTCCACCTGTTATGGAAAATGCAAACCCATTACCATTTTGGATGATACTTGGGATTGCAATGAGTTGTGCGGGTGGTAGTCTGTTCATTTTCCGTTGGCTAAACCGCTCAAAAATTCCGCAAAAAAACCAAAAACAAGTAAATCGCTATCAAGCACGTCTTTTACAACGACAGCAGGAACCATCCGAATCAAACATATTTCCCCAACCTCGCGGAATTTCAGAACCCCGTGCGCTCAAAAATCCCCCGATTTTTGTCCCACCACCAACGAAGAAACAATTTTCTTCAATTCCCCGCAAATCAAAATCAATGGTGACAATTTTGCCACCACAACAAAATAAATCTTTCAATCCCCGCAGAGAATCACTTGCTGACTCATTAGATATTCGCAAACAAAGTTCTGCATCTAATTTCCTTCGTAAGTCTTGATATAGCTGTGATGTGCAAGTTTTGAATTTAAGCTTTTTCATTGAAATTCCCATCAAATATATTTAGGTTGAAACAGAATTGAGTGTAAATTGCGATATGCATGATGGCATTAAGTTCGCTAAACTTTGCCGTATATCGCGATTCACACTTATTTTTATGTGATTTTTGACTGGTATTTCAGAAAATCAATCAGATTTCTGTATTTATTGATATTAAAAGAGCAAAAATAGAAGTAAAAGATACAATTTTTATATTTAATTCCAAATTAAAAGATAATTAATAAACCTGCCATATTGGCAACTCAATATTTATTATCTCAGTTAAATTAAACAAAGATAAACGACTTCAAGGGTGTTGTTATCAGGGTGTACTAACTACCTTCTAAATGACTAAAAAGTACTAATAAGTTTATTCTGAAAAGTACTTATAAACTCAAATAAATAGCATCTACTGCCTGATAACAAATACCATTTCTTAAAAGAATTACCAAAAATTAAAGCTTGGTATTTGTCGCACCAGAAACTAATGTATATTCGTTGTCATTGATCCACATTAGCCCCCTAAATCACAACGTTTATGCATCATTTCTGAACACTTCAGCGATAAATACCTGAGTGGGAGTTTGAAAGCGATTGATATGCTTCCTCCCACTCTCTTTTTATGTATAGAATTAATATTTTTTCTAAATTATACCAATTCAAATAATGATTGCAACCCATCTAACGGTAGAGACGTAGCACTGCTACGTCTCTACAAATATCTATCTGTCGCGTTGTTTTTTCAAATTGGTATTACAAGTAGTTAAGTACTTTTATCTGTATCAAACTTACGTGTAGATATTAATTACTAAAATAATTATTAGATGAGTATAATTACGTTTTTATAATTGAGTTGCAGGTACTAATTTATTATCTATTTCAAGATTAAAAACTTCAGTTCTATTAATAGATAAATCTATCAATAAATAATTAAAAAAATAATGATTGTAGCTTTTACAACGTGGTTTCTGTAAAATATACCTGATATACTAAGTTTCAATTGTATATTTTACAGACAAATTAAATACTAAACGGTTTGTTTCATAACTTACTCTTAGTATTTATTCCTGAGTATTTTTATCTGAAATTACAGTTTATTGAAATTTTCGCTTTAAATTACAAAACCAGACTGTGATGAACCCTAAAATAATTCGTAAATCTATGGAAAAAATCATGTTATCAGATAGAAAAACAAAAGAAGTAGATGAAATAATTGAGCGTATTACTCAGATTATGGAGCGTACCTGCGAAGATACCACACAAAGATTAGATCGGTTGGAAGAAGCACAATTAACTGCATCTCAAAGAATGGATAGAATCGAAGCGGTTATCGAGGCAAATGCAACTTCTATCAAAGAATTAAATAACGTAGTTACGAGCATGTATCAGGTTGCTAGTCTGAGTCAAAAAAACTTTGAAGTCATTCAGAAAAACTTTGAAGTCATTGTTTCCCAAGTCAAAGGTATGCAATCTGAAAATCGACATATTATCGACCATTTATTTGGTATTCAAGAATAAATATTTCTTGATAGCAAATATTTGCAACACTGCTTTTACTGTTGAGATAAATGATTATCAACACCTTGCTAGAAATAAACCCAGCAATTCTCATTTTGAAGCTTTTGTACTAATGGCTGAGGTTTCAAGTCTAGATCGTCAACAAGAAAATAAGGGTTTCAGATACCTGAATTCTCTAAATTGACGGACTTTTACGAGAATTATCCTCATAATGAGAATTGCTGAAATAAACTCCTACTATTTGACCAAAAAGCTTTTTACCTCTATCTTCTGCCTTAGTAAGAGTAACGCACTTACAAAAATAAACTTAGCTACAATTTATAAGCAAAGTAGATATTGTAAATAAGCTATAGATAACATCTTTATAATAGATAGTAAAATGCAATTTTACAGATAAACAATGAATATTAATTTTATATTCAAAGTCACAAAAAGACGAATATAAGTTAATTAGAGCGTGGCAAACTCTTCTTGTGGGGCTATATATAAATCTACCGATTTTTGTACAAGTTCTTGTGCCACTGTCAGATTTTCTTCTAGCTTATTCTGCTTTAAAACTACCAAAGTTACGTCATCATGAATCGTATGTTCACCAATATAGTTCCATAAGTCATCAATTACAGCTTGTTTAATTTCTTCTGCTGATTTTTGCCAATTATCTTTAGCTACCTCAGTTAAGCGCTTAAGTCCATAAAGTTCACCACTAGCATTTTCAGCTTCTGTTATCCCATCTGTATAAAGAACAATGATATCACCAGTCAACAATTGTACATCTGCGTAGGCAACAAAATGACTGATTTCCTCTTCTAATCCAATGGGAAATCCCAACTCCATTGTGTCAATTCTTTGTACCATACCTCCCCGACGAATTATCAACATTTCTTCGTGTTGTCCGGAAATTCGTACTCGACCATTCTCATAATCCAATAAACAAAGGGTCATATTTCTACTAGATTCCATTCGTTGGATATTATGATAAACCGTTCGGTTGAGAGTATTTAAAAACTTTTGTGGATCGGTTTCATTACTCTCTAAAAGAGTACGTACAGCAGTTTGCACCATCAGCATTAACATCCCACTTTCCAATCCGTGCCCAGTCACATCTCCAATGCCTATTTTTACACGTCCATCTTGATGAAGAATATCATAATAATCCCCTCCAATTTCGCTTGCAGCTTGCATAAACCCTGCAATATCCAATTGGGTAATTTTTGCCAGTTCTTGAGCTTTTGGTAGTATTTTTTGTTGAATTTCGCGTGTTAAATCTAATTCATTTTTCATCCGAAAATTATCAGAATTAAGACGTTCGTTCAGTAATGAAACTTCATCTTTAGATTTCATCAAAGCAGATGCAACATTCTTAAACGATTTTACAACTTCTCCTAATTCATCACGGTTATCAAGTACTATTTCTTCATTTATATGACCTTCAATCATTTGCTTAGATGCTAAATCTAATTTGCCAACTGTCTGCATTACACCGCGATAAAAACCTGTAAAAAGATAGATAACTCCTGCTAAAGTAATTAGACCCAAGCTTAAGAATAAAGCTTGTTTTTTATTGTCAATATCAACTCTTTCTTGCAGAAGATTTTCTTGCTTGGCAATAATTTTATCCCATAAAGCAAAGCTCTGTTTGAGGGTTTTGTCTGCTTTTTTTAGTAAGTCTTGTTTATCAACTATTTGACTGTTGTCAGCTAGCATTTCTGCAAGTTTGCCAAGTTGCTCAAGCTCCTGTATAAAAGCATTGAGTGTGTTTTCAATTTCTGCTCGCAAATTTGCTCGTGTACCTTCATTGAAAGCAATATTCATATTTTTTTGCAGTCGTAGTTGGTGCTGTTCTCTTAATTCAGTGATAAACGTAATCAGTTCTACACGTTCTTCTGGGGTAAGTTGCTGACCATTTATTACTTTTTGAGCCATCAACTTTATGTCTACTAAGTGTTCTTGAATTTCTGGCAAATCAACTAGCGTTGTAAAAATTAAATAATAGGTTTCTAAATCGGGATCAAGAATCAAATTCGACTCATCACCCACTAAATTTTTTAATTCAATTAACTGGGTTATCATCCCATTCAAATCATTACTATTATTTGGATTGTTTTCAAAATTTTGCCAACTTTGCTTTAATGCATTAAATACCGGAGTAGTTTTGAATGCAGTACCTGTTTGATTATCTACTTTTTCTAATAACTGAAAACTTGCATTAATTTGCGATTTTATTTTTTGAATTTCTACTGTATTTGAATTAAGTTGTCTTAGAGATTGTAGTTGGGGTATGTATTCCCATAAATTACGATGTTTTTTTAAATAGGCTGTACCCAATAATTGTTTGTTTGTAAAATCTGTTCTAACTCTTATTTCTGAAAAAATTGTATATGAGGCAATGCTTAATGGGACCACAAAAATTGAGCTAATCAAAGCAAACTTTTGAGGATACTTCAAATGATTCATTAGAGAAATAGCTGGTTTCAATAAGCTTTTCATACTTGCGATGACTCCTAATTATAATTACTTGAGATTTTCAAAATTTATTAAAAGAGAATAAAAATACTCATTTCAAGCGAGCAAAAAATGAGCAATTATCAATCTTAACTAGATATGCACAAGCTTCTAATTTATTCAAAATAAGCGAATACAAATCTAAACAAATTTTCAACAAAAATACTAAACAAAAGTTAAATTCAAATTTGGCATTAAACGCTGTAGATTTCTTAATGATTTTCCTTGCCAAGAGAGATTATTAGAACCAAGAATCATCAAATGAATCGTCTTGCTCCGCATCTCAATGACAAACTTGGATAGCATGGTTATACCCGAACTATTCAGAAACTCTAAATGCATTAAGTTCAGCGTAATTCTGGCTGGTTCTTCCGTCATGACATCATTAAGTAACTTAAAAATTTCTTTATATTCTTCTACTCCATTTAACCGTAATACCCCTTTAAAATTGACTGTCGCAGCGTTATTATCATACCAAATTTTGTAATTATCACCTTTGACTTCCATGGGTTTCGTACCTCGATTTAAATATTTTAATTTGAGTTTATTTAGTTTTTGAATTTAAATAGTTACTTGTACCATAGTAGTCACAGCAATTATTTCCGGACTTGTTTGGGCAACTTGAAACTTCCAACCAAGCATTGCCGAATAATCATTAATCATACTTAATAAACCCAATCCAGAAGTTGTACTATTCTCATCTTCTGCATTTTTTCTAATTGGATAAAATACATTTCACTTGGGTCAGACATCATTAATTCTTGAATAAAAACTACAAATTTATCAACTTCTGATTTATTAATACTATTTGTCACAAAAAACCGAATTTGATCGGCATCAAGCTGCAATTGAATGGTAATTGGATATTTAGCGTTATAGTCACAATATTTCATCGAATTTTCTAGTAATTCATTAGCAATGTAACCAGTAGCGCTCCTGATTTCTTCATGTCTTTGAATCGTACTAGAATCGTTATCATCTTTTGGGAAAAAGGAGGTTAAATAGTCAGCCATAAAATCAGCAGATAATCCATTATTCCTCCAGCGTTCTTTGATTGGTACAGACGAAGGGGAAAATCTGAGTATTAATTGGTCTTGACTTAAAGGTTTGTCAACAAAATATCCAAAGATATTATTCATTATTAATGCCTGTCACCCTAAACTAGTATTTATCATTCTCCAAAGATTTTTATGCAACAGTAATAATTTGCGATGAAATTATAAATCAATATCTCTACTTGAGATATCTGAATTAAATTAAGCAAACTACATTTGATAGCAATATTAAATCATTGGCTCAAATTTGGGTTTTAGAGACATAGTATTACTATCTTTCAACACCAAATTATATATTTGCCATTATTCAATCACAAAAACCAGCAGAAATAATCCATTTCTACTCGTATTGCTGTTGATAAAAGCATCACGCTGATTAAGCGATCGCATTACAGAAACTCAACTTTAATTTTGCATTGAATTTATCTATTAGACTTCAGTATTTGCACTTATATAAAAGGCTTTTTAGTTTAAATTAATATTTTTCTGAAAGAAGCGAACTATAAACATTAGTCAAATAAAAATACCCTCCAACTTTGATGTTGGAAGTTAAAGTAGATAAGCTCTTAAGTCTGAATAAGTTTGATGATGTACTTGAATTGAAGAGATAGAGCAGTAAGCTATTATCTTTACAAACTAATTGTTCCGAGCATCATAGAATATTCAATTTTAACAATATTGATAAATATGGGTAAGTTTACTTACCCTTAACCCACAGATTACAAGGTATCTCCCCTACTCTCTGCTTACCGAACTGGCAACAATTGAATTTTTAGCATAACCGTTGCTTTGAGAAAAGCGATCGCACTCGAAAGAAGATTTGGCAAGAATTTTTCGGTAGACACTCTCATAACCATCTGTCATTTTCTCAGTACTAAAGTTCTGCCAGATATAATCTCGGCAAGTTTTACGACTTAACACCATTGTCTTTTCAATGGCATCAATGCATTCATCTACGTTGTTGCAAACGAAACCAGTTTTACCATGGACGATTACTTCTGGAGTCGAACCCATATTCATAGCAATAACTGGTGTTCCTGCTGCCATTGATTCCACCATTACCAATCCAAAAGGTTCACGCCAAGTAATTGGAAATAGTGTAGCAACCGCACGCCCCATTAATTCATTTTTTTGTAAGTGATTCGCTTCACCCAAATACTCGATTTGTTTCCCATCAATGAGCGGCTTAATTTCTTTCTCAAAGTATTCTACATCCACAGGATCGACCTTGCCAGCCATTTTTAAACGCCATCCAGAACGTTTAGCGATCGCGATCGCATGGTGTGGTCCTTTTTCTGGAGATATACGACCTACAAATGCTAAATATGGCGATTCATCTGGCTGGGGATAAAATCGATGGCTATTAACATCAATACCGTTGTATACTGTCGCTTCATAATTTAGCTTTAATCTTTCTTCCCTCTGTGCATCGGAAATACTTATATAGGGTTGATGCTTGGCATGTACAAACATCTTTTCATTATCAGGTGTAAAAACACCATGTAACGTATGTACAGTAGGAGTTTTAACTAAACTTGCATAGGCTAGCGAAATAAATCCCACATGGGAGTGAATAATATCAAACTCATGCGATCGCTGGTAAACTTGGCTTAACATTAATGTTTCATAAATACTATATTCCTTCACTGCTGAATCCAAACGCAAAGCACGAGGATGGACAGATTCAAGCTTTGCCAAAGTCAGCGAATCTCCAGAAGCAAATAGCGTCACATCATGTCCGCGTCTAACCAATTCATCAGTGAGCAACCCCACCACCAATTCAGTCCCACCATAACCGGGAGGTGGTACTCTTTCCCATAACGGGGCAACCTGAGCAATCCGCATCTATTATTCTCCATCAAAAGTAAATTTAGGCGCTTCAACTAGGCAGAAACACATGAATGCTGACTTAGCTAACTAACCAAAATAAGTTATTTCTAACATCCTATTTTTAATTCCTTCATTTAAGACTTTAGAGTGTTAAATATAGATAAGGTATCTATCTAAATATTTAAATTAACTGATAGAAGCATATATTTACTCTCCTGATATCAGCTTTTAGTAATATTTCAACTACCAATAGTAGGAAGTTTAGGATTAGCTCATATATTTATAATAACTATTACCACTAATGGTAAATTAGTTATGAATAAAGCAAAGTTGTGGATTGGTGTCTTGGTTCTGCTGATTAGTTATTGGCTTTTAGCAAGTTTGTTAATATCGCAATGATAGAACGATAAAATATCTATCTGATTTCTACAGAAGAAGTCAGAATTTAGGAGTGCGGAAGTTAGAAGTAAAAGAGTTTTATATTTGGCTTTTTGATTGTTTGACTGTGACTCATATACTTGTAATCTGCTGTAAAGAGAATTTTAGAGATACTAATCAATGAGAACAATGTGACAGAACCTTAACCCCTCCCAGGGTAAACTAATTATGGTGTAAGTCCACCATTTTAGTGATGAGGCTTTTATGGCAGCAGACCTGCAACAAATCGCTAAGTACTTAGACAAACTTGGTTGGGAATATCGGATTGAAGATGAGAGCGATCGCATAATTACAGGTGTAGAAGCAGATAACATCGAAGATTTTCTCATAGTCGTCCAGCTTGACGAAGAGGGAAGATTTTTTCGCTTATTTGCACCACAAGTAATAGTCGGGGTTCAAAACCATCCCTACAAAGCCGCAATTTTGCAAACAATGCTCTCAATCTCCTGGGAAACCAAAATGCTGCAATGGGAATACGACCCTTCCGACGGCGAAATTCGTGCCATAATTGAGTTTCCTTTGGAGGACTCTATTCTTACCGAGAAACAGTTTAATCGTTGCTTAACAGGCTTAATTCAACTGGTGGATTCTGTGGCAATGCCACGGTTGCAATCGGTAATGGATACAGGTCACGATCCGGGAAATGTTGAACTTGGAGAACGATTATTACTTAGTATTCAAGAACAGGCTCCTGGGTTACTCGACCTTTTGGAAAAAGCAATGGAAGCTCGGAAAAAACGCGGAAGTTTTCCCAACGACTGAGCCGAATTGTTTGTAAAATCGCTATACTCCAAAGTGATACCCTAATTGTACTGAATTGTTTTCTGGGGCTGGATATATGGCAACCTATGCAACCTCCTCTGCCAAAGCAGAAATGAGTGAATTACGGCGGTTAAAAGGCTTATTACCCCCAGAATTGCAGAGCTGGGTGACGGTAGAAGGTACGACGGAAGTCAATCCTCCCCTCATCCGTTGCGAGGAAATCGGTAAAGACCAAGTAGAAATTCAAATTGACTTGGTGAAATGGGATACCCTCGCGATCGACCAGCGCAATCTGCTTTTCTGGCATGAAGTTGCTCGCGTTCAAAATGATACTATTCCCAAAGATGGTTGGGAAATGGCTGCCCTTGCCATTGGCTTGGGTGGCGCTGTTGGCGAACTTTGGGTTCAAGATGGTTTATTGTTGATCTTGGCTATGGCTTTGTGCGGTGTCTCCGGTTGGCGACTTTATCAAAAAAATAGCGGAGAAAAGGTCGCTCGCGAATTAATCGAAGCTGATGAAAAGGCGATCGCACTTGCACAACGTTTCGGCTACAGTCTTCCCAATGCCTACAAAAGTTTGGGTAGCGCTCTCAAAACCCTGATTGACTCTACCCCTAGCAAACGTCAGCGTTCCAAATACGAAGCTCGTCTCTCCGCACTCAAACGCAGTGCAAACAAAGTACGCAGCAATAAACCATCATCCTCAAGAAATTTGGATGAAAGTTTTTAGGAATTCAGAATTGGGGATTAGGAATTAAAAGGATTTGCCTCTTCTAATTCCTGACTTCTCAACCCTAACTGGCTGCGATGCTGTAAAATGGATGCCCTGCACCAAAGCCCTGCGGGCAGGCTACGCCATCGCGTAGCGTCTTTCCTGGAGAATAGCATTTTTGTCATTTTCTGTAATATTTGTAGTATTTAAAAAACTATGAACGTTGTAGAGACTGACACAGAATGTCTCTACAATCTAATAAGTTAAATTAGCCGATATTAGCTTAATTTCAGTTTGGTGCTGTCAATATTTTGCCTTTTCGCGGTTCAATTTGCTTAATCCCAATAAATAACGCCTAAATTATGTATATATATTTTCTATTAATATCTGTTGAATCATATTACATCTGATTCAGCATTTTATGAGTTTGGGGTACTACACGCACTCGTTTAATCAAACGTTTCATTATTCCCTGCCATCTCAACACTTGGTCGGGAGAAGGAGCAAGCATAATCGGCACATCTACTATTTGTGCCGATGTTGCTAATGGGGTGACAGGCTGCAAAAATACAGGAATTTCTGGATTCACATCTGCTAGCAACTCAGCAACACGCTCCAACTCCGTAGAATCAGTGCGATCCGAAATAATTATCTTGACAAAAGTCTCTACTTGTGAGTCATTGCATAGCTGAAGAAATCTAGCATGTTCGGAAAAGCGTTTTTCGCCACTGACACTTTCCAGCTTGAAATCCATACCTACCGAGTCTATGTAAGGTAACACCATCATAAGTTGTTCGGGGCGATGTCCACCAGTCTCTAAATATATTGGTAATTCAGTAGCAGCACGGACTTGAGGTAAAAACTCCTGCAAAAATGATGCGTGAAGGAGTGGTTCACCTCCAGTTAAGCTAATGCTATCGTGTAAGCAAGGTATATTTTGCCGCTTGACCCATTCGAGTAACATAGATAATGAGATTGGGTTTGGGTGAATTTCAAAATCACGAAAACCAGGGGTACACTCAATTTTACATTGGTTGGGTGCATTCCAAGTATTGGCACTATCACAAAAGTGGCAGCGTAAATCGCACAGTGCAAAACGGATAAAAATCTGACGAGTGCCAACGTTTAGTCCTTCTCCTTGAATTGCCGAGAAGATTTCAATCAGGCGTGCAGTCGGTGTAACAATTGTGTTTGCGGTCATGTGATGATATCTATGTGCGTTTATCATTCGATGGCACAATAGCGGAGATGATTTTGGCTTTATTTTTATATTGTGAATCCTTCTTTGCAAAATCTGTGCCAAAACTTTAATTAAAGCTGTAAAAGTAGTGATTATTCCTGATTACTAGTGGTTATACATTAGATTAGGGTATTCTCTAGAACGCCATGTTTGCCAGAATACATAAAAGAGCAACGAAAGTGCAAAGTTTCATGACTAGCCAACCCACAGAGGCAGATTTTCCCGTCACATTCCTTAATGAAACGGCAATAGTTCAAATTCCCGCCAGGTTGAGCGTACTTGAAGCTGTAAGCTTTAAGCAAACCTGCCAGGAACTCGTTCAAGCAAATAGCTTATTGAAACAAATTATTATTGCATTTGACGACACTATCTTTATGGACAGTAGTGGTTTGGGTGCTTTAGTTAGTAATCTCAAACATGCTCAAGAAAAAGGGATTGAGATGACGTTACGGAATGTCACACCTCAAGTATTAGCAGTATTAAATCTTACAGGTTTAGACCAAGTTTTTTCAATCGAATCCTCTAAGAATGCCGAATCTCTAGCCAGTCGTCAATTAGAGGAAGTTTTGCCCAATACTCATCCTTCAGTTAAATCTTGGATGAAGCGGTTGATTGATATTATTGGTGCAATAGTTGGTTTGGTGATTACTGCTGTATTGTGTGTTCCGATCGCGATCGCAATCCAAATTGACGATCCAGGAAATATATTATTTGCTCAAACCCGTTGTGGTTGGATGGGTAAGGAATTCAAAATTTGGAAATTCCGGTCGATGTGTGTTGATGCGGAAGCCAAAAAAGCCGAACTCGAACAGCAAAATCAAGTTCAAGGTGCATTTTTTAAAATCGATAATGACCCAAGAGTTACACGAGTCGGTCGATTTTTACGGAAAACCAGTCTTGATGAACTGCCCCAATTTTGGAATGTACTCATAGGTGAAATGAGTTTAGTGGGAACTCGACCTCCCACACCAAGCGAAGTATCGCTTTATGAAGTTCCAGAATGGCAACGTTTAGATGTGAGACCGGGGATGACTGGAGAGTGGCAAGTTAATGGCAGGTCTACTATTCGCAGTTTCGAGGATGTTATTCGTCTCGATCTACAATACCAGAAAAATTGGAGTTTGTTATACGACCTGAAGCTTATTTTTAAAACGGTGACGATTCTATTTAACAAAAATAGTGGTGCTGTCTAAGGGACTTATTTACCAGAAAATTTGAACTTCCGTATTTTATCAACAACAATTTACCTACCCGATTTCCGATGGAAATCGGGTTTTTGTTTGGGGAGATGGAGAAATGTCTTAATGTGGGGAACATGGGATCGGAGGAAAACTTATTCATCATCAAAAATCCCAAAAAATCCTCCCTCAGTCATACCTAAAAAGTTTTAAGCAATCTTGTCTTTTGTGGAGTGGGATGTACTCTATTTTTCGCAGTTATTACCAATGACACATCAGTTGGTTAATTTTTACGTAGTTAATTTTATTGCTGATTTACCCGTAAATACTTAATCAAGACTATCTGCGATCGCTCTTATTCAAAGTTTGGGTAATATCTTTCTACAGTTGAAAAATATTTATCGAGTTTATACTTACGCCAATTCATCAGCAAAATATTTATTCAAGACGGGAATGGTATCAAAATTAGCATTTAACCCCACCCACTAAAAGTTAAATTTTACGCAATCTTCAATGAAAAATCACGGACATTAATTAACTCTGAAGAGAAAATTATTAATACCAGCAATAAAAATGCGGGGAAGCAGACGAGATAAATTTTTGTCATTAAATCCAATACCAGGGCTTTTTTAAGTAAAAAATTTTATGCGGATTTTAATTTACTCTTACAACTATCACCCCGAACCTATCGGTATCGCTCCTCTGATGACCGAACTTGCAGAAGGACTAGTCAAACGTGGACACGAGGTTCGGGTTGTCACCGCAATGCCAAATTACCCGGAACGTCAAATCTACAAAGCTTATCGGGGTAAATTGTTTGTCACAGAAGAGAAAAATGGTGTCAAAATCCAGCGTAGTTTTGTCTGGATTCGTCCTCAGCCCAATTTAATCGACCGGATTTTACTTGATGCCAGCTTTGTTGTGACTAGCTTCATCCCCGCGATGCGCTTCCAGCGTCAAGCTTCGCTTATCACAGGTTGGCGACCCGATGTAATTTTAACAACTTCACCATCTCTACCGGGATGCATTCCAGCTTCGGTTTTGGGATGGTTGAATCGTTGTCCTGTAATTTTAAATTTACAGGATATTCTCCCAGATGCCGCGATTCATACAGGTTTACTCAAAAATAAAGCCCTGATTGGAGTTTTTCAAATACTAGAAAAGTTTGCTTACCGCGCAGCTACCAAAATCAGTGTGATTGCTGATGGGTTTGTAGATAATTTGCTCCAAAAAGGCGTTGAGGCAAGTAAAATGGTCAAAATTCCCAACTGGGTTGATGTCAACTTTATTCGTCCTCTCCCGAAAGAAGAAAGCGAGTTTCGCGCTATCCACAATCTCAATGGTAAATTCGTCGTCATGTATTCGGGTAATATCGCTTTAACCCAAGGATTGGAAACTGTAGTTAAGGCAGCTAGCAAGTTACGCCATATTCCCGATATTACCTTTGTCATCGTCGGAGAAGCTAAGGGTTTGCAACGCTTACAGCAGGAATGTCGCGAACAAGGTGCAGACAATGTATTACTATTACCATTCCAACCCCGTGAAAAGTTACCCGATATGCTGGCTGCTGCGGATGTGAGTTTGGTGGTTCAAAAGAAAAATGTGATTTCCTTCAACATGCCTTCCAAAATTCAAGTTGCCCTTGCCAGTGGACGAGCATTAGTCGCATCAGTACCAGACAATGGCACTGCTGCACGGGCTATTCATCAAAGTGGTGGTGGTGTCGTCGTTCCCCCAGAAGAACCCCAAGCGCTAGCAGATGCGATTTTGGATTTGTACAAAGCACCAGAAACAGTCAATTCCCTTGGTTACAATAGTCGCAAATTCGCAGTCGAGAACTATTCGTTTGACAGTGCTTTAAATCAATACGAGTCTTTATTCTATGCTGTTACCGAACCAACACTAGTTCCACAGCCTGTTGTTCAGCCAGTTCTGATTGAACCAGCTTACGAAGCTCTTTTTTTCGCGATTCCAAACCCGACTATTAGCGAATCAAAAGCAGACACTCAACAACAAATTCGGGTTGATTAAGTTGGTTAATGGCAATTCTTTGGAACTGGAAATAAAGCCTCTCAAACCTCAAAAATAGATTTGAGTAGGTTTTATGCCGCCAAACATCTACCAAATCAATATTTTGACAATTTTGCTGGTTTCAAAAACCCTATTTTGTCATTAGTGCAGGTTTGTCAATTTAAATTAATTAAAGTTAAAAATAATAAATTAAAATAAAATTATTGCAATTATCAAAGTTGTAAATATTAATATTCACATAATTAATCACCCCAAAGTATAAACTTTGTCAGTACTGCTATTATGCGCGAACAAGTCTTAACTTGGTTAGCAGCAAATGTTCCGGCTACTAGGATTGACCATATTCTTCGGGTCGAGCGGATGGCTGTGGAACTCGCCGATTCGCACAATATTGACCGTGAAAAAGCTGCTAGCGCCGCACTAATGCATGACTTAGCAAAATATTTTTCCCCGAAGCGGCTTTTGCAAATGGCAAAAGCAGATGGTTTGGAAGTCGATGAGGTTTTGGCAACCAATCCCCATTTGTTGCACGCTGATGTCGGTGCAATCGTTGCTCGGAAAAACTTTAGCATCAATGACAAAGAAATATTGCAAGCGATCGCCAATCACACCTTAGGCAGACCGGGAATGAGCCAACTGTGTTGTATCGTATTCCTCGCGGATAGTTTAGAACCTGCCAGGGGCGAAACTAAAGAATTAGATTTGTTACGCAAAATTAGCTATTCCAATCTCGAACGGGCGATGTGGTTAACCTGCGATAAGCGGAGCTTAACGCTAAAGGCGTATCGCACCGTTCAATACCTGTTAGAACGCCGTTGTACAATCCATCCACGGGTTATTACCACCCGTAATTGGTTTTTAACCCAATCGAAATTAAAACAATCTATTACCGGGTCGTCAGCATGATAGTTGTTTTTTTGCTAGTATGCAAAAAACCTATTCAAGCAGTTTGCAATCATCAAAATTAATAACTTTGTTTGTAGGTAATGTCTGTAAGTCGGTAAAATTGGAAGTGTAGCAGAGCAGGGTTTGAATGTCCGATAACTTTCAAGAAAACTTTTCACCACGGTTTACAACGGTGACGAATAGCCCAGTTGCGATCGCAGCAATTGACGATAACGATCCAAGTGGACAACTTGCCTTAATAGCCGCAGACGCAGCATCAGACCGCAAAGCTGGAGATATCTTGCTATTGAAAGTAGCAGATGTATCTTACCTCGCGGATTACTTTGTGTTTGCAACAGGCTATTCGCGGGTACAAGTCCGTGCAATTGCGGATTCGATTGAAGAAAAAATCCAACAAGAACTACAACGCATTCCTCTGCGAACAGAAGGAAAAGCTGAAGCTTCTTGGGTGCTTTACGATTATGGTGATGTCTTAGTTCACGTTATGATGCCAAAAGAACGCGAATTTTACAACCTGGAAGCGTTTTGGAGTCATGGCACACCCATTAAATTAAAAAGCGCTGATAGCAGTGAGAGTTAAGGCAACATGATTAATTCTTCGGTTTCATGTCCAGTTCCAACCGAACAACAGCCTGTCAACGAGTACGAAGAGCTAAAATCTGCTTGGTTATTTCGCGATTGTGCCGGAAATTGGCGCACCTACCTCACGCGGATAGCCTGGATTTATGGCTTGTCTTGGCTTGTAGCAGGTCCCGTATCGGCTGGCAGTTTCCCCCCTCATAAATATATATACCAATTTTTGTTGAGCGGTGCCGCCGGAGCAAGCCTGGGGGCTGTGCTTATACTAGTGCGCTTGTATTTAGGATGGTCTTACATACGCGATCGCCTGTTCAGCCCAGTTATATTTTATGAAGAATCGGGGTGGTACGACGGTCAAACCTGGACAAAACCCGAAGAAATATTAACCCGCGATCGGCTGATTGTTGCCTACCAAGTTCAACCGATTTTGCGCCGTCTACAACTGACCTTCGCTAGCTTGGTGGTACTGTACATTGCCGGTGCGATCGTTTGGCAGATTTTATAAAAGTTAGCAGTTAATAGCTTTGGCGAAACATCTATTTGTTCCTACAGGATCGAACAGTAGGGGCAAGTGACTGTTTGACCTTACAGTAAGTAGTTAGGAGTTGAAAATTTCAATTTTTAATCATAGTCAATTAACTCACTAACTCATAACTCACTAACTTATAACTTAAATTATCAGCGATGGGAAAACGAACTCAAGCCTTCTCATTGGAAGTCCGCTTACTGCGCGAAGGCATTATCGAATCAAAACACATAGTTCAAGCTGTCGTATCCGACGAACGGGGACGGATTTTATCAGTTGCGGGGAATGCCGAAACTGCCACCTTTATTCGTTCCGCACTCAAGCCATTTCAAGCACTTGCAGTCACCACCACAGGTACACTCGAACGCTACGATTTAAGCGATCGCGATTTGGCAATCATCACCAGTTCCCACAAAGCTAGTATCGAGCAAGTTCGACAAGTATTTAATATTCTCTGGCGAGCGGATATCGACCCAGCAGCACTACAATGCCCGACACCATTAGGCAAAAGCAGCCGCTTAGAATACAACTGTTCGGGGAAACATGCGGGAATGCTAGCAGTTTGCCAGCAACGGCATTTTCCCCTAAATACGTATATGGAGCGCAAGCACCCCATTCAGCAATTGATTATAACTAAAGTCGCAGAATTGTTACGGATGCCCGCCGAAGAATTTATTAGTGTCCGCGACGATTGCGGTGTACCTACCTATTTATTGCAAATCGGGCAAATGGCGCATTTATACGCTCAACTTGCCTCCGGGAACAACTTAGATATGGAGCGGATTGTCCGAGCAATGACACACCACCCCGTTTTAGTGGCAGGTGACGGCGAATTTGACACCGAACTCATGCGTTTAGCTCCAGGTGAACTTGTCAGCAAAGCTGGTGCAGAAGGGGTACAGTGCATTAGCAGGCTGGGGGAAGGTATGGGACTAGCCATCAAAGTCTTAGATGGAGCCAAACGAGCCAAATATGCTGCTGCCATCCACATATTGCAACAAATGGGCTGGATTTCTCCTAGCACCGCACAAGCCCTATCAGAGAAATTTATGAATGTCAGTCAGTACAACCGTTTGGAAGTTATTGGCGAATTATCTTTTTTATAGTTGCTAAAATTTAGGTTTTAGGTATATACTATTTAAAGACGACGCGGGATAGAGCAGCCTGGTAGCTCGTCGGGCTCAACTGATAAAAGTAACTAAACGCTTAAAAGTTATTTTTGTTATGGGCGGCACATAGAGAAATTTATGTGTGTTTATCTGTCAAACTCGGGGAAGCCAATAGCGTGGTAATCCCGAACCAAGCCTCGAAATTTGAGTAAATCAAAAGTCGAGGAAGGTGTAGAGACTGGAAGGCAGATACCCTAACGTTAAGTCGAGGGTAAAGGGACAGTCCAGACCACAAACCGGTTGATTCAATTGGGCAGTGAAAACTGTAGATGGTAAGCATAACCCGAAGGTCAGTGGTTCAAATCCACTTCCCGCCACCAAATTCAAAAAAATAAAGCCCTACAATTATTAAGATTGTGGGGTTTTGTTTTATATAAATTATTAGCTAGTTCACGAAGGAAGAAGGAAGAAGTACCCGCCCTTAAAAGAGTGGGATTGAAACAAGGACTTTTTATACCTCGCTGCAAGCAGTCTCGGTATAATTATTTATCTTTACCGAGCTTTAAACTCAGAACTGATGCCAGCGTGTTCCCATTATCTTGCCGATAATGTCCAGTTGCCTGTTGAATCTAAAGCTAGATTTTGATTATCTTGAAGTAAAATCAATAGCAAATCAAAAATATTCAAATAGAAATATTCAATAAAGTAAAATTGTATTAAGAAAGCTGGAGAGTAAAACAGTGAAGTTGCAGCGACCAATATTAGTGGGAGGATTGGGATTGTCCTTGGCATTGTGGTTATTCGACACATTGCAAGACACATTTACCCAAGTCACAGAGTTTAGCTTGTTAAGTTTGGTTGCAGTTGGTGGAGGTTTATTGCTGTTTAAGCAAAATCGTAGCAGCGTTACTAAAACATTAGCAGAATTACCACGCGATCGCACTACAGTTGAAAACGCGATCGCCAAAGCCGCAGTCGTGGTAAACCAACTGGCAAATGAAGCTGAAAATCATCAGCATTTAACCAGTTTGCAAGAACAAGTTTCCCAATTGCAAACCCAAATCGACCGCAAAGAAATTCAACTAGCTGTGACTGGGGGAAAGTCTGTTGGTAAAACCACTCTCATCGAAGTTTTACAACAACATAATTTAGAGACAGGAGATATTGCATCTTTAAAATTTCAGGAAACAGCACCATTATTTATCGAAGCAAAAGATAATCCCGACATAGCAGCATTTAATCAAGCTGTAATATCTGACTACGTTTTATTTTTGACCAACGGTGACTTAACTGCTACCGAACATCAAGCTCTGGAGCAACTCAAAGCCGCAAATCAACGTACCATGCTGGTTTTCAACAAACAAGACCAGTATATAACGAGCGATCGCGAAAGTATTTTACTATCGCTCAAACAGCGACACGAAAACGTTGCAGCTACATCCTCTGCCCCTACTGCGATTAAAGTTCGCAAGCACGAAGATGACGGTACAAGCGAAGAATGGATGGAACAGCCCATACCTGACATGCAGCGATTGACACAACAGTTAGGTGAAATTATCACGAACCAAGGGCAACAATTAATTTGGGCAACCACCGTTAGAAAAGCTAATTCCCTCGAAGCAAACGCGAAAAATTGTTTGAATCAGGTGAGAAAAGAACGAACAAACCCAGTTATCGAACAATATCAGTGGATAGCTGCTGCTGCTGCATTCGCAAACCCCGTACCAGCATTGGATATTTTCGCAACTGCGGCAATTAATGCCCAAATGATAGTAGATTTGGGTGGAATATATCAGCAAAAATTCTCTCTCGAACAAGCTAAAACTGTTGCTGTGGAGATGGGAGGTTTGATGTTGAAACTGGGTTTAGTCGAAATTTCGACGAAGGCAATAAGTACTGTTCTTAAAACTAATGCTGTCACTTACGCAGTTGGTGGAGTTATTCAAGGAGTAAGTGCAGCATACTTAACAAGGGTTGCGGGTTTAGCGCTGGTTGAATATTTCCAAGCACAGGAAATTTCCCTGGCAACAGGTAATACATTGAACTTGGATAAATTGCGACAAACTTTACAAAATGTTTTCCAACAAAGTCAGCAAGTTGCAGTTTTACAAGGGTTTGTTAGTCAAGGTCTAAAACGGTTATTACCGGAAGCTGCTGCGGGTGAAGTCGTTGTTGAAAAAGCTGCTTAATTACTTGGCAAAAAGTTAGGATTTACGTGTTGAGTCTCTATTTCCGCGATCGCAATCGACGATGTAGTCATCTCAAAGTCTCGTTTTTCAGCACGAGTCTGTAAATCCTAAAAATATTTCTTTATTTATTATGAACCTAACCACATTCGCAATTTGCCGAAGATTTGTGCGATCGCTCCCAAATGCCTCAAAAACTTGAACAAATCGCTGCTACGCTCAAGCAGTGTATAAATAAATATCAAGCTTCGGATCGGATGTTGACGGTGAACTACCCCACCCTGCCTAGCACCAAAATAAAATAATTGGGGATTTATCATACATCTAGAATTTGTTTTTACTTTTTGAACAAATACATGCATAAAATGTCCAAATTATCTTTAATTTTTATTAAAAGTTAAATTCATCATATATTTTCCGTAAAATCTCCTAAATTATGGTTTAATTTATTAAAATAGTCTTAACTTTTTATAAGATTTTTTAATCAATTACTGGAAGAAACAAGCAATGGCAGCAGACTATCCAGACATTGACATTGCTCCATATATCGACCATTCATTACTGCTTCCGACAGCAACACCAGAATATGTCGAACAGTGGTGCGAACAAGCCGATCGCTACCACTTTGCTTCGGTTTGCGTATATCCAATTTATGTCAAGCAAGCGGCAGAGCTTCTCCACGGTAGAAAACCCAAGGTTTGTACGGTGATTGGTTTCCCAACAGGAGCAACAACTTCGGCAACCAAATTGTACGAAGCTCAAGAAGCAACAGACAATGGAGCCACAGAATTAGATGTGGTTTTAAATTTGGCTTGGTTGAAAGCAGGGAAAACGGAAGAAGTTCACCGCGAGCTTGCGGAGATTTGCGAATCAACTGGGCAAACAATAAAAGTAATTTTGGAAACCAGTTTATTAACTGACGCAGAAAAGAAACTAGCTGCGGAATTAGCGATGGATGCTGGTGCTGCTTTTCTGAAGACAAGCACGGGTTGGAATGGTGGTGCTACCGTTGAAGATGTACTTCTTTTGAAAGAGCTAGGACGGGATCGAGTGGGAATTAAAGCCTCAGGGGGTATCCGCACGACCGAGCAAGCTCTAGACTTAATATTAGCGGGAGCAACTCGCTTGGGAACCTCTCAAGGAGTTGAACTGCTTAAAGGAGTTGGTATGCAGCATCCAAAGGAATAGTTCATTTGTCTTTTGACTTTTGTCCTTTAACTTTAACCAATAGCCAATGCCCAATTCGCTGTAATAATGAGTAGAACCTACAAAGCAACAGGTATTAATCTTAAAGCCCAACCATTCGGTGAATCCGATAGATTAGTAACTATTTTAACCAAAGAATACGGTTTAGTAAAAGCGATCGCGCCTGGGGCACGCAAGCACAACTCCAGTCTAGGGGGTAGAAGTGCTATGTTTGTAGTCAATGAAGTATTGATTGCCAAAGGACGCAGTTTAGACAAAATTACGCAAGCCAATACTGTAAAATCTTATCCGGGTCTAGCTAAAAACTTAGGTAAGTTAGCTGCTAGCCAATATTTGGCTGAGATTGTTTTGTGTCAAGCATTAAGTGAAAATCCTCAAGAAGAGCTATACGAGTTGCTCAACGAGCATTTAGCCCGTTTGGAGTCGGTTGATAGTCACAACACTGACATAATCCTAGCTTTATTGAGTCATGGAATTTTCCAGTTTCTAGCTTTAGCTGGATTTGCACCCCAAGTTGAAGCTTGTTGCTTGACACAACGTTTTTTAGTACCTGATTTCACAGAAGCGAAAAGCCAAGTCGGTTTTAGCATTAATGCTGGGGGAACTGTATGTTTAGCAGCTTGGGAACGTTTGCGACGCGAAGCAAATTTTCCAATTGAGGAACTGACTGCCCCAGGAGTTACTTCTGGTGTGCGTGAAACGGGGGGAACTTATAGTTCCCAGGAAACTCCGGTTTATGAGACAATTTTTCACCGCGAAGAGTTACCCATACTCTCTAAGCGCTTGAATGCTAATGAATTGTACTTGTTCCAACAGCTATCGCAAATCCCCAACTTTGAAATCTTAAACCTCGATCGAGTTGAAGATGTTCAAAGTAGAAGTTGGTTATCTGTTGAACAATTATTACGACAGTATGTTCAATATCATTTTGGTCGTTCTATTCGCTCTGCTGCCTTAATAGATTCTTATTTTGCTGCCAACCATGATGCAACCGTCTGAATTAGATAGACAAATTCTATCGCCATTACCCAACAACCCAGCGAAACAAAATCGAATAATCGCACTCAAATCTATAAATGGTTCCAGTGCAGATTCAGATGATTATTTAAGTAATTCTTCAAGTAATTCTTCAAGTAATTCTTCAAGTAATAATTCCAAATCTTCAAATCAGACATATTCCCAAGATTTACCAGGAAAAGACACCGAAGAAAGTGGCATTCAAGATTTAACAAAAACTGATATAAATCCAGTAGAGCCTAATCCTAATTTAGAATTAGATGCTTCTATTATTGATAATGGGAATGGTCAAGAAAGTTCTTCGGTATTGAGTAATGATAATGGTAAAAACACCATCAATACTGACGGGAATGAATTAATAAATTCGGAAATAAATCCCGATAAATTATCACTCGATAAACAACAAGGTTTTTTACCTGTATTACAAAACTCCAATTTTTTAGCACTTTGGGGCGGTCAAGTTTTCTGTCAATTAGCAGATAAAGTATATTTAGTATTAATGATTGCTTTAATTAAAACCCAATTTCAAACGCCAGACCAAAGTATTAGCGGTTGGGTTTCGGCAATCATGATGGCTTTTACCATTCCAGCAGTATTGTTCGGTTCGGTAGCTGGGGTATTTGTTGACCGTTGGCGTAAAAAAACTGTATTAGTTGCTACAAATATTTGCCGGGGAATTTTGGTTTTAGCAATCCCAGCACTATTATGGTTTACCCATGATTGGCATCCAGTGAAAACCTTACCAGTGGGCTTTTTGATTATTTTGGGGGTGACTTTTTTAGTCTCAAGTTTGACGCAATTCTTCGCACCAGCAGAACAATCAGCAATCCCTTTAGTAGTCAAAGAGGAGCATTTGCTTTCGGCAAATTCCCTCTACACAACAACGATGATGGCATCAGTGATAGTTGGGTTTGCGGTTGGGGAACCATTGCTTGCTGGTGCAGATCGAATCTGGTCGCAAATTGGTGGTAGCGGTGATTTGGGTAAGGAAATAGTGGTTGGTGGAAGTTATGCGATCGCGGGATTAATTTTGTTATTGATTTCCACAAAAGAAAAAGCCCATGAAACAACTACGGAAACACCCCATGTTTTTACTGATTTGCGTGATGGATTGCGTTATCTCAAAGTCAATCAAGTCATCCGCAATGCCCTAATTCAATTAGTTATTTTATTTTCTGTATTTGCCGCACTGACTGTTTTAGCTGTCCGTTTAGCAGAGCTAATTCCCAATCTCAAAGCCGAACAATTTGGTTTTTTACTTGCCTCTGGTGGTGTGGGAATTGCGGTTGGTGCAATAATTATCGGTCAATTCGGTCAGCGTTTTTCCCATGCTCAATTAAGCCTGTATGGGTGCATTGGAATGACAGCATCGTTAATCAGCTTATCTTTATTCAGCAAAGAACTATTCATAGTTTTGGTATCTATTATGCTATTGGGTGTGTTTGGTGCATTAATCGCCATACCAATGCAAACTGCCATTCAAACACAAACACCTCCAGAAATGCGCGGGAAAGTCTTTGGACTCCAAAATAATGTCATCAATATAGCTCTTTCTTTACCTCTGGCACTTGCAGGTGTGGCAGAAACATTTTTTGGCTTACAAAATGTATTTTTAGGATTAGCAACAATTGTATTTTTAGTTAGTACCCTAACCTGGTATAAATCTTCTGATTAAACTACGGGTGAAGTCAGTTATGAACCGAACCGCTAGATAATTACTATTGATTACCTATAGATAATCTTGGGTTTACTAAGAACATTTTTTTCGTGATATCATGATGTTGATATTTTTTATACCAGTTTTCGATTGGCAGTGATTAAGTAAATTTAATGTAACTTATATTTCATGTCAATTCGTAAAAGTTACGAAAAAATATCAGAATCGCAAAGTCATTATAAATTTGAGTCGCATTTAAAAAGGTTAATTTTTATTGGTTAGTGTGTCGATTGACGGGATTTTATGATATTTAAAATTCCAGTCATGTGCAAAAACATGAAGGCAAAAAACGAAAAGCCAGATTTAATATATCTAACCCGTAAGTTAACAACTAATAAAGAATGCGTATAGCTTGGATTGGAAAAAAAACACCCTTTTGTGGTAATGTCACCTACAGTCGAGAAATCACGAATGCACTGCTCGATCGCGGACATGAAGTAAGTTTTTTACACTTTGCCCAAGAGGAAAAACACGCTGGAAATTCGCCCAATTGTCACGAGGTTCCCCTACCCTTTATTTACAAGTCTCAGGTTTATACTATTCCCACATTTAAAGCGACTAAGGTACTAACACAGTCCCTAAGACGAATTAAACCCGATATTGTTCATGCTTCGCTAACACTATCACCGCTTGATTTTGTGTTACCGGAAATTTGTGAAGAGTTAAAGTTGCCTTTAGTCGCGACTTTCCACCCAGCCTTTGATGCTAAAAAAGGTGCAAAGCTAGCTTCGGGAACACAATTTTTAGCATATCAACTCTACGCACCATTTTTGGGGAACTACGACTGTACGATTATTTTTTCGCAAATTCAGCGCGAGTTATTAGCGAAATTAGGTGTACCATCCGAGAATATTGCCATCATCCCGAATGGAGTAGACCCAATTAAGTATTCCCCAGGGGCTTCCCAAATCAAAGCCGAATTTAAAGCTGAACGTTTATTTGTCTACCAAGGTCGGATTGCCCCGGAAAAAAACGTAGAATCGCTATTAAGAGCGTGGAAACAGGCAGCAATTGAACCAGGTAGTAAATTATTGATTGTTGGTGATGGACCATTAAAATATTCTTTAGAGCCGTTTTATGGTCCTGAGTATAATATTTATTGGTTAGGATTTGTAGCTGAAGAAGAACGTCGCATCGAAATTTTACGGGGAGCAGATGTATATATTTTGCCTTCCTTAGTGGAAGGTTTATCGCTGTCATTATTAGAAGCAATGTCCTGCGGAGTTGCTTGTATGGCTACAGACGTAGGTGCAGACGGAGAAGTATTAGAAAAAGGAGCGGGAGTAGTATTGAGTACAAGAAGCGTGCGATCGCAATTACAAACTTTACTACCATTGTTCCAAGACCATCCCGAATTAACAACCTTATTGGGACAAAAAGCAAGGCAACGAGTACTCGAACGTTACACCTTAGAAAAGAATATTTCCCAGTTGGAAGAATTATATACCGACATATTGCAGAAACCGCGAGTGCAATTTATTCGAGGAGCTTAGAAGCTTGAGATATCAGTCGCAGTTTTGAATGAACCGCACGCAGTATACTACTAACGCGATTTCCATAACAATAAACATGACGTTTGCTTTTGAAATTATTTCTGCCCGTGAAGTACACCGTGACGTAGGAGAAGATAGTTACCGTCATTGGACGTTATTGATTGGTGTTTTGCAGTCTGGTGCGATCGCGCTGCGGAATGATATTTTGATTCCGGCACGGGGAGAAAAGCATTTAGTCGCAAATATTATTGGACTGGAGCCAAAGATTAACGACGCATCCGTAGGAGAAGAGTTGTTAATGAAATCTTCACGGGCATTCTCGCAGGATATGCCAGATTTCATGCGACGTAGGGGCAAATTATGGTTAAAACAATCTTCGCGCAAGCAAGTTAAAGCTAGTGAAATCAATCAACCTTTTATGATTGTGGTTTGGGAACCAGCTTGCAACCCAGCAGATATCCAAATTGGTGGTGTCGCAACAGCATGTTCTGAGCAACTTTACCAAAGTCGAATTTTGGAGATGTTGCAAGGGGAACCGGAACGTATTTTGCATTGTCGAGATTGTGCAGCGCAATTGTCGAATATACCGGAAGCAATGCCTTACTTGAAGGAATTGCTTGGACACCCAGATAAAGAATTAGTTAAGCGTGCAGTTGGGATATACAATTATCTACACTGGCAATTGAAGAAGGATTAATTTGTTAAGTTAAGAACAAAATTAAAATAAATAGGACAGACTTCAACAAAAACAGTTTTCGAGCAAGATGTAAGACTATCGTTAAAATCAGATGTGGCGAGCTTAAATCATCGATTAACTGGTCTATTTAGGGTCATAACTGGAAACTTTTGTATAATAAAACACATATATGCCAAGTTGCGAAGTCACTCCAACAAATCATACCCTTAGCTAAGGCGAAAACGCCAAATCAAACCGCGATCGCGTTAGCGAACGGTCGGTTTATCGCACCAGCCAATCGGATGAATGTAGCATAGAATGTCAGAAACCTAAAGGGCGGGGCTTTTTCAAGCCCCGATCTGACCAGACTCAGTACTCAAAAAGTACTACGTGACGTTTTTTGTTAAAGATAGCCCATTTTTGATTTTTCTAGCGTAAAATAGTATATCTGTTCTAATAAAACCACAGATTTATACTCCCAGCAAATCGATAATTAATTATAGTTACAGACGATAAAGAGGTGAGAATGGCTGTAAGCACCGCAGATAGCAACGGTAAAAAAGAGGCAAAAATGGCTGTAAACACCACAGATAGTAACGGTAAAAAAGAGGCAAAAATGGCTGCAAGCACAGTAGATAGTAATAATGCTGCCAAGCAAAAAGCTCTTGGTGTAGTACTCAGCCAGATTGAGAAAACCTTTGGTAAAGGTACAATCATGCGTTTGGGTGATGCTACCCGGATGAAGGTTGAAACCATCTCCACTGGTGCGCTGACTCTTGATTTGGCATTGGGTGGTGGTTTGCCCAAGGGACGAGTAATTGAGATTTATGGTCCAGAAAGTTCGGGGAAAACCACAGTAGCACTACATGCTGTTGCTGAGGTGCAAAAGCAAGGTGGGATTGCAGCTTATGTAGATGCGGAACATGCCCTCGATCCAGCTTACTCAGCCGCATTGGGAGTTGATACCGTGAATTTGCTGATTTCCCAACCTGACACGGGGGAAGCTGCCTTAGAAATCGTCGATCAATTAGTGCGATCGGCTGCTGTTGATATTGTAGTGATTGACTCCGTAGCTGCACTTGTACCACGTGCGGAAATTGAAGGTGAAATGGGTGATGTCCACGTTGGTTTACAAGCGCGGCTGATGAGCCAAGCTTTACGTAAAATTACGGGGAATATTGGTAAATCTGGATGCACGGTTATTTTTATTAACCAGTTGCGCCACAAAATCGGTGTCACCTACGGTAGCCCAGAAACAACTACTGGGGGTAATGCTTTGAAGTATTATTCATCGGTTCGCTTGGATATTCGCCGGATTCAGACTTTGAAAAAAGGTACTGACGAGTTTGGTAACAGAGTCAAAGTTAAAGTTGCCAAAAATAAAGTTGCACCACCTTTTAGAATTGCCGAATTTGACATCATTTTTGGTAAGGGTATTTCCACCATTGGCTGTTTAGTGGACTTGGCAGAAGAAACAGGTGTTCTTAGCCGTAAAGGTGCTTGGTACAGCTACAACGGCGATAATATCTCCCAAGGGCGCGACAATGCAATTAAATATATGGAAGAGAAACCTGAGTTTGTAGAACAGGTTACGAAACAGGTTCGCGAAAAGCTCGATAAAGGTGCAGTTGTTTCTGCAAATTCAGTGCAAAAGCTTGCTGAAGATGAAGAAGACGACGAAGAATTGGAAGAATTGGAAGAGTAGGGAGTTAGGAGTTCTCTTTTCCCTTTCACCTTTTCTTTCCCTTAATCCCTGCTTTCCCCCATAGCACTGATTGCTAAAGCACCCCAACCGCAAATAAGGGCAACTCCACCAATCGGTGTAATTAAACCTAAACCAGCGATTGTGGTGAGACTTAGAGCATAAAGACTGCCTGAAAATAGCAGAATTCCAATAATAAATAGCCATCCGCTAACAATTAGACTTTTGCTGGGGGATGGCTGATTTTTGAGCAGAATAGCAACGGCGAGGAGTGCCAGGGCATGGTACATTTGGTAGCGAGTACCAACTTCAAAAATTTCCAAAGCGCGTTGGTGGTAGCCACTATCTATAATGCGATCGCTAATTTGTCCCCGTAGCGAATGACTTGCAAACGCACCCGCAGCAACTGATAAACCACCTAATATTGCTGCTATACTCAAAAATATTTGCTTCATAGATTTACTTTAAACGGTAAGAACTGTGGTGCTTACCGCCAAATTCT
Source organism: Calothrix sp. CSU_2_0 (assembly GCA_012034595.1). Taxonomy (GTDB): domain Bacteria; phylum Cyanobacteriota; class Cyanobacteriia; order Cyanobacteriales; family Nostocaceae; genus Brunnivagina. The sequence continues at coordinate 8,347 of JAAUPE010000030.1, read as the reverse complement.
AGACTTCAAAAAAGTAGGATACAGCCCCTTCTTCGCTGATTTTGAAATTCGCGTTAAATTCTTTAGCTTTATCGTCTAAATAATCTTTTGCAGTAGTTGGGGGTAATTGGGACTGCATCGCAAACCTCAACAAAGTGACACGTCCGTGGTTTTCCTGTACCATCTGGTAAAAAAGCGATTGCAAGCGATCGTCTGTTTGTTGTTTAAGTGCTTTTTTTTCCTGTTTACCCTGTCGGTATAAAGAAAGTGCCATCCATCCACCGAGAACAGTACAGGGAACCCCAAAGATAAATCCCTGAAGGGCTTTATTACTCAACTCAGATACATAAGTTGGAGATGTAAAGACAAGGTATCCATCTCGATCTAATCGTGGATTTATCGATTTGCTGGCACTATTTTTTTCAACCATCGATGTCGTGGAGATGGTGAGAAACATAAAGCCAAGTATAAGCAACCAACTTGAAGCCAATTTTTCAGCAGTCTTCATAATTTCTTTTCAGACTTGAACCTCGTTTGCGATTCTAACTTTACTTGCGAATCTGTACCACTAAATTTATTAATTGGGGATTAGGGATTATGATTCCACTTGCTGGTATCGTACAAAATTTTTCTGATAACATAGACAAATTATCAAGGGTGTGGCTAAATCCAAAAAAGTGCGATCGCACTTTTAATGTTTAATATTTTTAACACCTGAATAGAATGGCAATATAGTTAAATCTAGGCTGTTTGCAAAAAAAATGATTATGAGCATCCAAATTTTAGACCAGCCATTAGAAGAAAAAGTAGTAACTTTGCTCGGTGTTTCTTGGGAGCAATTCAAAGCTATCGAGATACCTCTGTTAGATAACCGAGAAGTAAAACTAACTTATTTAGCAGGAGTACTAGAAATTATGGCTCCAATCGGGGATAAACACGAGTATGTAAAAAGCACCTTAGGCTTGCTGTTAGAAGCTTACATGAGGAAAAAGGGACTAAGGTTTTATAAGCGTGGTGGATTTACCCTAGAAGAACCTGGCTATGCTTCAGGTACTCCCGATGAGTCTTACTGCATCGGCACGAACAAGGAAACACCTGATATTGTTATCGAAGTTATAGTCAGCAGTGGTAGCATTAACAGAAAAGAGCTTTACAAACCGAAAAAAGTACCTGAAGTTTGGTTTTGGAAATCTAAAGAACTGCGAGTATTTTATTTAAACACAGATGGAGAGTACGAAGAAATTGCTCGTAGCAGTTTCTTTCCAGACTTAGATACCACGTTACTGTTGAAATACCTTGATTGTCCTGACCAATATGATGCTGTAAATGACTTCACGCAATCCATCAAAGGCAATTAACGTCACCTAGACGCAGAGCGAGTACACGAAGGGCTTCTGTAAGTAGCAAGCTACGCCAAGCGTGTCGCAAAAGTGACTTAGCTTAATGGCAAAGGGGTATCCGTGGTTGTTAATAACGCACTTAAATCATCGCAGCAAAAATTATCTGAGTATTTTGCCGCGATTTTAGCCTCACTTACGTACAGCTTCCAATAATCGCGAAAAATAAAATCGAGTTTTGGTCATTTCGTTACGTTCGATGCTAAAGCCATTATCTTCTAAAAATTTAACGATATTTGCTTCTTTATGAAGATAGGCACGAGTGGCTTTGCTAGCACCAGGAAAAAAGCTACCAATCTTTTTGAGTAAACTTAAAGCACAGGTTTTTGGGGCAAAGCTAAGTATAATTCGAGACTCAGATAAAGAACATAAATGGCAAATCATTTCTGCGGCTTTATCTTGGGGATAATGAATCAGAACATCGAGACAAACAACCGTATGATATTTGCCAGTTAATCCTTCTAAATCTTGGACAGCAAATGTGGGATTATCGTTGTTTCCAAAGAGCTTCAGGGCACGTTCCTTAGCTTCACCAACCATTGCCTCAGAAATATCGCTAGCGAACACCTTAGCACCTATTTCCGCGAGGGGAATGCTCAGACTACCCACACCACAACCAGCATCGCATACAGAAATCTCTGGCAGATTTGCATCAGATTTGAACCAGTTAATCACCTTCTCAACGGTTTGTTGATGTCCATTGCGGATATCAAGCTGGACTTTATTGACTTCACCATCGCCATAGATGCGTTTCCAACGGTCAAAACCCGTGGAGTTGAAATAATCTTTAACAATTGTTTTATCGTCAGCTGCGTTCATGAAATTAAATTAAACTCAATATTTAATACTTCCCAATCGTTAAGTTAGCAGGAAACGGGGCTAGGGGAAAGGAAGAATGAAAAAAGAAAATAAATACCTAATCTCCAATAACCTAATTTAAAAATTAAGAATCAAATCCTGAAGGAAAATTAAACAAGTGCTTGTGGTTCAATAAACATGTGGGGCAAATCTGGGTCATGGGAATATTTAATTGAATTTATTGCGGAAAAATGTATTTTATGGCTGAATCTAGAGTGTGTCAGGTTTAGCAAAATTCAATTAAGTACAGTTCCGTATAGTCTTGACTAGCTGGAATATCATCCTGTTAACTAACTGAATCTATAACCATACCAATTTTTGCCAAGACGTAGGTCGATGATGGAAAGTATTGATTCTTCTCAAAGTACACAGCAAGTAATAGATACCGACGAACAACCAACTCCTCTTGATGGTGGAGATGTTACTGCCATAACTCCGGTTGATGTTTCAAACACGACAGATAAAGGGAAAAAATCTGGTTTTCGTCAGATGTTGCCCAAAATAGTTATTGGTGTAATTTTAGGTGCAGGCGCGATCGCATCGGGAATTTATCATTACCGTTGGACGCAATACAGCAAGTACCATCTGACAACCGATGTTGCTTATACCAGTGCCGATAGTTATCCAGTCACATCTCGCGTTGCGGGAATTGTCACCCAAGTTACGGTCAAAGATAACGAAGCAGTTAACCCAGGAACCGTTCTTATTAAACTCGATCCTCGCGAAATTCAAGCATCAGTTACCCAAGCAAAAGCTGCTTTGGATGTTGCTAAACAACAAGCAGAAGTCGCACGGGAAAATATTAATAACGTTCCCCCAACAATTATTTCCGAACCCCTAAGTCCAATTCCTGGAAATCAACCAAGACTAGTTCTGCCAAAACTACCCCAAAGTGTTAGCAAACAAATCGAAGTCAACCGTCAGCAATATAAAGCTGCACTGGCAACTGTCACCCAAAGACAAGTTGAACTCAAACAAGCCGAACTTCAACTTTCTTACGCTAACATCAACGCGATCGCACCTGGTCAAATTAGCAATGTTAATATTCGTGTAGGACAACAAGTTCAACCCGGACAAACCTTACTCGAAATAGTCCAACCCAACCCGTGGATTGTGGCAAATTTCCCCGAAAATCAATTAGAAAGAATCCAACCAGGACAAAAAGCGGAAATTAAAATCGCTGCTTTTCCTAGCCGTAAATTTGTGGGGAAAGTCGAAAGCGTGTCTCCAAGTCCAGTTAATAGTGTTGCTGTTCCTTCCCCAAATAGCACCAACCCAGTCAACAATTATACCAATAACTTCAACCAGTCGAATAATAATATTCGTCGTATTCCTGTCAAGGTTGTGTTTGAACCCGATAGTATCAAAGATTTTGAATCGCGAATTGCCCCCGGAATGTCGGCAGAGTGATGATTCGTACTAAATGATTTTTGGCGATCGCGATACATCCCCATATCCCCAACTTCATCAAGTCGGGGATATTTAGTATTTAAAGACTGCGATCGTAAACATTAGTTCGCTATGCGAGTGAATGCTGGAATAAAATTTTTTGCCAAGGACAAATTTCCCGTAAATTAATAACTATTCCCTAATTCGCGGTTATTTCCCTTTATGCAAATCGACTGGCAAACAGCCAAAACCTACGAAGATATTCTTTATCACAAAGCCGATGGTATTGCGAAAATAACCATCAATCGTCCCCACAAACGTAATGCCTTTCGTCCAAAAACCGTATTTGAACTGTACGATGCTTTTTCTAATGCTCGTGAAGATACAAGGATTGGAGTAGTATTATTTACTGGCTACGGACCCCATACTGATGGGAAATATGCCTTTTGTTCGGGTGGAGACCAAAGCGTGCGCGGACAAGCAGGTTATATCGACGAAGAAGGTACACCCCGTTTAAATGTATTAGATTTACAACGTCTCATCCGCTCAATGCCAAAGGTTGTCATTGCCTTAGTGGCTGGATATGCAATTGGTGGGGGACATGTACTGCATTTAATTTGCGACTTAACGATCGCAGCTGATAACGCAATTTTCGGGCAAACCGGACCTAAAGTTGGTAGTTTTGATGGTGGATTTGGTGCCAGCTACCTCGCTCGCATTGTCGGGCAGAAAAAAGCGCGAGAAATTTGGTTTCTTTGCCGACAATATGATGCAAAACAAGCTTTGGATATGGGTTTAGTCAATACAGTTGTACCTGTAGAACAACTCGAAGCTGAAGGTATCCAATGGGCAAAAGAGATTTTAGAAAAAAGTCCAATTGCAATTCGTTGTTTAAAAGCAGCTTTCAATGCCGACTGCGATGGACAAGCTGGTTTACAAGAACTTGCTGGAAACGCAACTTTACTTTATTACATGACAGAAGAAGGTACCGAAGGAAAACAGGCATTTTTAGAGAAGCGATCGCCCAATTTCCGTTCCTTCCCCTGGCTACCTTAATTTTTTCATCCCGTATTTATCGACCATAAGAAATCGCACCTTTCTAATTTTAGGTGCGACTTCTTCTAATATCTATCAACTTGCTCAATTTTTTTAACTCAGCCAAAATTCAACCAAAACAACACTAAATGATGAAAATCAGTAGTTATTGAGCATTTATACTCGAAAATAACACTGTCAGTACAAAAATTTTTACGAGAATCGAAATATAATTAAAAATTAAACCACTAAAGTCTTAGCCTCGGCTAGTTCCGAACTATGTAAACTACTCTGCTTTACCTGCGTCATAGCCATTTGTGATTTTTTTACAAGTATCGCATTTTGGTTAATACTTGAAGCTAACACTGGCTTAGGCTGGGGTAGTATCCAAACTTCTTCCAAAGTTTCCCATGATGGAGCAAAGGGTGGTAAAGCCAAAGAACAAGCTTTCCAATTTCCTAAAACTGGTGCCCCTAGTTGCTGACAATTGCCCCCACGACGACCTTCTGGGTTGTAATAGCGGCAATATTTACAGGCAGAAGTCAAGAATTTTATGTTCTTCATGTTGAGAGCCATTTAGGCATAGTTTCCGTCTATTTATTTTCATTTATTTTCCTTTTAGATATAAATACGGATAATAGGCAACAAATCATTATTTAGCACAGGTTTTCGCGATCCCAATCAAAAAAAGAGCTTTATATTCTTTTTAGATTTGCGTTATATTTTTCAAACTTTTGATTACGAAAATGATACATTTAGCTTCTTTATCGTAGGTTAAAGCCAGGTAAACCTAATTGGGATCAAAGTAAAGTAAACGACTATGAATTTAACTCCGATTAATTCTTCTCCCGAAAGATATAAAATTTGTTGATTTTTAGTAGTGATTATAAACAGGAGTTAGGAGTTAGGAGTCAGGAGTTAGGAGTTAGGAGTCAGGAGTTAGGAGTCAGGAGTTAGGAGTCAGGATTGAGTTGGGTATTCTGTAGGACTGTGGATATAGCTTGCTTGTACGCGGCAGGTCGTGCAACAATTCATTGGCGGGTCTGAATACCCCACTGATTGATTCTGACTCCTGAATTCTGACTTGGAAATTGTCTTTGCACTAAAACTTTTTTGCCGCACATAAAGCACATACATCCCAACGCTGGAGTTCTCCCGGAGGAGTGGGACATTGACATTGGGGACAAAGCGGTAATTTATGCGATCGCGCTTTGACCGCATTTGCCCAGGCATCAAAGGCTTTGTTTGTAGATGTTGCTTTTTCCCTATCCACCACAAAATCATCCGTCGCGATCCGATTACTTATCTTAATCGATTCACCTAAATAACTTGGGTGTTGAATTGGTGAAGCTAATTCTGGCTGCTTTTTGCGAATCGGGGAAATATACCAGCTAGCAGTAGAAAAATGGATATCGGCAACAGGAGTCGCCAATTTTTGATTGACTTTAATCAGCAAGTGTTTGCGTTCAAAAGTCAAGTTTTGTGCCCAAGCAGCACTGGAAGTCGCTACCCTCAGAAGATGACGCTGGATGGAAACGGGACGAGTTTGAAGTGCAAGTACATCACCAACGATTTCGTGCCAGCATCGAAGCAATCCAGTTATGGGCGGTTCCTGTAGTACAGCCTTAGCTTTTAAAATATTTAAAACGTCATTTACCGATTTTAAAGACATTTTGCCAGTAGAAGCGCAAAAAATGCAGCTTGGCGATACACAATATCTATGTTAATTTTCGCTAGTATTGGCACTAAAATATATCGCAAGTCTTAGTACATCAATAGGTAGGTTAAGAGCATTGAAAGTAGACATTGCCCACAGTGACTTGTAAATAGGAGACAAGGGGAAATTTCAGAATCTCAATGCCCATTGCTTATTATCCATTTTCATGCATTATTGATCTACACAGTTGATGATGGCTACTTAAAATTTTTCATAAATGATTTAGTAGGATTTCTATAGTATCAAAATCAAATCTAAAATCTAAAATCTAAATTTGGTAATTATTAGGTTGAAGGCAAACAGATGAGTCAAAACCCCCTAATGCATTCGAGCAATCAATTTTCTCGCACACCTAATTTAAAGCCAGCGCTCTCAGCAGCACTGGCAAGTTTAGAAGTTCAACTCGATCGCGAGCTAGCTAGATACCGACGATATCGAGGTATATCTCGAACATCTAGCCAACCCCAGCCAGCCAATTTCACTAGTAGTCAACTACAATATTCGATTCCTACACATACAAATAACCAAGATAATATTCCAGAAGCTACAACTCAGTCTGTAGTTGGTGCAGAACGTCAAGAAACTCCCGTTTCTCAGATCGATAATTCCAACCTCCCTCCAACCTACGTAACAGAAATTCCCACACCTCCACCCCCACCACCTTCACAAACTCCGAAAGTTGCGGCAAATGGGGTAACAGCAACAGAAGCAACGCAAACAGCCAGCATTGTCCCAACAGCAAAGGCAAAAACTGCGTCAGAGTCAAATAATAGCAACTTTGGAGTACCGCCTACCAGCGAACCTGATGACTATCTCGAATCATCAGAAGCATTGTTGCGGAGTTTGACCGAAGAAGCACCAAAAGAGCAAAAACGACCAAAAGCCAACAATCATAGTTTACTCTCGCCGTTGGGGATTGGTTCGATTCTATTATTGTTAACAGCAAGTTTAATCTTGGCATATGCAGTTATTAATCCCAAGGGCTTGCCATTTCGATTTGATGGATTGTTTAAACGCAATAATCCAGCAAGTGAAAATTCCGTAAAAGGTGGAGAAAATGGGCAAACTTCCACCGGAAATGTGGGAGTAGCACCAGTACCGAAATATCCCAATCTTGCCAGAGAGGAATTTCCCGAAGTTAAAAATCCTAACGATGTTGTTGGTTTGAAGCCAAAATCAAACTCAACTCCAATAGCTACCAATCCTCCAGCAATTCAAAACCAAATACCCCAACCCCAAATACCCATCCAGCAACTTCCCCAACAAACCGTATTAGTAGCACCAACAGCAACCATTAATTCACCATTGCCATCACCTATACCAACTCCGGCAGTACCGATTTCCGAAATCAAGCCTTCAGCCGATGGTTTTTATCATCTAGTTATCGATAATAGTGATGCGAATGCTTTGGCAAATGCTCGTAAAGTTGTTCCCGATGCTTATATATCGGACGATAAAAAATTAATTCTTTTGGGTGCAATGAAGGATAAAAATGGAGTGCAGCAATTGTTGAATGAAGTCAAAGCCAAGGGTATCAATGCCAGAATTCGTCAACCTTAAATCAAGCTGAAGTTAACTAAAATTAAAATTTAAAACTTGGGGAGTGAGATAATTAAAGTGTCATGTCCTTGGCAACTACTCCGTGGTATGGCAATTTGAAGATAAAGACGCATAAAATTACCCCACCGTCATCACAGCACCTCCCCTTGTAAAGGGGAGGTTTGGAATCAGTAAAGTTTAAATAGGGGAGGTTTGAAATCAAATAATTTCAATATAAATAGGTATCCAAAATTTTATCAGAAAAATGGGTTTAAAACCCTGCGCTTCTAGCGCGGCTTTTTATTGTTTCTAAATATTAAAATAATTTTGGAGACATCAATAGATATATAATTAGAATACGAATAAAATATATCCATTTTTGAAAATGGTTTCAGCATACCAAACTCAATTAATCCAAATAAAACTAACCGAG
>JAAUPE010000139.1 GCA_012034595.1 Calothrix sp. CSU_2_0 | reverse complement strand
CCCTTGCCCCTTGCCCCTTGCCCCTTGCCCCTTGCCCACTAACCACTAACCACTAACCACTAACCAAAATCTAATTTCTTCCCAACCATTTCTGACCATTCAAGCGGTAAACCAATCTAGATACCAACATATCTAGGCTAACTTTGCGCTCATCAATCAAAAACGATTCCAGAGTACTAGGAATTTTTCCCTCATTACAAGAAAAAGCCTTTTTACCTTGAATATTTTCCTCTGGAAAATATAAATTAAATTGGCGATAACCGTTTTGCCAACTACCAATAACTTGCCAACATTCACCAAGTTGTACCCCTCGAATGGGGATTTCCTGCTTCGCAAAGGATAACGTTAAATCGCGCACACCTTCAGATGCGATCGCATTCGATAATGCTGGTACATAATCCTGCTGCATAAAGTCCAAAAACGGCTTATCCTCAACAGCAGGAGCCTTTTCTTTCTTCGCTGCTGCGGGTTTAGCTTCTGCTGCTTTTTTTGCTGCTGCTGGTTTTGATGCATTCGGATTGTTTTCTGCATTTACACTCGCAGGATCGGGAGCATTTGCAGTGGGGATATTGCTCGTTTCTGGTGAGTCGATACTGGGAGCGTTTTCTTCAGCAACACTAGGAGCTTTTTGTTCCACAGTGCTGGGAACATCCTGACCACCTTGATTTTGATTATTTTCTTCTGCCATAGCTAAACTCAATCCTTATGTCTTGCAAATAAGCGTGAATTGGCTGCAAAATGCAACACAAGCAATCACTTTTATTCTGACATAGTAGCGCCGAAGCGATTGATTGTAATAATTCTATAATCACAATTGAAAACGGTGATGGAGAGCAGATTTTCCCAACTCAACAATCTAGAATTGCTATTTTTTAGGCAAATTAGACTCAATAAGCACTTTTTAGAGACTCTACAACATTAAGTCTCAAAATCTGTTCTGGAGATGTCTAAGAATTTGATATTTTTAGTGTATTCTGATTTACTTGAGAATACGTAATTATCTGTGTAAGGTTTTGAAGATTGCTGCTCTATTAAACCTAACCAGAAAATGAAAATGGTACATCTTTTTTTGTTATTTTTTATTCCGATCGCACTAAATTGGGGTAGTAAAAGCTACGCTTTACATAGTTTGAGCATCTACGAAAAAGCAGAGAAAAAGTCTACCGAACCGACTCAAGACAACCGAGGAAGTGGACGACGTAATTACAGACTAATTATGGAAACAGTTATTTAATCCTGATAAATTCACCCACTCAGGCAAAAAATTGAAAATTTGCAAAATCTAAATTATTTAGGGATTGGCAATTTCAAATCCTAAATGACTCATCAGTGGGTGATAAATAAAAACCCCTTGTCGGCAACAAAAAATGACAAAGGGAACAAATAACTGAATACAGATAAAAAGAAATTAACCACCAGCAACAGCAGGTACAATACTCACTTCATCACCATCTTTAAGTGGTGTTGATGCTCCATCTAAAAAGCGAATATCTTCACTGTTGACATAGAAATTTAAAAAACGTCGTAGTTGTCCGTTTTCATCACACAGACGCTCTTTAATTCCAGGACAAGCTTGTTCTAGTGAACTTAAAAGCTCGGTAATACTATTACCAGAACATTCGAGAGTCGCTTGATTATTGGTAAATTTTTGGAGAGCGGTAGGAACTAAAACTTTTACTGCCATGTTAAATAAAAATTGAGAATGAGGAATTCAGAATAGCTAGGAATTGGGAATTAGGAATTAGGAATTAGGAGTTAAGAGTTATAAATTCAAAATTAGTAATCAAAAATTGGAAATTCAAAATTAGAAATTCAAAATTATCGCTTGATATTCAACTTCTAACTCCTAACTTCTAACTTCTAACTCCTAACTTCTAACTATACAAGTACTTGCTGCCATTCGAGACGGTCTAAAGTACGCGATCGCTCAAGTGCTTGTTCAAAGCTATCAAGTTTTGCTTCGATTGTGAAAGGTTCACCAACATAACCTTGAATTGCTTCTTGAGTTTTCAAACCGTTACCCGTGATATAAACAACAGTTTTTTCATCAGGGTCAATTTTACCAGCTTCAACGAGTTTTTTTAACACCGCAACTGTTGTACCACCTGCGGTTTCGGTGAAGATACCTTCAGTTTCCGCTAGCAACTTGATTGCCTCAATAATTTCGGCATCGGTTACAGATTCAATATTACCGTTTGTCTTGTTGGCAATTTCGATCGCATATACACCATCTGCGGGATTTCCAATCGCTAAAGACTTAGCAATTGTATTTGGCTTCACTGGTTTGATAAAGTCGCGTTTTTCCTTAAATGCTTCCACAATTGGTGAACAACCTTCTGCCTGCGCTCCACTAAATCTCACTGGTTTTCCTTCCACCAACCCAGCTGCGACAAACTCATTAAACCCTTTATAAATCTTGGTAAACAACGAACCCGAAGCCAATGGTGCAACAATATGGTCTGGTAATTCCCATCCTAATTGTTCGGCAACTTCATAACCAAGGGTTTTAGAACCTTCTGAATAATAAGGACGTAAATTGATATTGACAAATCCCCAGCCATGTGTATTCGCGACTTCCGAACACAAGCGATTTACTTGGTCATAGTTACCTTCCACAGCCATTAAAGTCGGGCTATAAATCAAACTGCCCAAGATTTTACCAGCTTCCAAATCAGCAGGAATAAATACACAACAATCCAAACCCGCATAAGCTGCGATCGCGGCTGTGGAATTGGCTAAATTACCGGTACTAGCACAAGATACAGTCGTAAAACCTAATTCCCTAGCTCGTGAAAGAGCTACCGACACCACCCGATCCTTAAAGCTCAAGGTGGGCATATTTACAGCATCATTTTTAATATAAAGATTTTTCAAACCCAACCGACGAGCCAAGCGTTGGGATTTGACCAACGGAGTCATCCCCGTACCCACATCAATATAATTATCTGTAGCAACAGGCAGAAACTGACGATAGCGCCAAATCGAATTTGGTCCAGTTTGGATACTCTCACGAGTCACCGAAAGACGACTAAAATCGTACTTGACTTCCAAAGGACCAAAACACAACTCGCACACATGCTTTGCTTCTAGTTCATACTCGGCTCCACATTCCTTACACTTTAATGCGGTGAAAGTCGCGTTTGTTGTTTGGGCTTGTTTGGTAACTACTTGTGTCATTATTCCTGCCTTCCCTGTACTTCCGAATCTGGATTGATGCTACCACGGGTAAAAATGCTCGTCAAACATACCCGACTATTTTTGTCGGGTTTGATAACATCGACTTGAAATCCTTATACAATAAGCAATGTAGATTTACTGCTGGATTAATTTGCTGAATATCAAGAAAAAATTATTTAACTTAAACATCAAAAAAATTTAAAAATTCAGTTATTGGATATAAGATGGGCATCTCACAATAAGTAGGTGGGTGGGGAAATTTACAACTATGTAACAAAATGTAAATAGCCTGAAACCCTTGCGATTGCGACTCTACCTTCGGAACGCTGAGTCGCAAGCGACACGCTTCGCGTAGCGTAGTGGTACGCGAACGTCGTGCCTCCTCGCAAGTTTATTTACACTACTTACGGCTCAAAAATTTTATAAACAACCCGAAATACTATTAAGCCGTAATTTATAAATACCCCTCTCTAAGTGTCTACCCGCAGAACATAACCACGTTTTTGCATCATGTCTAAAGAAATTTATTGATTTAGGATTTTCATACAAGTTTTTTACACAAGATATACAAGTCTAACAGAATGAGAATACGTATATTAAAAAGGTGAGAAAAGGATGATTTGCTTGATTATTTAATCAATGATGTTTGCGATGTTTTTAATCTTTAAATGTACGAGTGACAGTCATTAAAGTAATTTCATTAAGTCCAATTACTCTCGCTATTTATACTGAGGACGAATGTAGTCAATCTCTTTTAAATTTACTAAAGGTGTGTCACGTAATGATGAGAATGAAAAAGCATAAATTTTGTTTCTCATGACTTGCTCAACGTGAGATTGCCTACCTAAATAGAGCTTTGAGAACTCTAAAAAAAATCAAGATATATCTTTAGATAACTTATAACTAATAGTTTTAAGTCAAGATATATCAATTTAAGCTAATAGTTTTACTCGTCTGTGAATCATATTATTTGAAATTGTTAGCTTTACAGGCTCAGGTAATATTCACATGAATTTCTGTATTTGTTGCAGGAACACATTCTCATGAGTAAGTGAAGAGAAACATGAACAATCCTAGCAAAACAACTAATAAAAACGTGAACAAAAAACAATCAAAATCCTATCGCTCATTAATTGCAACGGCATTACTAGCTAGCAGCTTATTCCAATTTATCGCACCAGTACTAGCCGAAGGAACCAAAGCAGGTGAATCCATTAGTAACACTGCGACTGCAACTTACGAAGACCCTTTAGACCCAGGCACAAAAATAAATACTACCTCGAACACTGTTGTGGTGACAGTGGCAGAGGTAGCTGGTATCACCGTTACTGCATCAGGCGTTACAGATTCCACTCCAGCAACTCCAGTGTCAGTCGGTGATACTGTTAATTATACCTACACAATTACAAACGTTGGTAACGACCCCACCAAATTCCGCGTTCCTAACTTGGCACGAGTCACTGGTCCTGGTGTTGCTGGTACTTTGGAATATAGCAAAGATGGCGGTACAACCTGGACACAAATTTCAGGAAGTGAAGTAATCACCGATTCTATTCCTGCTGGTGGTTCGATTCAAGTTCGTGTACCCGTCACCGTACAACCAGGTGCCCAATCTAACGACATCATCAACGTGACCCTGGGTGACACCCCAGGTGATGCTCAAAACCAACTCCGCAGTCCCGATGGTGGAGACGTTTACACCGTTGATAACCCCGATGGTACACCAGGTGATGTTACCGGTGCTCCTGTGAATGGAGTCCGTGAAGCCAGTGCAACCCAGAAATCAACTGTTAACCAGTCGGTGAAAACCTACGCACTTGCAACGGTTCTCAAAGCTCGCAGCGACTACAACAATGCTGGAACCACAGCAATTGACGACGATAAATTAACTTATAGCTTGGGACTACGGGTTGAATTAAATGACCCTACCGGAAACGGTATCACCCCCGCACCATTAGCAGGTACAACAATTAAAGGTTTGCCAGGTACGCGAATCTTAGTGTCCGATGCCATCCCCGCAGGTACAGAACTTGCAGTAGCACCTACACCCCCTCCTGGCTGGCAAGCTGTATACACAACTGAACCAGTTACAATCAATGCCAATGCTGCAACTTGGAGTTTGACACCACCTCCAAGTCTGAGTAATGTCACTCGCATCGGTTTTGTTAATGACCCGAATGTTGTTACCTCCGTTGCACCCGGACAAACAGTGAATGGCTTTAATGTCCAGGTCAAAGTTAAGACTGGAGCGGTAGCACCATTAACAGTTAACAACATCGCTCAGTTATTCGGTCAAACCTCCGGTGTCCCACCCGTTGATACTAATAACGATGGCATTCCCGATAACTTAATTTACGACGAATCCGGTGACCAAAACCCCAGCAACTACGATGGTAAGACAATTCCACCTGGTTCGACTGATACCAACAATGATGGTATCCCCGATACACCATCGACAATTCCCGATGGCTTTATAGACAACCCCACAGAGTTAATCAACTCCGGTACAGATACAGGTAACAACAATAGTGGTACAGGTGAAGGTGGTGAAGTTAACACCTTTGTACTGGATATACCCGTTCCATCAGCATTATTAAACGGTCCCGATCGCGCACCCGATGCCACTGGTCCTAAAGATAATAACGACGACTTCACCAACAAATCTTCGTTTGTACCTACCGATAAGAAACCAGGAGACAAGATTGACCCTTCACCAGTAGCATTCACCAACACTATCAAAAATAGTGGTACTGACCCTAGTAGTATTTCGCTGGTTCCCACACCACCTGCAAATCTTGCCGATTTACCTGTTAATAGTGTAGTCACAATCACTAACGGTTCCGAATCTAGGTCTTACGTTTGGGATGGTACAATCTTCAAGTTTGATGCTGATAAGAACCCAGCAACAACTAACGACCAATCCCCAATTGACGAAACTACTGAATACATTACAATTCCAAATGTTGCACCAGGCGCGACAATAAACTACGGTGTGGAAGTTAATTTGCCACCCGATACACCATTATCTACTGACACAGGAAAAGGATTCCCAGTACCCATCACAGCGTTTGTTGATGATGCAACACCTGGTTTGGGTGCTGAAACTGCGAAGAATATCACCATTGACCGTGTATACACTGGGTTCTTGAAACTGCTGAAAGAATCTCGTGTACTTCCGGGAACTGGTCCTGCGGTTCAAGGTAATGATGGTACATTTAGCGTCGATCCGAAGAAACCTGCACCGGGGAATATTATTGAGTATCGCATTACTTACACAAATATTTCCGAAGCCCAATCTGGTACTGGTAACGTCACACTCAAAGCTGACAAAGTGGTGATTGTGGAAGATGGAACCCTCAGTACTGTTGCTGGTGATGGTAAGAATAATTGGGCAAAAGACTCCGATGTTAGCGGTCAAATCGATACTAGCAACATTGTGGGTACAGCGAAAGACACGGGTGCTTCCACAATTCAGTTCTATAGTGGCGCAACTGGTACAAACGCTGCGATCGACCAAACGGGTACCACCGCAGATACGGATGTTTCCAAGTACATCAACACTGTGACTGGTATTGTTCAACCTGGTGAGAAACGCGAATTTATGTTCCAACGTAAGGTCAATTAGTAGACATCTGCGGAAAAGATGTAGAGACGTAGCAGTGCTACGTCTCTACAGGGGTTGTGGGTAACGCATAATTAATTTTCGCTTCTAGTCACATATCCTGTTTTCCTTTTAGCGATCGCAATTTTCCCAAATAAACAAATCAAGTTTTATCTAAATTCAAGAGGTTTTTCCATGAAACGTAGTTATCTATTCGGATTAGGAGCAGTTGCATTTATCGCTATTGCACCTGTAGTTGCTCAAATTCCGGCAGCTAAGAATTTTTTCCAGTCGGGTGTAAACGCGCAAAATGTCCAAAAGCAACAGCAAATTAAGTTACAACTTGATGCGGAAAAAGAAGTAATTACACAGAACCAACAAGGAAAGCAAAATAAGTCTTGGCAAGCTTTGAAGGGTAAAGTTAGCGTCCAACCTGGGGATGTATTGCGTTACACAATAAGTGGCGAAAATATCAGTGATAAACAAGTTAAAAATTTAACTGTTAATCAACCCATTCCTAAAGGTATGGAATTTGTGTTGAAATCTGCTGTTGGAGATGTTAAGAGCAATTCCAAGGTTACTTATAGCATTGATGCTGGACGTAGCTTTGTGGAAAACCCCACTGTTAAAGTAACTCTTCCTAACGGCAAAGTTGAAACCAAAGCAGCACCAGCAAGTGCTTATACCCACGTTCGGATGCAAATCCCATCGGTGGAAGCCAAGAGTGTTGTAAAAGGTAGCTATCAGGTACAGGTTAAATAGTTCTTATTCCCTCTCTTTGGTAAAGAGAGGGTTAAGCAGAAAAATCTTGCCCGACATATCTGACTTTTCTTGTACTTGCTCAATTTATTATCAGCCGTTGTCGTACTTAACGGCAATGGTTGATTTTCTGAACAACCAATTTGCAAAACCCAAATCTCAACAACCAAGATTAGAAGTTATTTAACAAAAATATTTTGTTTTTTAAGTGCATTTATTTAGCACAATTGTGGCATTTTAGAGGAGAAATCTTAAGTGAATCGTCCGCAACGCCAAAAGCGAGGATATTTAAAAAGATATCTGGACAGAAAATGGTTGCGAAGAGTGACCGAAACCGTATTAGTTGGTGGTGTTTTGCATAGTTGTATTTTGCATAGTTTTATAGACATTGCGATCGCACAACAAACCGAACAAAAAATTGCCCGTCCAGCAATTAATAACCAAGCAAGTTACTCTTACACCGATCCTGCCAGCAGATTTAATTTTAAAGGTACATCCAGTCAGTTAAATGCGACTCCAAAACCACTTGTTGACCCTTTGGGACGCATTTTAGGATGTGGTGGTGAACTTTTACCTGATTATACGGGTTTTTCTGTGGGATTGTATGAACCAAACCCAAGTGACCCGACGGGAACTGAGTTAGGTAATTTGCTTTCTCTGACAAGAACTGAGTTACCCGATATTCAAAATAATGGTGTTTCTGGGGGATTGAAGCCAAATACGGAAAATAGTAATCCCTATTTTGTGACTAATCAAGAGCCAAAAGGTACTTACAACTTTTTATTCGACCCAAATAAAGGTCAAATTGCTCCTGGAAAAAGTTATATTTTGGTGATTAACCCACCGCGAAATTCTATTTATACTCAACGACGCATCAAGCTACAAATTGTTGATAGTACGGGTGGAATTGGTAATAGCGTTGTTCGCTATACGGCAACTTCATTAGACGGTCAACCCATTACGACTACTGGTGGTACAAATTTCACTGATACTGTGGCTTTTGTTCCGAATGCGGAAACTGTGGGACTCGATTTATTAGCGTTCCAATTTACGACGGGAATGTGTCAACCCGAACAGGTACAAATTATCAAATCAGGGGACAGGGCAACTGCTGAACCTGGGGATACGGCTATTTACCGTCTTTCGGTCAAAAATCTCTCTGATGTTGGTTTAAATGGTGTTGTTGCTACTGACAGCTTACCTTTGGGATTCAATTTTGTATCGAAGTCGGTGCGGGGTGAAATCAATGGTCAAGTTGTAAATGTGACGGCAGAACGGCAAGGTTCAACGGTTACATTCCGTACTGATGCCATTATTCCACGGGGTTTGGTGTTAAATATTGCCTATGCGGCACAACTTACTAGCGATGCTGTCCGGGGAAATGGTCGAAATACGGCAATTGTGAATGTGACACGGGCTGATAATGGGTTTGCAGCTAAGGATGGTCCGGCAATTCATGAGTTAAAAATTAGACCGGGGATTACGTCGGATTGTGGTACTATCATTGGTCGTGTTTTTGTTGATAAGAATTTTGACGGGGAGCAACAACCAGGGGAATCTGGTGTGCCAAATGCAGTAATTTTTATGAATAATGGCAACCGTGTTACTACTGACCCGAATGGGCTGTATTCTGTGGCAAATGTGAAGCCGGGAAGTCAGACTGGGGTGTTGGATTTAAGTAGTCTTCCTGGTTACACTCTGGCTCCGAATACTAAGTTTAAGGAACGTAATAGTCAATCTAGGTTGGTGCGGTTGGAGCCAGGTGGTACGGTACGCATGAATTTTGCAGTTACTCCCACTTTTCAGGAGGAGGTTAAGCGATGATACATAGATTTGAGATTTTGGTGGGAGAACCAGATTTAAAGTCTCGTGCAGAGAGAAATTCTCAGGAGATTGATTCTTCTGGTCAGGTATCCTGTGGGAATACTCAGAGTGGACAGCAGACGAAAAAACGTAAAGAGTCAGAGGGTTTGCCTTTGGTGCGTTATGAGGTTGTGAGTGTTGCTGCTGAGTCTAAGGGATGTTCTCAAAGGGAACCACATAAAGCGGGAAACTCCAAAGGAGATGCTACGCGATCGCATCTCATGTTTATGGGTGCGTTGGCTGGTGCTTTGAGTTTGGTTTTGGCTCCGAGTATGGCAAAGGGAGAATCTCTGGATGCTGTTGATAGTTCGGTTGGTTTTGGGTTTGGTCAAGTTGATGAAGATGATGTTTTGATTGAACAATCTTCTGAGGGGAAGGTTGATGATATAAGTAATTCTACAAATAATTTTAGTTCGGAGTTGCCTGCTGTTGGTGTTGATTCGGAGGTTGAGTTTTCTCCAATAACTCATTTTAGTGATGTATCAAAGGCTGAAAGGCTGGAAAATGCTCTGAATCAGAAAAAACAATTAAAGACTGGAATTCAACCTATTCAAGTTTTTCAACCTAGTGAGGATGTGAAGTTACCTGCTAGTTTGCGGAGGTTGGCTGAGGGGAGGCAGGAGGAAAAGCCGGTTTCTTCTGCTATTTCTCAGTCTTCTGCTATTCCTCAAATTCAGATTATTTCTCCTAGTGCTGATGCGATCGCGGATATTCCTGCTGCTACGGTTGTTGTTCAGTTTTCTGTTGGTGCGAATATTGAGTTACGGGTGAATGGTGGGTTGGTTAATCGTGACCAGATTGGACGGACGGAAACTGATTCTAGTACTAATTTGGTGACGCAGACTTGGTATGGTGTTTCCCTCAAGGAAGGGGAAAATATCATTACTGCCCAACCTGTGGGGATGACGGAACCTGTTTCTAGTGTGAAGGTTGAGGTTAGGGGTGTCCCGACTAGTTTAAGTTTGGATACTGTGGAAGCTCGTATCCCTGCGGATGGTCGTTCGCTGGCAACTGTGAAGGGGCAGTTGGTTGATGCTAATGGTAATCGCTCGAATCGTGATGCGATCGCAACTTTGAATGCGACTTCGGGGGAGTTTGTTGGTGTTGATTTTAAACCGGATCAACCTGGTTTTCAGGTGGAAGCGAAAAATGGACAGTTTAGTGCAACGCTGAAGTCGGATTTGAAAGCGCAAACTGTGCGGATTCGGGCAACTGTGAATGATTTGGAAGCTTATGCTCAGTTGGAGTTTGAAACTGCTTTGCGTCCAAGTTTGGTGACTGGTGTTGTGGATTTGCGTTTGGGTGCTAGGGGTACTGATTATTTTGGCAGTTTCCGCGATTTTTGCGTCCGGATCAGGATAAGAAGACTCAGTTAGATTTTAATGCGGCGATTTTTGCGACTGGTAAGGTTGGGGATTGGTTGTTTACTGGTGCTTTGAATACGAGTCGCTCTCTGAATGAGGATTGTAATTGCGATAATCGTTTGTTTCGGAGTTATCAATCTAGTGAGCAGGGTTATCCGGTGTATGGGGATAGTTCTAAGCTGGATGTGGTTGCTCCTTCGACTGATAGTTTGTTTTTGCGGTTTGAACGTTCTACGGGGATTGCTGGCGCTGCTGCTGATTATGCCATGTGGGGTGATTATAATACTGAAGAGTTTGCTCGGAGTTCGCAACAGTTTTCGGCTATAACTCGGCAGTTGCATGGTTTTAAGGCAAATTATAATCTGGGGAATTTACAAGTTACTGGTTTCTACGGTAATAATGTTCAGGGATTTCAACGAGATGCGATCGCGCCTGATGGAACGAGTGGTTTTTATTTTCTATCACGTCGGATTCTGGTTCCTGGTAGTGAAAATGTGTTCTTGGAGTTGGAGGAATTAAATCGTCCGGGAACTGTTTTGGAGCGGAAGCAGTTAAATCGTGGTGCTGATTACGATATTGATTACGATCGGGGAACGATTTTGTTTCGGGAACCGATTCTGCGGACTGATATTGGTCAGAATGGTGAGGTTCTAGTACGTCGGATTATCACTAGCTATCAGTATGATAGTCAGGATTCTCAAAGTAATATTTATGGCGGAAGGTTACAGTATAATCTGGCACGGGGTTTGAGGAATGAAAGTTGGTTAGCTGCAAGTTATTTGAAGGAAGATCAAGGTGTACGGGATTTTGAGTTATTTGGTGCGGATGCGTTAATTTCCTTTGGTTCCCAAGGTAAATTTATTGCCGAATTTGCGCGATCGCGTAACAATTCTGAATTGATGGGGAATGTGAGTGGTGATGCTTACCGTTTGGAAGCGGAAGGACAAATTTTCAATAATGTCCAAGCACGGGCATATTATCGGTTTGCGGATACTGGATTTGCAAATAATGCCACAATTAGTTTTGTCCCCGGACAAACTCGCTATGGGGCACAGGTAACGGGTAAACTGTCGTCAAGTACGAATTTACGTTTGCAGTACGACCATGAAGATAATTTTGGCATCGCTCCGCAACCTTTAACTAGCTTTGAGGATTTGTTTGCTCCGCGTCTCGAAGCGGTTCCTGGTAGTAAAGTTGATAATTCTCTGACAACCATCTCTGCGGGGGTTCAACAAAAATTTGGTGGTAGCATCTTTGATTTTGATTGGATTCGTCGCGATCGCAAAGACAGAATTCCCAATAGTGCATTAAGCAGTAAATCAGACCAGTTGCGATCGCGTCTCACTGTCCCGATTACAAAAAATCTCAGTTTCCAAGCTCAAAACGAACTAACTTTATCTTCCGAAAAAGACACCGTTTACCCCGATAGAACCGTCTTCGGTTTAAATTGGGCAGTTCTTCCAGGAATTAATGTTTCGTTAGCGCAACAGTTTTACAACGGGGGACAATTTGAAGGTAATTCGATTACATCTCTGAGTGTTAATGGAGAACACAAACTCGGTAGCGACACGGCAATTACTGGACGCTATTCGATTTTGGGAGGTGCAAACGAAGTCACAACCCAAGGTGCGATCGGTTTAAACAACAAATGGACAATTTCCCCAGGTTTACGTCTCAACCTCGCTTACGAACACATCTTTGGTAACTTCCTGGCACGAAACGCAACCGGACAACAATTTGCCCAACCCTTCACCGTCGGACAAGCTGCTTCCTCCATTGGTTTTAATGGTGGCGATAGTTACAGCATCGGTTTAGAATATTCCGATAATCCCAACTTCCAAAGCAGCGTTAA
The DNA here is from genome assembly GCA_012034595.1 of Calothrix sp. CSU_2_0. Taxonomy (GTDB): domain Bacteria; phylum Cyanobacteriota; class Cyanobacteriia; order Cyanobacteriales; family Nostocaceae; genus Brunnivagina. Next base: position 7,169 of record JAAUPE010000139.1, on the reverse strand, counting down.
ATACGAACATCGTACCTCCTCCGCAGGTGCAAATACCGTAATTACCGCAGGTGTAACAGGTAAAGTTTCGCCATCTCTCACAGCCTTAGTTCGTTACCAACAAGCCAATGCATCCAATCAGAAAATATTAGATTTAGGTGACACAGCAAACCTCAAACTTGGTTTAGCATATCGCGATCGCAACGATGATAAATTTAACGCCCTATTACGTTACGAATATCGCAAAAATCCCTCAGTAATTCCCGATACTATTCAACTTGGTAGTGGTACGGGTTCCGAAGACCACACATTTGCGGCTGAAGCCATCTACGCACCCAATTGGCAATGGGAATTCTATGGAAAATACGCCCTTCGCAACAGCACCTCATATTTAGCCAGCGACTTAATCGGTAGCGCTAGCGTAAATTTGGCACAAGTCCGAGCTACGTATCGTCTAGGATACAGCATGGATTTAGTTGGTGAGGCAAGGTGGATTGGACAATCGGACAACACCGAAACCGGATTTGTTGTGGAAACAGGTTATTACCTCACCCCAAACCTGCGACTTTCTGCTGGTTACGTCTTTGGTAAAGTCGATGACCGTGACTTCTCAGGTACGCGATCTGCCGGAGGTGGGTACTTAGGGTTAACAGTTAAGCTGAACGAACTATTTGACGGATTTGGACTACAAAAACGTCCACCCAGTCAGCAGAAAGAATCAGTGGTGCAAGCTCTCCGAAAACACAAAAATCAACATAGTTCGCAGCAGCAAAGTGAAGGTATCGGGATATGACGCACCAAAGAAATAAAAGACTTCTCCCTGACTTTGACTTGTGTCAAAGTCGTCCCTCCCCTGCGAGGGGAGGGAGTAATACAGGGGATAATACTAATACAAAAATATTTTATTCCCCCTTCCCTGCGAGGAGGGGAGGGGATGCGATGACGCAAGTCAGCGCTGGGGTTAGGTCATTATTCAGTGGCAAAATAAAAGAACGAATTACTTTATTTCTTCTTCCTTATTTCCTATTAGCTTTCATCCCCAACATTGCTACAGCACAAACTCAAAACTCACTCAAAATCACCGTCAACAGCAACGCAGATGAGATAAAACCCGATGAGAGTATTACATTACGAGAAGCGATCGCACTTGCCAACAATACCCTCGCGCTAGATAAACTTAGTCCTAGCGAAAAAGCCCAAGTTCAACCAGCAAGCGGGAATTCGCGGATTGAATTTAACTTATCTCCGCAGCAAACAACTATCCAACTCACCGAGGTTTTACCAGCTTTAATATCTCCCGGTACTATCATCGATGGGACAACCCAACCAGGATACGATCGCACACAACCCGCAAATGCCACAGATTTCGTCCCGGCATTACCCACAACTCCAGTCGTCGCAATTACCCCCGCACCTGGAAAAGAAGTATTTCGGGGATTATCTATAGTTGCAGATAACGTCACCATTCGCGGTTTGAGTTTATATGGCTTTACCTCAAAGCATCAAATTACTGCAAGTCTTCCTCCTGCTGATATTTTCATCGCATCCAGCGACATCAAAAACCACACTAACCCACCAAAAAAATGTGGTTATTGAAAATAACTGGTTAGGTATTACACCCGATGAAAAAATGCCAGAAACCCCTTCAGCTTTTGGGATATCGATATTTAATGCGGTGGAGACAATTATCAAAAACAATCGCATTTCTTACCACGATGGTAGCGCAATTATTACCGGATTTCGGGGAGAAAAAACCCAGATTATTGAAAACATTATTATTGGTAATGGTTTAGCAGGAATGCCAGACGCTATTCGCTTGGATGGTAAAGTCGATAAATCGGAGATTCGTGCTAATTTGCTCTGTGCAAATGATGGTAGTGGAGTATTTCTATTTAAACCAGAAGGAGCAATCGAAATTAAAGATAATGACATTAGATATAACGGTCGTAGATTGCGACGTGCAGCAGTATATCTAATGGGAAGCGACCACAAAGTAACCGATAATAAAATTACAAATCAAGCTGGTTCCGGTGTCGTTGTCACAGCATTTCCTCCCAGTGGTTCCTTTAACAACGGTGCATCAGTTCGCAACCAAATAGAAAATAATCACTTTGCCAAAATCGAAGGACTTAGCATCGACTTAAATACAAAAGGAAATGTTGATGTTCAAGACTTTCAGCGAGGGGATGGAAAAAACCCTAAAAGAGCATCAGAAAATCGTCGTTTAGATACGGGAAATGCAGCAATTAATTCACCCGAATTCCTTTCAAAAGAATTTTTAACCATCAATAATAAAGTTCACATTGATGGAATAGCGGAACCAGACTCAGAAATACAAATTTATCAAGTAGCAGAAGGTGGATTAAATCAAGTTTTAACATCCGTGAAAGCAGACAAAAAAGGCAAATTTGGAGCAACCTTAGAAAACCTAAAACCAGGAAATGTAGTGAGTGCGATCGCAACTCATCCCAAATACGGAACTTCCGAACCTGCATACTCGGCTTTGGTGGCATCAACCAACCCCGAAGAAATGGCTCAAATCCGTAAAAATGTCGAACTCCTAGAAAACCAGGATATACTTGCAAATCCCAAAGGAGACATTCCCAACTGTACAACCCCCAAACCACCAGAACCCACCCCAGAACCACCAGTTGAACCTACTCCCGAACCACCAGTCGAAACCACTTCCGAACCAATTCGTTTGAGGGTTCCTAATAATATCCACTATGCACTGGATAAGGACTTTATTAGTGGTGAAAGTGGCAAAGTTCTCGATAAAATTTTCGCGGTATTACAGCAATATCCGACGATTGTCATCGAACTGCAAGGACATACAGATGCTCGTGCTAGCGATGCTTATAACAAAGATTTAGCATTCCGACGTGCAACAAATGCCAGAAATTATCTGATTAAAAAAGGTATTGCACCAGAAAGAATGACACTTCGTTCCTTTGGAGAAAGAAAATTAAAAACCCCTGGCAGAGATAGAGTCGAACATGCTTACAATCGTCGCGTTGAAGTCATGTTCTTCGATATTCGCGGTATAGAAATTATTTTGGAACCACAGGAAGAGGATTTGCAAATAGAACGGTAAATACCAAATATATCCAAATATATATAGAGAGACGCGATATATCGCGTCTCTACAAATTAAAATTTACGATTAAATTGCGTGAATTTACTTAATAGTTTAATCGTTATCCGTGGGAATACTATATGGCGTAATGACTTTTCATCAGCTTAGAACCTAGTGTAAAGACGCTTCAATTTTCATTCTGGTATTTGTAAATTTAGAAACTCAACATTATTACTTACAAACTATGTATTTTTATTGGAACTAAATCATGAAATCTTTATTTAAAAATTTAAAAGCAATTAATCCCCAAAAACTCAGTTTTAGTAGTATATTTATGACCCTATTGACAACTTTACCTGCAACAACTCCAGTTTTCTTGTTCCCCATTCAAAAAACTTTAGCTCAAACCGTAACTTGCCAAAGTCCTTACAATGAAGTGTATGCAGTCACTCAACCTGCTGGAACAACAGGGGATTTCTACGCAATTCACGCACCAACCGGAGCAGCAACCAAATTCACCTCTGCACCATCAAGCTTTGGTGTAACTGCAATCAACACCGCAGCAACAGACCACGTAAATAAGATTGTCTACTATGGTGATGCAAACAAAATCTACGCTTGGGATGCCATAAACAACCAACACATCACAGTTACAGCTAACTTCCAGAGTTTACTCACCACAGCAGGTTATACAGGTAAATTTGTCACCCTATCGAGTGGTGGTGCAGGATTTTATGGTGGTGCGCTTTATGTGGGTGTAGATGGTAACATCAACTTAGGAATAGCAGTCCACAATTTCGACCAAGACTTTGAAATTTTTCGTGTTAACTTATCCGCAGATGGAAAAACTGCTGTTAGCGTCACACCTTTGGGAATTAAAGCTAAGTCTGGTGGTACTTTCACCACTAATACTATGGATGATTGGGGTGATTTTATTATCAGCGACACAGGTGTAATTTTGGCATTAAGTACCAACCGTGTTACTAGGAACTCTACTACCTATCAACGTCGTTTCTGGAAATTTGACCTCAACTCCAATACTTATTCATTCGTGAATAACACGACAGAAAATGCTCAGTTAGCCAAAAGTGGTGATGGTAGACTCTGGGGTTTACGGAGTGCTAGTGTTGTCCTATTTAACGATAATGGTGGTGTAATTGGTAGTCCGGTTCCGACAACAGTTCAAGCTTTTGATGGTGCGGAATGCGTTGTGGGTAATGCGAGTGTAGGCGATCGCGTTTGGAGCGATACTAATGGTGACGGTATTCAAGATGCGGGTGAAGCTGGTATTACTGGGGTTACTGTGGCAATTTACCGTGATATTGATAAAGATGGGGTAATTGATACTGGTGAACCGAAATTAGCTACCCAAGTTACTGATGCCAATGGTAATTATGATTTTACCGGACTTTTGCCCCATGACCGTTTAACTGGTGCTGGACATAACGACTTTATTGTCAAGGTGGAAAGTGGTGTTCCCGCAAGCTATACAGCAACTACTCCCACTCAGAAAAATGCCGATTTAGCAAGTGCTACGGAAGATATTAACACTGCTGATTTTGGTTATAAACCTCCGACTCATAATATTTCCGGTTCTCTCTACGAAGATACAGATGGTGGTAATGATTTAGATGCAACTGAACCCAAACTACCAGCAAATATTACTGTAAATTTACTTGATAACAGCAACAACATCATCAAAACCACCACTACTGATGCGAATGGTGCTTACACCTTCATTGGAGTCGCTAACGGTAATTACAAAATCCAAGTAGATACAAGCGATGCAGATATCTCTGCGGGATTAACCTTGGGAACACCAAATGATTTAGCAGTGACAGTTTCCGGTAGTCCTGTGACAAATCAAAACTTTGGCTTTGATATCCAAACTGGATTTTGTGATGTCGGTGGTGGGACTGCTGACACAGCAATTAACCCCTATATCAGTGCTGAAGTCACCAACAATGTCAGCGCTACTCGCGTAACTACGGATACCTTAGATGACGACTGGCGCACAGCTACTGGTGGATTGGCAAATGGTGCTGTAGAACCTTGGTTTGGCACGGCAAACGCACTGGGAAACCTTAGTAATTTCACTTATTTAGACCCGACAACATCTGCAACTACAAACACAACTGTTGAATTAGTACAAATTCCCATCGCTGGTTCAGCGAATTGTGCTGGATTATCAAATACAACATCTTCTAATCCATTCCTGGCTACTAGTGCTACTTTACAATCGACTTCTCCACGTCCTAATAGCTTATACAATACAAGTAACCAGCCCGCCTTTTGGAATCAAACTGTATTCTCGACAACTGATAATCGTCGCTTTGCTACCCGCTTCACCTTTGATCAACCAGTAAAATCCTTTGGTGCGTGGTTTGGAGACTTAGAAACTCGCACCCAAAACGGAACTCCAGCTATTTTGCGTTTACTAGATGAATCAGGGAATCGTATTGGTAAAGATATTCCCATTGAACCAACAAATATCTACGATGGTACTCCCCCAGAACCACAAGTCATCGATCAAAGTCAATGTGGCACTTCAGCTAGTGACGTTGGTTGTGGAAATTCTGCAACTCGTTGGGTTGGTTTTGTAGATAGTAATTCGACACCTCGAATTAAGCAAGTACTGGTAATCGTGGGAGACGATGACTTGAATGATAATGGCGATACAGAGATAATGAGTTTTATTGGAGCAAATATTCTCCCACCAGTTGCCTCGAATCCCAATGTATTGCTAGTCAAACGGATTACAGCAGTTAATGCGACCAACTACACTGAGATTATCGACGGGGTAAATGATGCAAATTCATCCAATTATGTACCGTCTCCCTTTGATGCACATGACAACAACCCGAATTGGGCTGCAAATTACCTACAAGGTAGACTAAATGGTGGTAATGTACGTCCGGGTGACGAAATAGAGTACAGCATTTACTATCTTTCTACAGGTGATACTACCGCAAATAATGTGATGATATGCGATCGCGTTCCTGAAAATGCCACCTTTATCCCGACTGCATTCAATAATTTCCCCACCAAAAATATAGATGGTCTTCCTGGTGCTGACCGAGGTATTATTTGGCAAAATAATGGTGCAACTGAATCCCTCACCAATAGCAACGATGGGGATACAGCAGAATATTTATCCCCAGGTATTGACCCCACAATTCAATACCCTGGTATCAAGTGTGATGGTTCCAATACCAATGGTGTTGTGGTAGTGAAGTTAGGAAATCTACCAAATGCAATAGCACCTGGTACACCAATTAATTCCCACGGGTTTATCCGTTTCCGAGGTCGTGTCAAATAATAAATTGGCATTTACGTAGAGACGACCCGGTGGGTCGTCTCTCCCGGTCATTTGTATTTTTATATACAAATCATTAAGGCAAATTTACCAAATTATGTTCGTCCGATTCCCATTTTGCAGGGTTATTAATAATATATTTTCGGGTATGGTTGAGGGATTGTTCATCGTGAATAATGCGATCGTGAAATCTGGTTTGCCATTTAAATTCAGCGAATCCTGCCGTCCAAATTTGCTTTGTACAAATTGATTTAAATTGACCAATTATAGAACCTAAAGAATTGGATTGCGATCGCGGTATTTTATTGGGATTAATATCGTTGTCATTTGTGGGGGAATTTTGGTTAATTGTGATATCAGAGACGACCCGGTGGGTCGTCTCTACGGGGTTGTTAATAATCAAAATACTGTGCATATGATTTGGCATTATTACCCATGTATCTAACTGAATATTAGGGCGAATTTTTTCTGTTTTCTGCCATTCTTCAGCGACAATTTGCCCGATTTTTGATAGTTGCATTTCTCCATTAATAATTTCACCAAAAAAAGATTGTTTATTATGGGTACAAATGGTTACGAAATAATAGCCATTAGATGTATAGTCCCATGTCTGACATCGTGCAGATTCAATGCGATATTTGTTTTTATATAGGGTCATAGTGAATGAATGGTTATTAACCGTAGAGACGACCCGGTGGGTCGTCTAAAATTCCAGAATTCCGGTGGGTCGTCTAAATTCCAGAATTCCGGTGGGTCGTTCTAAATTCCAGAATTCCGGTGGGTCGTTCTAAAATTCCA
>JAAUPE010000029.1 GCA_012034595.1 Calothrix sp. CSU_2_0 | reverse complement strand
GGGAGCTTATCGTGGTTTTGGGAATTGCGATATGCCCTTGGCGTTAAGCTCCGCTTATCGCGGCTTGTTTTGTGGGGAGATGCGATATGCCCTTGGCATTAAGCGAGAGCTTATCGCTTTTGGTTTTGGGAGGTGCGATCGCGGTTTTGGTTTTTGGGGGATTGCGTTAGCGAAGCTCAACGAAGTTATCGCGTTTGGTTTGGTGAAATACGATTGCGCTTTTGGTTTAGTAGAATGTGCGATCATTTTTTTTGGTTTATTACAAATTTGTATCCAATAACTTCACTACTTGTTCTCGTAAAGGTTGTATTTTGTTGTTTATAACATCCCAAATAATCTCTGAATCCACTTGGAAATAAGTATGAGCAAGAACATCACGTAAACCAGCTATCTTACGCCACTCAATCTCTGGATAACGATTACGCATTTCCTGGGGTATATTTTTAACAGCTTCACCAATTACTAAAAGATTTAAAATAACGTAACCTTTCACACTCCCCCCTACCTCTCAACGATAAATCAAGGGTTTCGAGCATTTTACAGGGGGGGGGAGTGAATAATTACAAAATAACAGCATCAAAAGTACGCTCATCTGCAACCAATTCGGCAATTGTCATTCCCTGAGTATAATTTATTATTTTCGTACAACTCGAAATAATATCTTCCAAATAAAGCTTAATACTACGCGACATAAATTAATTCTTGCTCCACATTTTCTAGAACCTGCGGTTTGAGACTTTTCCAAGTTACCAAATCGACACGAGTTCCCAGTTGTTCCTCTAAATAAAATTTCAAGTCCATGTAGCGGTCAAAAGTTAGTGGAGGCTCTAAATCAACCAAAATATCGACATCACTGTCTGGTTTTGCTTCATCTCTTGCCACAGAACCAAACAATGCCAAAGAACGAACACCAAAACAACTCAAATTTATTTTTAGATTTCTCAGAATGTTAATTACATTATCTCGTTGCATATAATCAACCAAAAATTATGAATTTGGCATAAATCACAAATAATAATTAAAATTATTGCATTAAAAGCAAATTCTAACTCACCAAACTTATGACCATCGCGATTTGGGTCTTTGGAAATATGCGATATGCCCTTGGCATTAAGCGGGAGCTTATCGCGGTTGGTTTTGTGAGGATATGCGTTAGCGTTAGCTGTCCGCAGGAATCGCTCAAATTATTCGCTTGCCGATTGATAAACTTGTTGTAATTGTTCGACTGTATCGACAGATGCGATCGCATCCAACACAACAGACAATGTATCGACAGATGCGATCGCTTCAATCTCCGGTAATAAACTCATCCCCGAATCGCCAAACTTAAGCCTTAAACCCAAATCAATACCCTTAATTAATCCTTGTTTAGTACCCTGCTCGATACCTTGCTCGATACCTTGCTCGATACCTTGCTCGATACCTTGCTCGATACCTTGCTCGATACCTTTTTCAATCCCAATCCTTTCAAAGCTAGTTACATAACGCATTTGTCTTTCCTCCTCTATCTGTTCTAGTTCCCGTTTAAACTCTCGCTCTAACTCCAATGGTAGCGTTAACATCCAGTCAATAAAAGCTAGTAAATTAATTACTTCTTCACGCTGCAAACCTTGCTCGTATAACCTGCGTACTAAAGCTAACTTTAACTGCTTGCGTTGTGAGCGATTATCGCGAGTCTCTAAAGCCGCTAAATGAGCCATCACAACAGTTGCAAAAGGATTGTTACTCGCTTCCAATTCCTCCTGTCTTTGCCGATAGTCAATCAATTTAACAATTGGAAATTGAAAATCTACACTACAACCAAATAAATTATAGCCAAACTGATTTGGTCGCCAATTTATTCCCCCATCTCCCAAAACGGCAATTGATGCTACTGGGCGATTGTAACAATCAAAGATGCGATAATTGTAAATGTACATACGTCGTGGAAAGTCGTCTTCTTCCTGTCCTTGCACCTCGATATGTATGAGTACCCAGGATTCAGTTCCATCTAGAAGATAAATTTTTACCAACTTATCAACAAGTCGTTTTCCTAACTCCGCATCACGAATTACTTGCTGTAATTCCTTATCGAGAAAGACTGGTTCTTGCATCCAATCAATTTCTGCGTGTGCTTGAGGAAAAAAGAATAACATGAAATCTTGAAAATACAATTGTAAAATCTCTTTCCAAGGTGAATCATATTCGGTTTGAGGATTTGTCATTTATCTTAATTTTTAATATTTTTTCCTCGAATAATTATCCCAGAAAGCTGTACCGAGAAAATAACTTTTTGGGTTTAGCTAGTGTGCAATATGCCTGATTCCATTAAGCTCCGCTTATTGCGTTTGGTTTTGATGGGAGTGCGATACTTCGGAGCTTATCGTAGGTATCGCTTTTAAACATATCCTCGACTGCTGGCTAATAATGAGGTGATAAGCAAAACCTTCTGGTTAGAGTTTTCGCGTGGGGTTAGAAACCCGGTTTCTGGGATTTTGGGTTGCGATGGGTGTGCGATGGGTTATATCCCTGACTTCTAGCCAAGAATCTGGGTAACAAGCCAAATCTCCTCAAAGAAGTCAGGGATATTTGTGGTGCTTTAGCTAGTGTTTGCAGGAATTGCGATTGGGTTTTTGGTTTTGATGGGAGTGTGCGATCGCTTTTGGGTTTGGTGTGGAGTGCGTTAGCGTTCGCTTTTAGCGTTCCCGTAGGGTAGCTCAACGAAGTTATCGCTTTTGGTTTGATGGGAGTGCGATATGCCCTTGGCATTAAGCGGGAGCTTATCGCGGCTTGTTTTGTGGGGATATGCGATCGCTTTTGTCAATAATATCTATCTTATCTATCTACAGAAAGCGAAAAATGACTCAAAACAATTTACGCCAATCATGGCAAAATACTATTAGTAGTTCTCTCAAAATTTGACCACATTGCCGAAGAAAATCAGGGAATTAAAAGCCACACTTCTGAAATCTGGGTTTACCTATAGGTCAGGTAAAGGTAGTCACACTGTTTGGAGCCACCCAGAACTATCTTACAGCCTTACTTTATCTGGTAAAGATGGAGCCGACGCAGACCGCTATCAAGAGAAAGATGTTAAAAAGGCTCTAAAAGATTTAGAAAATCTGAAGCAATTAGATGATGAGCCAGAAAATAAAGGAGAAGAAGAATGAAGCCGCAGTATAGCATTGTTATTCAGTGGTCAACAGAAGATAAAAAGTATATTGTTAGCTTACCTGAGTTTGGTCCTTACGCCCACACTCATGGCGATACCTATGCAGATGCTCTCAAAAATGCAGAAGAAGTTTTAGAGCTATTGATTGAAGATTATCAAGCACAGAGGAAACCACTACCAGAACCAATGCTTGCCAACGCAAGTTAAATTTCGTCTACGTTGAAGTGGCATATGCGATATGCATTATTGCATTAAGCTCCTCTTATCCCGGTTTGGATTTGGTGTGGAGTGCGATATGCCGTTCGCGAAGCGTGCGCTTATCGCGTTTGGTTGGGGATATACGTTAGCAAAGCTATCCGCAGGAATCGCGGTTTGGGTTTTTGGGGATATGCGATATGCCCTTGGCATTAAGCTCCGCTTATCGCTTTAAACTTAAACTGCGATCGGTATAACCAAAATTACTTAACGCTTTAACCAAATCCTCACCTGACAAATCTCGTGGCAGTTTCACGATGCAATCACCTCATCCCGAACAAAATGCAAGCGAATTACTTTTGGACGGGTACGTTCTTCAGGAAAATGGCATCGAACCGCATCACGAACCATTTCTTTTAAAGTTGCTACATCCGAAGCTTGGGTAAAAATTGATTTACCCAATGCTGTTGCTACATAACCACTTTCAGGGTCTTCCTCAATCAGAAATACGATTTCCGATGTTATATTTTTCACCTATCGTCTCTGTTGGTAACTAGTTACAATAATATTTTATAGTAAATCTCATCCTTGGAAACGATCGCGTTTGGGTTTTTGGGGAGATGCGATATGCCCTTGGCATTAAGCGGGAGCTTATCGCAGTTGGGTTTTTGGGGTGCTATAAACATATCCCCGAATTCTAGGGAATAATGGGGTGATAAGCAAAACATGAACGAAGAAGTCAGGGATATTTGTGCCGTGCGCTTTTGGGTTTGGGGAGATGCGATCGCTTATATTTACTCATTTATTGGTTGATAGATTTGCCGCAATTGTTGTAGTGTTTCTACAGTTGCGTAGACGCGGAGCGGCTTGTCGTCAGACATCGCATCTAAAATATTTGATAACACATTCACATCCGCGATCGCTTTAATTTCCGGTAATAAACTCATCCCCGAATCGCCAAACTTAAGCTTTAAACCCAAATCAATACCCTTAATTAATCCTTGTTTAGTACCCTGCTCGATACCCTGCTCGATACCCTGCTCGATACCTTGCTCGATACCTTTTTCAATCCCAATTCGCTCAACACTAGTTACATAACGCATATTTTTAGTCTCCTCATATTCACGATATTCTTGCCAAAATTCCCGTTCTAATTCCAATGGTAGCGTTAACATCCAGTCAATAAACTGAAACTCCACTGCAATTAGTAAATTTTTCTTTTACCTCAGACGTAATTTGAGAAAAATAACTAATCAATTGCATAGCACCTCAAAAAGTGGCACAATCAAAAACTCCACTTGAAAACAGCGTATCGGGTAGATTATGACCTGGCAAACACCGTTGATTATGTGCGATCGCATCATTTTGCGAATGGCAAACAACGAGGATATACCCCCAATACTTGATTATTTTCATCAAAACAGAATATTCCTAACTCCCTACTATCCAGCTTGGCAGGTAAATTTTTTTACGGAAGAATATTGGCAGTTACAAGTTGAAGTTAACTATCAAGAATTTCATCATGATAATTCTTTAAGGTTATTTATTTTTCCTCGCCACAACCCAAATACAATTATTGGCACTGTTAACTTTAGTAATTTTGTTCGCGGTTCTGCCCAATTTTGCCATGTTGGATATAGCTTGGCAGAAAGCGCACAAGGGAAGGGCTATATGACAGAAGCGATGCAAGGGGCAATTCAATATATGTTTAATGAATTAAAAATGCATCGCATTTCTGCAAATTATATGCCTCACAATCAGCGTAGTGGTAAGTTATTAAAAAACTTGGGGTTTATAGTTGAAGGATATGCCAGAGATTATTTGATGATTAATGGCAAATGGGAAGACCATATATTGACAAGTCTAATTAATCAAGAATGGTTAATGGTTAATGGTTAACACAAAGTAAATCTCCCAATGCCCAATGCCCAATTCCCAATGCACCCAATTCCCAATTCCCAATTCCCAATGCCCAATGCCCAATTCCCAAATTAACCAAACTGAACCACCTGATTAATTGCACGATTTAACCAATTTTCATACCATTCATAAAAGCTCAAAGCTTCTTTGGTTTCTTCGACAGATTCATACATATATGTATCCATCTCTGGGTCATCATGAAAAAATGCAGCGCAATGACTTGTTAAAGGATATATCCCACCTTCATTAGTTCTGTCATCAATCCAGATATTACCGCGTTCTTCCCCGGAAATCACCAACCGAGCCTGAATTCCACAGCCATATTCTGCGATCGCAATTGAACCTTTAATAAATTTTTGGTCGAAGTAAGCACTGGCTTTGCTACCATTGGTTTCTTTGAGTAAATCTAAATCATTCCACTCATCCTGTAAATTAAAGGATTGAGAAAAAAAATCTGATTCGGATGAATTTAACTCCATCAAATTATCGACATTTAAACCCAAAAAGCCATAGCCAGGACCAGCAACACCATTACCAATTTCCAGTATAAACTTGCGGAATTCATTCGGTAATTTTACGTGAAAGTGGAACTCAAATTTCTGAATTTCCGCTTCACTCAAACAAGGATTAAGTTTATATTTATGGGATTCCGAACCAAAAACTTCAAAGCTTTTATCTAAATCTATTAACTTCAACAATTTATTTTTTAACTTATCTACATTATTATCCATAACCAGCCCCACTATCGTATCTAAATTATCAACCATAGTTACCATCAAAAAATCACTATTAAAAAAGGCTATCCCTCAGCCTAATTCCAGAGGTAGGATGAGAACAGAACTTAATTAGACTGTACTGGTAATAATGACCCTGCCTGAAACTTTCAATCACCCACCATCTCACAATCCGCTTCTCTCCCTACAATACGAACCAGCTTTAGAATCACTTGGTGATGATTACTATGACGAAGTAATTGCCGCAGAATATCCCCAACACATATTAAGATGGCGAAACGATGCACTGTTACCGCGTTTGGGTCTAAATCCGGCTAGTATCACCGATGACGATTTTTGTCAAGCTTTTGGCAAGTTTGAGGGACGAAAACCATTATTAGCACTGCGATATCACGGCTATCAATTTGGTGAGTATAACTCACATTTAGGCGATGGTAGAGGCTTCCTGTACGGACAAGTTCGTGGCATAGATGGCGAACTATACGATTTTGGCACAAAGGGTTCGGGACGCACACCCTATTCGCGGGGTGGTGATGGGATGCTGACTCTCAAAGGTGGGGTACGTGAGGTTTTAGCGGCAGAAACTTTGCATCGGATGGGGGTACGAACTTCGCGATGTTTGAGTTTGGTGGAAACGGGTTTGGATTTATGGAGAGGTGATGAACCTTCTCCGACTCGTTCTTCAGTGATGATCCGGATGAGTAAGTCTCATATTCGCTTTGGTACATTTGAGAGGTTGAATTATATTCAGCGTCCAGATTTAATCAAAATGTTATTAAATCATGTTATTGATACGTACTATCCGCATTTGAGTAATGAGCAAGAAAAGTATGCTTTATTCTATGGTGAATTAGTCCAGAAAGTTGCCGAAGTTGCAGCGCAGTGGATGGCATCTGGATTCTGTCATGCTGTTTTAAATACTGATAATATGTCGATTACTGGCGAAAGTTTTGATTATGGTCCTTACGCTTTTATTCCTAATTTCGATTCCCAATTTACTGCTGCTTATTTTGACTATTCTGGACGCTACAGTTACGGGAATCAGCCCGGAATTTGTAAGTTGAATTTGGAGTTGTTACAACGTCCGCTAGCTGCTGCAATTCGGACTAAGGATATGGAGACTGGTTTATCTAGTTTTGAAGATTTTTATGATGCTGAATATCGTCGTTTGATGTTGAGGAAGTTAGGGTTTGAGCAGTTAGATAATGCGGGAGATAATCCGGAATTAGAAGAACTTTTACGAGCAACATTAAAGTTTTTAAATACTTATCCCGTTAGTTACCATCATTTTTTTAGTGATATTGCCGCGACTTTTTCGAGTAAATGGCGTGATGATGCTAGTTGTATTTTAAGTGATTCGGAAATTGGACAATCTTTGGGAGTATCCGATTTATTTGTAAATTGGTCGGGAATTTATCATCGGATTTTATCTAATTTAGCACCAGATGAAATTGAAAAAATTGCTCTGATTTTAAACAAATATAATCCGAGAACAGTGATTATTAGACCTGTGATTGAGTCAGTTTGGGAAAATATTGCTCAAGAAGATAATTGGCTACCTTTTAATGATTTGCTGAAGGAGATTCAGGGAGTTTAAAAAAGAATTCAATAGTCAGTAATCAGGAGTCAAACAAGTAAAAAGATAAAAGATAAAAGTAAAAAGAAAACCCCAGAGATAAATATCGAGGCTTGTATCCGTTAAGATAAAGATAAAAAGAAAAAGAAATATTTTTCTTTCTTTTACCTTTTAACTTTTGACTTTTAACTTAAAAGATGGTCAGTAATACAAGCTACATAGTTTAATTTTGCGTTTTTATTGAATCAAAAATATCCCCGACTTTGAAAAATTGGGGATATAAGAAGATTACAAATTAAATGATTAGTAATAATTACATTCGCTGGTTATAAATGGTTGATATGCATTGGCAATAATATGCTTTTGTCCGCTAAATTCTCTCCCGTAATAACCATCATCAAATCCACGCGCAAACTCTCCACCAGCAGTACGTGCTTTATATTTATTTCCTCTTTTTGCGCTTTCTCTTCCTTGACGATAGCCATCGGAGTAGGCGCGTGGATGGTATGCTGGGTCTTGGTCTAGTAGCCATTGTGTGACAGGTTGACAGTATCTGATGGGATAATTTCGACGATCGCGATAGTAACGACCATAACCCCTGTAGTAATTATCGAAGAGAATGTGGTTGTTTCTCTGATGATACCGTCGTTCGCGATGCTTACCGCTAGCTGGTTGATGGTTAAGCAAAAATGTGAATATCGCGATTAAGATAAATAAAGTTACTGGGATAATCTTTTTCATATATAATCCCCCAGGTTTTTCACTTTTTTTAACTGATAATATTTTTAATCTATTACTTTTAACCTTGAATAAACATCACCTGAATGGATGAATTTTGAGATACTTTATTAAGAAATTTTATGAAGTTGTGAATAGTTAGTTACGTTATGTATCGAAGTTAAGCTAACACTTATCGCAATCCGTTATTTCTCAGGTTGATAGATTTTGCCAAATGAATGATCGGCATTAATTTCAATGACTAAGTTAACGTATTTTGACGAATTTACTAATGGTTTAATAAATAATTCAGGATGTAAAGCACGCCAAAAGTAATTGACAAACTCTTCGATTTGTATGTCTGTCATCCCTGGTTTTCCAGTTGCTTTCATTTGATGTTCGGCTTGTTTTCGCCATTGTACTGAATAACGGTAATCTTGAGGATACAGCACCACTAAATTATCGATACGCTCCCACAATGGTAGATAGTGGGTAAGTTGATAGTTCATATCACGGGCAAAAATTTTGTCAGCATGTGTAATAATTGGTGAGGGTGGAGAATCGAATGCAGTCGCATCAATTGGACGGACACCAACAAACCAACCTTCAAATAAGAGAATATCTATATGGGGAATAATTTCGGGATTGGTTCTATCTCCTGCACCATTATGGAGGGATTTATCGAAGCGGGGAATAGTAATTGGACTTTGGGGATTGTAGTGAGAATTACGAATTTCGTCTAATACTGCCAAACCCAATCCGATATCATGGGTTCCCGGAGGACCACGCCAGATTAAACGGGGTTCTTGTTGTAGTAAAATCATACGATCGCAATAAGTTTTGTACAAGTCATCGAGGGATAAACAAGCAGTACAATATCCCATTTCTGCCAAAATTGCGGAAACTGATGAAGCTAATGTAGTTTTGCCTGTTCCCTGTCCTCCCAATATTCCTTGAATGAAAGGACGACCAATTTTTTGATGTTTTTCGGCAATCTGTGTTGCTAATTCTTGATAAATTGTCATCTTAAAATTTGGGTAATTAAAAATTACAAATTAAGTTACCAATATAGAGACGTAAGCTACCAATTTATGGAAATTACAAATCTATAAACACAATACATTCTATTCCGAAAAAAATTCAAAATATTAACTTACTCTTCCCCTACGAACCGAGTTTGAATGCTTCAATAAATAAACTATAGATAAAACCAATTTTGAGGATATTTAAACATTCTAGCCAAAGCGAACCAACCGCAAAACGACCACGGTAATATATTCTACTTATGAGTTCGATGACTAAAACCAAAAATGCTGCGACAACGATATCCAGTCTAGCTTGTTGTCCTGCTGTTGTGGAAATTGCCGTCCCCAGAAAAATCCCTAGCAAAAAGCTGATAATCAACAAAGACCAACGTCTCCAGGGGTTATTCAGCCATTGCCCGAACCTTTGTGCGATCGCATCAAATAAATCATTCAAACGAGTATTTTGCATTCTATGGCGATTTGGAAGAAAATCAAACTATGATTTAGATGGTTATCCCAATTTGAGGATATCAAGTCTAGATTAACCAGCTATAAATAGTATTGTGGGGGTCTTGTAGTTCTGCTGCAACCTTTTCACTAGCAATTTTCTAACGAAAGCAAGCGAAAGTAACACTTTTGCAAAATATGTAACTTTTAACACATTCTTACTCAAGTAAGATTAACCGAATCAGATACCATTTAGAAAGTGAATATTAAGCCCAATAACTCAGGGATAAACTTAGTTTCTCACTCAACAAGTATGATTGTGCTAAGTGTAAAAGTCCAAAAAACCGGGTTTATTTGGTCTTAAAGTTTACTTGATAAATAACCTCTAAGGGGTGATTCCCCTCGAACTATTTCTTGAAAAGTAAGATAATATACCTGCTCGAATCAAGAAATGTCATCTCCATAAGAAGTTGAAACTTCTTAAGTGGTAAAAAATTGACTGTGGCTAGACAAAGTTACAAATAAGAGTCAAGGATGCTTTTGCGGGAAGCGCTGACTTTGTGCTTTTGTGAATCGCAAAACCAAGTACTTCTTTTTTTCTGCCTAAATTTATTAATTTTTAAATATTTACATTGCTATGAAATTACCAAAGTATCGTCACGCGATTCTGACTATTGGTTGTTTGGGTGTACTGGGGATGTTTGCTGGATGCTACCAAGTGAGCGTATCCTTTGAACCGGAAGCAACAGAAGTCGCTTCAACTTCATCAGTTCCAATTAATCAGTTAGAGCAAAGTGAGCGATCGCAACAAACAAGTTCCGAAAAAATAAATTCCGAAAAAACTAGCCTGAAATTAATGTCATATCACCCCAGTACCGATAAAAAAGCCACGGGGATCGGTAGTTTGAGGATGAGCAATCAAACCACTCAACCCGTGCGTCTTGCCTTGTTAGCGCGACGTGGAGAAGTTAAAGGTGGGGAAGGAACTGCGGCAGATGTGCCTGCACATTGGGACTTTGCACCTCAAGAGGGGAATGAGAAGGGGTTGGTATTATCCCTACCCAACGGTAATTTGAAATTGGAAAAGGGAGATGTATTAGTTGCATTTGCTCAAGATGGTTCCCGTCGGTATTGGGGACCATATATAGTTGGGGAAACTCCGTTACCTGCTTGGAATCGGGAAGGAAAGGAATGGCAGTTGATTTTAAATAATTAGGGAATTGGGAATTGGGAATTGGGAATTGGGAATTGGGAATAACCCACTGCCCACTGCCAATTTTCAACAATAAAGAACAAAAGTGGAGTAAACGTAGTCAAAACTATTGACTTGTGGCTTCTGTGTGTGAACCATTGATATTGACTACTGACTTTTGATTCAATGACTAATCATGCTTTTGATGAATGGTGTCGGAATATCGAGAAGCGTCCAGTTCTAGCAGCGCTATTCTCTATTCTGTGGATTGTTTTGGTGTCTGGGATTGGTTTTTTCTGGCATTTGGGGAGCGTGGGTTTGATTGATGAAACCGAACCTCTTTTTGCTGAAGCTTCCCGGCAAATGCTGGTGCGTGGAGACTGGATTACACCCTTTTTTAATAATCAAACCCGATTTGATAAGCCAGCTTTGATATATTGGTGTCAAGCGATCGCATATCAGATTTTCGGTGTCAATGAATGGGCTGTCAGACTTCCGAGTGCTTTAGTTGCAACTGCTGTAGTGGGTTTTGTTTTTATATTTTGCAGTGGTATTGTACCAAACAAGATAATTTAGCGGGGGTTTCCCGTCCTAGTCGTCGCTGGTTGGTAGCTGGTTTGGGTGCTGCATTAATTGCCCTGAGTCCAGAAATGATTGTTTGGGCACGTGCTGGTGTGTCCGATATGCTTTTAACTTTCTGCATGGTTTCAGCTTTGTTGTGTTTCTTCCTGGGGTATGCAACCGAGGAAGGGGAGAGAAGCGAGAAAAATACTCTTTTCCCGAACCGTTGGTATACGGGTTTTTATATTTTGATTGGTGGAGCAATTTTAACAAAAGGTCCTGTGGGGATCGTCCTTCCTGGGTTGATTATTGGAGCATTTTTGCTGTATGTGGGTAACTTTTGGCAAGTATTACGAGAAATAAAATTATTTATTGGATTATTAATTATTACGATTGTCTCATTACCTTGGTATGTTTTGGTAATTTGGCGCAATGGTTGGAATTTTATCAATGCTTTTTTTGGCTATCATAATGTCGAGCGTTTTACTGCTGTCGTGAATCGCCATTCAGCACCTTGGTATTTTTATTTTGTAGTCATATTGTTGGGTTTTGCACCCTATTCGGTTTATTTACCAAGTGCGATCGCACGGGTGAAATTTTGGCAGCGAAATTATTGGATGTCTCAGTCTCGCTTTCAGCAGTTTGGTTTATTTAATGTTGTTTGGCTGTTTGGTATTTTTGGATTTTTTACTGTTGCGGTGACAAAATTACCCAGCTACATTTTACCTTTGATGCCTGCTGTGGGGATTCTGATTGCGTTGTTATTTGCTGATTTAATCAGTAGAGATAGCAATCGTATTTCTACAATTCCCGGTTTCCGCATCACAGCTTGGGTAAATGTGGTTTTTGTGACGGCAATTGGTGTGACTTCATTTTATGTTCCTGGACTGTTTGGAAAAGACCCATCTGCAAACAATTTTAAACAACTTTTGCAACAATCAAATTTAACTGAGTTAAGCGGTATCATTTGGCTGGCAATTGCAATATTATTAAGTATTTTCCTAATCCGAAAATATTGGGTATGGCTATGTGGGATTAATCTTGTCGGGTTTTGTTTATTTATGTTACTTGTGTTAACCCCTGCCCAATATATTATGGACAGCGAGCGACAATTACCATTGCGACAATTATCTGCGATCGCAGTTCAAAACCAAAGACCAAATGAAGAATTGATTATGGTTGGTTTCAAAAAACCATCTATTGCATTTTACACGCAGCGCCCAATTAATTATATTAGTAGTAATGAAAGCGCCAGCGAATACATTCAAAACCAAGCAGCTAAGAAAGGTCAAAAATCGGTAATCATATTTGCCCAACCGAAAAAGTTTCCACAAATGGGTTTACAAGCAACCGATTACAAAATTTTAGGCGATCGCGGTGCCTATCAAGTCATTCGAGTCCCCATCAAGTAGAGACGACCCACCGGGTCGTCTATAATTTTTATCACACAATAATTCTAAGGCATGACCTGATTATCTGAATTATGGTCTATTTTTTTACGCTTTCATTTATGTTTAGATAATATTAAAATTTAACTGCACCACTGGAAAATATCGGTAAAGTCATGAAGCAGACAAGTTAGAGCAAACAGCAATAATACTGAGAATAGCGGTGTAAATTAGGCTTGTATATAAAAACTGATTTCACAAATTTCCTTACAAAACACATTTTTCAGGAGTAAATACGTATGTCAAAATTAAAATTAATTTGTAAAAAAAACACCGACTTTATTGCGGAGTTGAAAATCCAAAAACTACTCCTTGAAGCTGATATTTTGCTTAAAAACTCCAGATGGACAGCAAAAGCTATAAAATTCGATCGCTATGGTGCAACTAAATCGTACAGTTTTAATAGTTAATGATTTTTCTCCCGACAGAGGAGCAACTTTTACAGTCCAATTGCCGTTAATTTAAGCCAGTAATTACCATGATGCGATCAATAAATACCGTAGGGGCAAACGGTTGTTTGCCCTAATTTTATTTAATTCATATTTGTCCTAATTTTATTGCATTCATATTTGCCCTAATTTTATTTAATTCATATTTGTCCTAATTTTATTTAATTCATATTTGCCCTAATTTTATTCTATTAATGTTTACCCTGATTTTATTTTAATCTAAACGGGAAGACGACCCACCGGGTCGTCTCTACATAATAATTTTTAATTGCAAATTCCTAACTTGAAAACCTAAAATCACTTCAAAGCCAAATGAATTTCACCTAATAAATCTTCCATTGAAATTGAACGAGGCAAAACTTTAGCTCCAAGCATTGGTGAAACTGGTGAGACTATTGCTTTTTCACTAGTTTTTGCACTGGACTCAATTTGATTTAAACGCTGGTCGAGAATTAACACCGGAGGTAAATGGAATGGTAATTTTTCTAATGCTTTCAAAACAACCATAACCTCTTTTTTCGGTGTCGATCCATCCAAGCAAATTAGCAACAAATCAGCACTATGATGACGAATTTGCTGTAACATTTCAGCCCAAGAACGAGCCATTGAAGCTTTTAAACCCCCGGTTTGTAAATACTGAATCAAAGCTTGAAACCATTCCGAACCACGGGAAGTATTTGGGGTTTCTAAACTGTGAGAAAATTTCTCTTCTATTTTTTTACCAATAGTTTTCTCATCTCTAAGTTTTTCACTTCTAGAGTTGCGTAATTTAGAGTTGCGTAGTTGATTACTTTTTGCCTCTGGCAAATCAGGCAACATCATCAAATCAACAATCAAAGCACTAGGAGGACAACAGATTCCAGCTGCGATTTGCAACACTGATAGTAGCGCTTCAACTTTGCGTTCCGTACCTTGGGTAGTCAAGCAAGGGAATACAGATAAACCCGACATTTGTGATGCTGCTTGGGAAACATCAAGACTGCATGTGACGATGGGTAAAACTGAAAGACGGGGGTGTTTGCTGAGTCTTTTAAGATAGGATTTGGCTTGTGCAATTTCGGCATCCAGTAACACCACATCAAATTGCCAAACCCGTGATAGTAATTCTGCTTGTTCGAGGTCATCAACTTCAATGACGCGATGATCGGGGAGTGATGGCTGGATATCGTCTTCAATATCGGGATCGACTAGCCGTAAAATTCTTAATGGAGTATTAACAATTACTTCAGCATTTTCTTTTTCGCGTTTTTTCTCTTGAGGTTTAATGCACAAGCTATCAAGTAATGGTGCAAGCATTTGATGTTGAACTGGTAAGCGCAAAAATCCGTCAGCACGGTTAGTAAATGCTTGTTCTTTTTCTGCACCAGTTGCGGTGACAATTGCGGGAATCCGACGGGTTGCTTCTTCTGATTTTAGTAAGGTGAGTACATCCCATCCCGATAATAAAGGTAATACAGGATTGAGAAATATTGCCTTTGGTTGTAACCTGCGGGCTTTTTCAATGGCTTCGCATCCCATCGCGCGATCGCAACTCGATATCCCAATCCAGTTAACTGTTCGGTAATTTCTTCAATATATCTTCCCACTGCTTCCACAACTAATATCAACCGTTGGGAGGAATTAGGAGTATGGTGTGATGTTGAGTCGGTTGCGGTTACTTCCTCTTCAATTCGTCCCGATTGGCTGGTTTGGGAAATTCCATATTTCGCTTGGGGGAACATTCCCGAACCCAGTTCCCGACGGGTAGTGTGGGGATGGCTTAAGTTTTCGCTAAATGCACTTTTCGGAGGGCTTGGAGGCAAAAGTAGGGTAAATTGACTGCCTTTTCCTTCCCGCGATAAAAAGCTGACATCTCCTCCATGAAGTCGCGCTAAAGCACGAGTTAGCACCAGTCCCAAACCTGTACCCTCAAACTGACGGGTGAGGGGATTTTCTAGCTGTTGAAATTTCTGGAAAATTAAATGTTGTTGGTGTTCCGCTATCCCAATTCCTGTATCCCAGACAGTGAAAGCAACCCAACCTTCCCAACGACTGACCCGTAAACCAATTTTGCCATTATCTTCGGTAAATTTGAAGGCATTGGAAAGCAGATGAACGAGCATTTGCCGCAATCGCAATTCGTCAGCAACGATTTCATCGAGTCCAGGTTCAATTGTCAGGGTAAACTGATGGTTTTGGTTATTAGTTGCGGCTTTATTATTTTGGATATAAACAGCTTTAGCGTCGATAATGGCGCGATCGCAAACTGATTGAATCTTGACTAACCCCGCAGACAGTTCCATTTGTCCGGTTTCCATCCGCGTCAAGTCCAAAATATCGTTAACGACGCTCATTAAATGTCGTCCGCTTTGATGGATCAATCCCGCATATCTGGCTTGACGTTCGTTTAATTCTCCTAATTGCTGGTCAACCAATAACCGCGATAATCCCAAAACAGCTGTTAATGGTGTTTTCAACTCGTGACTAATACAAGCCAAAAATTCATCTTTTAAGCGATTTAGTTGAATCAAATCGGCGTTTTTAGCAGCTAACTCCTTGCTCAGTTGTTGAACATCGGTGACATCAGTTGCCAGCATCAACCACATATCGTTAATTACTTTCCACTCAGGACTATCTAAGGGGATTTTTGCAAACTGCCAAACCCGTTCTTGACCTGTTTGGACTTCAACCACGCAAGTACAAGTACCCAATTGGTCATTAAAAAAGCAGCGTCCTCCCAGATTCGATGCGGTTGTATCTTCCTGAATTCCCGAATTTAAATCGTTATTAGAGCCATAACTGGAGATAAACGGCAAATTTTCCCCAATTTCGCTGCTAATCGTACTGACCGAAATAGGCGATCGCTTTTCGGTAAAAGCTTTTGGTGACAAAATTGCTTCAACTTCTTGTCTAACACCTTCTGGGTCTTTTAACATCCCCAATTGCTGCCACCAAGCTGGGTTTTGCGTCACTACTTCCCCATTACTAGTTTGCAGCATTAGGGGCCAGGGCAAACGTTCGAGTAACTGTACTAATGGCTGGTATTGAGGAGGTTTTTGTTCGGGGTGACTTTGAGAAATAGTACCTTGTGGGGTAGAACCTTGAGGAACATCATTTGCTGCTATTGTTGTAACTCGATTACTTTTCTTGCGTTGTCTAGCATCATTTAGTTTTGATGCCTGTGGGCTATTTCTGATGGTATTTTTATTCATATTTTTTTGAAAATCATCACTCGCATTGTTTTTACTAACAGATGACTTTGTTAAATGCTTTAATAAACGAGCGCTATCTAACAGACCCAAATATTTTTTATTCGCATCAATAACTACCCAAACAGTCGAATTGTTTGGCTTTTCCGGAGAATTTAAAATCTGATTAAATTCTTCTATACTTTCCGTTGCCGATACAGTTCGTATCGGTTGGAGAAGATTCGCATCCAAACTTAAAAGTTGTTGTAAATAACTTGTTTCTTCCGAACCAGGGTTGGGGGAAACAAACGCAAGCAATTCGGTCATCAAACTTGCCGAATACAGCAAACCTATCGGAAATTTTTCTTCATCTAATACAACTACGCGATCGCGCTTTGCCCGGTTCTCTTCAGGAACATCGCAAAGCGACTCGGTACGAGTATCGCAATTCTCAACCTCAAACATATCTAGCAAAGCCGCCAAACTAATCGTTTGCGAACAGCTTAATACCGTGGAAATAAAATCATCAACCCGATAATGCAGCATGGACATAGGGGTACTTTTGTCACTCTTCTTGAGGTTAAATCGGCTAAAATCGCTATTTGTTCCTAAAACTCATAGTGCTTGCCGAAAGCAATATCCTCGTTAAAGGTTGAAATTTAATATTTATTTAATGAACCCAACTTCAACGCTTTAGAATGGGTTAGGCGTAAATGAACAAACTTTTTGTAAACCACAAAATCACAAAATCGTCTGAACTACGGCAATTACCCTTGCTATCCCAAAACAAAAACATCATGTACATCAAATCGATAGCAATTTATCAAGCGATTACAAGGGTTTTCCACACCATCTCGTTCGAGAGCTTTGCTTGACTGATAAGCGATACAAGTTCATAAAGCCGACCCAATCAATTATTTGAGACCTGCATTAAAACTTGTTGAAGCCTATACCAGCGTTATTTTGGTATCGAAACTACTTTATAGATAGCGGTAGCTAAAACAATTATGGCTCTAAAGTATAGCTATTGAACCTTTAGGAATTATAATGATTTGGAATGATATGTTTCGTTATTCTTGTTTAAGTATCTTAATTAATTGGCACAATTGTAAAATCTACATTTAAGTGGATGCATTAAGTAAATACAACAACATCAACCTCTCCATGCCTTGTGAATCAGCCAGTTAACGCTTTACAAGCATTTTCGTACGGTACGAACAAGTATTTAGTTAAAGTATTAAGTTTAAAGTATTAAAACATCCTAATGATTTAGAAGTAAGGTACAAAGACCCGATGTCCTAAAGAAGTAAAAATAATTAAATAGCCAGTATTGTAACAATTATTTTACACATCTTACCCTGCTTCAAAAGCGCGGAGTGAAAATTTTGATTTTGTAATTTGACCCCTAAATACTTACAAACAATGTTTACCAATTCTCTTAATCGTTAGCAGTAAAACTACCACTAGCGATTATGGGTACATTATTTCCTAGAAATCAAATAACAGTCAACAGTAAAAAATCGCATAACTGATTACAAAAATCTTTATGCGTTCTTCATCTTGCATTTAAACTATATCTCAAGAGAATTTCTCTAATAGTTACTCTAAGAGGATATTTATAAAATAATTATTAATTTTTAAAAGCTTGAGAGGGTAAAGGAAAAAGCAGAAAAAGGGAATGGAGGATTTAATACTACTACCAAAGCCAAAAACATAATTTAATAATTTCCCGCATTAAATTATACGGTGGCGTACGTAAAATTATCATAGTTAAGATTACGGAAATAATAACCCAATCACCATTTCCGGGGATTTGTCCTAGCATAACCAAGCAAGAGAAAGATAATTCTCTAAGCTTTTCAGCCATTTTGCTAGTGGGTTTATTCTGCTGTTATTTGTTTTTTTGCTAAGTAGCTGCGAGATGTTAAACAGATGTGCGATGCTATTACATAGTACCCTTGGCTGAAAACCGCGTTTAATATGCTCGTTCGTTCGCGATGGGCAGCCCCGCCTTCGGCGATCGCATTTTTAAATCTTGCTGCCTAAAAAGAGTAAGTGCATCTATGCGAAACATCCAACGACAACCACTTAAAATGTTCCCAGATGTTACAAACAAAAATAGCAATAGTTTTTTTTCTCAGATGACGACAGCCGATCGACAGGCATTGTTGCAGCAACTCAAATTGGACTATAGTCACATACTAATCAACTACTTTACTCCAAACGCAGCATTACCAGAAAAGATTGATAAATTTATCAATGCGCTATTTTGTGCTAATATTCCTGTGCCCCAAATAATTGAAATGCATATGGAACTTATCGATGAGTTTTCCATACAGCTAAAATTAGAAGGGCGAAATGATGACACATTGCTTGATTACCGTTTGACCTTAATCGATATTTTGGCTCACCTTTGCGAACTGTATCGGCGATCGATTCCAAAGTAAAGACGATGGAACTTTAAAAATTGTCAAGTCGGAATGTGGCAAAAATCAGTCTATTCTGAGTTAAAATAATTTCGCTTCAAGCATGTTATGGATAATTCATCTTTGAATTAGCTTTAAACCAACCTTCACGCGCAGCCTGTACTTTGTATATGAATAAGGTAAGAAAAACTTACGTATTGAAACTGTATGTAGCTGGGAATACACCCAATTCAGTACGGGCGTTAAAAACACTTAAAAATATATTAGAGCAAGAATTCCAAGGTGTATATGCTTTAAAAGTGATAGATGTATTAAAAAATCCTCAATTAGCGGAGGAAGATAAGATATTAGCAACACCAACATTATCGAAAATTTTACCTCCACCAGTTCGTAAAATTATTGGTGATTTGTCAGACAGAGAAAGAGTGTTGATTGGATTAGATTTACTTTATGAAGAATTGACTGAGGAAGATTTTTTGTCAGATAGTTAACTAATTAGTAATAGGAAATGAAAAATCAAAGCAGATTGAAGAATACTTTATAAATAATTGATTAATACTTGATCGATAATGTTCAATGTATGATTATGATACCAATTTCAAAAAACAACGCGACGGATAGATATTTGTAGAGATGTAGCACTGCTAAGTCTCTACCGTTGGATGTATTGTAATCATTATTGGAATTGGTATGAGCAATTGTGATTTTATCTAAAATTTAATAATATAATAACGAAGTTAAAATTAAGCAATCACAAATAACCAACAATAAATAAAATCGCAGAACTGGTTATAAACCTCTTTTTAAGTGTTAAACAATGAGTGAAATCGACCTAATACAAGGGCAAGAAAAAACACCTAGAATTGGAGGTGTCGAAAAAATTCGCACAATGATTGAAGGGTTTGACGACATTAGTCATGGGGGATTACCTAGCGGTAGAACCACCCTAGTAAGCGGCACTTCGGGAACTGGAAAAACATTATTCTCACTCCAGTTTCTCTACAACGGAATTAGTTGCTTCGGTGAAGCAGGAGTGTTTGTAACTTTTGAAGAATCACCCAGCGATATTATCAAAAATGCTCATATATTTGGTTGGGATTTACAAAGTCTAATTGAGGAAGGCAAATTATTTATCCTCGATGCTTCCCCCGATCCCGAAGGTCAAGATATTGTCGGTAACTTCGACTTATCAGCACTAATTGAGCGTTTACAATATGCTATTCGCAAATACAAAGCAAAGCGGGTTTCCATTGACTCAATTACCGCAGTTTTTCAACAATACGAAGCAATTGGAGTTGTCCGTCGCGAAATTTTTCGTCTTGTAGCCAGACTAAAATTACTTGATGTAACAACGATTATTACCACCGAACGTAGTCAAGAATATGGTCCAGTTGCATCATTTGGGGTAGAAGAATTTGTTTCCGATAACGTGGTAATTGTGCGTAACGTTTTGGAAGGAGAACGCAGACGACGCACAATCGAAATTCTCAAGTTGCGTGGGACAACCCACATGAAAGGGGAATATCCTTTTACCATCACTAACGACGGTGTGAATATCTTCCCATTAGGAGCGATGCGTCTAACACAACGTTCTTCCAATGTCCGTGTATCTTCGGGAGTCGAAACCTTAGATGAGATGTGTGGAGGTGGATTTTTTAAAGATTCAATTATTTTGGTTACTGGTGCGACTGGTACTGGTAAAACCCTATTAGTGAGTAAATTTTTACAAAATGGTTGTACTAGAGGAGAACGAGCAATATTATTTGCTTATGAAGAATCGCGAGCGCAATTATCGCGAAATGCTTCCTCCTGGGGAATTAATTTTGAAGAATTGGAACGCCAAGGTTTATTAAAAATAATTTGTACTTATCCTGAATCTACAGGTTTGGAAGACCATTTGCAAATCATTAAGTCGGAAATTAGCGAATTTAAACCTTCGAGAATTGCGATCGACTCGCTGTCAGCAATGGCACGGGGAGTTAGTAATAATGCTTTTCGTCAGTTTGTAATTGGTGTCACAGGTTATGCTAAACAGGAAGAAATTACTGGCTTTTTTACAAACACAACAGACCAATTTATGGGTTCGCATTCGATTACCGATTCGCATATTTCCACCATTACTGACACAATTTTGATGTTGCAGTATGTGGAGATTCGCGGTGAAATGGCAAGAGCCATCAACGTCTTTAAAATGCGTGGTTCTTGGCACGATAAAGGTATTAGAGAATACAATATAACTGCGGATGGACCAGAAATTAAGGATTCCTTCCGAAATTATGAACGAATTATCAGTGGTGCCCCGACTCGCGTTAGCGTTGACGAAAAGACAGAGTTATCGCGGATAGTTAGAAGTTTCCAAGATAAAGAAAATCCCGACGCTTGAAGATAGCATCGTGTTATATTTTTATGCGTGGGATAACGGTTTTAAGCCGCTTATTTTTTTGTGTGAGGAACGCGGTGAAAGGTCAATATTTATTTTATAGTTTATTGCCTGGAGTTACTGTCACATTGCTAGGTATCCAGCCCAGCTTTGCTGACTCTGTGCAGGTTGAAGAAGCAAATTTCGATTTTTGGAATTTTGTTATTTCGCGCAAAGTGACTTCTCAGACTGATGTTTCGGCTAATGTTTAAAGCCGATTTATTTAGCTCAAGAACCCAGCTTACAGTCAATTGTATATAAAAACACTTATGTCCCAAAGGTAATAAATCAGCAAGTCGAGATTGGATTAGCCGATCGCATTCATGGACTATTCAATCCGATAAGCAAAACATCAATCAACTTTGCCGATTTCAACCTCGTAGATACAAGTTCGTCGATGACTAGTTTATTTGGGCAAGATTTGGCTAATGCGATCGCAAAAAACACCTTGACAAATGTCACTACATACACTCCACAATCGGTCAATGTTAAAGAACGGGTTGTGAAGCCAAGCTTAGTCGCTCAACATTTAGCAAATTTGAATGCGATCGCCAAAAAAAAGCAACTGCAATTCCAGTTAACAGTTACAAACACACATTAGCTGATTCTTTGCAGCAGTTAAGGAAAAAACCAAAAAAAGTAACAAATAAACAGCCCCAGACTCAACTACCGACAGTATCGCAGTTTTTAGGGAGACAAGCAGATGTATTAAAGGTCGCACAAAACCAAAAACCAACATCCCAACCCCGAACCACAACAACTGGGGGACAACTGCCTGCATACCTCAATTCCAATCCAAATCCACTACAATTTCCCACCAAACCGGAAGAAGTGCGACTTCCCTCAACCCCAACCAGGGAGAACCTGAATCCACTACAATGTTTCCCCAACAAACCGAAAACACAGGAAGAAGAACGCAAACAAGAAGAGGAAAAAAATCGTAAACAGGAAGAAGAGCGAGTTCAAGGAACGCAGCCAGTTACATTAAATCAGGCATTAGAAGCAGCACGACGCAATAACAAACAACTGCAAGTGGCATTGCTGGAACTAGAACGCTCCCGTGCGGGATTGCGAGAAGCACAAGCGGAATTGTTACCGAATTTGAGCTTAAATGCGACAATTAATCGTGGACAATCATCATCAGGACAACTCGGAGTCGAAAGGGAAATTCAAAACACACCACCAGCATTTCGAGACCAAATTCAGGGAGACAGCCCAAGTACTGCATTTACGGGTGACGCACAACTGAGTTACAGTTTATTCACATCCGGAAGACGCACAGCCACAATTCGGCAAGCTGAAGAACAGGTCAAAGCAAACGAATTTAACCTCGAAATTCAATCAGAGGAGATTCGTCAAACCGTCACAACCCAGTATTATAGACTCCAAGAAGCCGACGAACAGACACGAATTAGTCAAGCAGCCGTAACTAATGCCCAAGCGAGTTTGTGTGATGCTCTAGCGCTGGAAAGAGCTGGTGTGGGAACTAGATTTGATGTGTTGCGGTTTCAAGTAAACTTAGCAAATTCCCAGCAAAATTTAACTAACGCGCGATCGCAGCGACAAATTGAACGGCGACGACTAGCTGTGTTATTGAGCATACCGCAAACAGTTAACTTGAGTGCGGCTGACCCGGTGGGACTTGCTGGTTTATGGAACCAAAGCCTCGAACAGAGTATCATCCAAGCACTGCAAAACCGACCAGAACTGCAACAACAGCTAGCTCAACGCAATATTAGCGAACAACAACGACGACAAGCATTATCACAACTTGGTCCACAAATCAACTTAATTGCTAATTACGAATTACTCGACCAATTTAACGATGCAATTTCCGTCACTGATGGTTATTCGGTGGGGGTAAGGGCAAGCTTAAACTTGTACGATGGTGGTGCATCAAGGGCAAGAGCTGCACAAGCAAGTCGAAATATTGAGATTGCCGAAACTAATTTTGCCAACCAGCGCAATACCATTCGGTTTGAAGTTGAGGAAGCTTTCTCACAATTGCAATCGAATTTGGAGAACGTACAAACGGCAAATACAGCCCTCGAACAAGCGCGGGAATCATTACGGTTGGCACGTTTGCGCTTCCAAGCTGGTGTGGGAACCCAAACCGAAGTTATTGCCGCAGAAAACGATTTGACCCAATCTGAAGGCAATCGAATTCGCGCCATTTTGGATTACAACCGTGCTTTAGCAGATATACAACGAGCGGTGACACTCAGAGGAACACGATAAAGATTTTTAAGTAGAGACGTTCCGATGGAACGTCTTTGCTATGGTTGTATCGGTAATTAGTTGATACAAAAGAAAAATATTGCGATCGCGCATCTGTAAAGTTTTTGTAAATTTAGAATGCGATCGCTTTGATTTTGCCCTAATATATTAGTACGGAATAGTACAAAATAACTACTCGCGAGTTTTCGCAAATTTTTAATGCTGGATTTTGCTGGAAATTATGGGAAAGTAAGTAATACCGTTTAGCACAATAATTGTTGTATTTTGTTTTTTTATATCCACCTATACTTAAGCTAGATGAAGAGTAAAGAGCGATGTTGGACAAACTTATAAAATACTTTGTCTACGCGACAAAAGGTAATATTACCAAAACACAATTAATTAAGTTTTTGTATTTGGCTGACCTTTATTCTGTTAAATGGACTGGTAAGCAACTTACTGAATTGGATTGGTATTATTATAGTTTTGGTCCCTGGCATGAAGATATAGATGCTGCTTTGGGTAAAATGAATGGGAAAGAGATTGCAGTAGATTCAAATGGAAATGCTACGTTAATTAGACTTGGTAGTCAAGCGAGTAATGTTGAGGATTTACAATTACCTCAAAGTCTGAAGTTAATGCTTGATAATATTAGAAGAGAATGGGCAGGAGCAGGTCAAGAAAAAATCAGGCAGTTATTAGATTATGTGTATAATACTGCTCCCATGCTTGAGGTTAAGGATAAGCATAAACCGGAAGAAAAAGTAAGACTGAATCTACAAACTGAAAGAGAAAAATTAATAAGTGAGTTGGATTAGGATTATCAAGTGACTGGAAAGAAACCTAGACAGGGTTGGATATATTTCATAAATCCCTACCGCGTATCCCTTCGTTGTAAACTCGGTCATTATCACATTTATCATTTGGATGAACCGGGTGAAATATCTTGTAAAACAACTTCTTGCAGGCAAATAATTAATTCTAGTAGGGTGTTTCGTGGGGAACACCCTTATATTATTTGGACATCCGATAAACTCCAAGATGATTTCAATTATATAGAAACTTTTACTGTAATTCCCTTAACTTCAAGTACGCGAGAAAAGGATAAAGGTTTACCAACAGCTTATCCAATTAATGCAACTGCGAGAAATGGACTTGATAAACAGTCTTTTGCTTTGATTCATCAGATTTGTACTGTTGACACAAATTGTTTTAAAGATGCAAACGGAGATTGGTTAAATAGAATTGGACAAATAGATAAAGCTGATAAGGAAGCGATTGAAGAACGTTTAAAATATTTTTTAAATATTCAAGAAAATCCCGGTGATGATTGGTTTATGAAAAATGCGTCTCCGGAACTTTTAAAGAAAGTGTTTGATAATTTAGCTGAAGATAGTAAACAATCAGCTTTAGAGGAATTGATCGATAATTTAGATTTTTAAAAACCTCTTTGCATTAAAATTATACGGCTAGGTTTTCAATCAAATTATCTTCGTTTTTATTACCAAACCATTTTTAAGAGCGATCGCAAAATTACTAGACACCGGGTTCTGGTTTGTAAAATTAATTTTAAATTAACCTAGTAGTCTGTCAATTTTATTTTGACGGTTATGTATGCATCCACAATCCTGTAGAGAGGTAGCATTGCTACGCGAATGTGCCGGGACAGAAGATTCTGTCCGGCAACTTCGCTGTCTCTACAACCGTCAATTAGTTCTCGACAGATTACTAGATTGAATAATAAAGAGGGAATGATTTTGCATCCTTTGGCTTCACGTAAACTTTTTGCTGCGGTTCTAAATTCAACTCATCAAAGCGATCGCGTGATAAATGAGCAGTCATCACTTGTCCATCTTCTAATGTCAATTCGGCTTGAATTTCCCAACCTAGATGGATTAGCCGACTCACCCTTGCAGGTACGGTTGTACCGTTGGGACTAGTATCTACAATGATATCTTGGGGACGGAGAAACATTTCTGGATTTGCTGAATCGAAGCCATTTCGCTGGAAAATGTTCGATGAACTTGGCAGTACGTTGACTGGTCCAATAAAACTCATCACAAATGCTGAAGCGGGATGGTCGTAAATTTCCGCAGGTGTTCCCACTTGTTCGACACAGCCTTTATTCATCACCACAATCTCGTCGGAAACTTCCATCGCTTCTTCTTGGTCGTGGGTGACAAAAACTGTAGTAACATGTACTTCATCGTGCAATCGACGCAACCAAGCACGTAAGTCTTTGCGAACTTTCGCATCAAGCGCCCCAAATGGTTCATCTAACAACAACACATTTGGTTCTACTGCTAATGCCCTTGCTAAAGCCACTCTTTGCCTTTGTCCACCTGAAAGTTGCGATGGGTATCTGTCTCCTAATCCAGATAATTGGACTAATTCGAGCAATTCTTCAACCTTAGTTTTGACTTTGGTTTTTTTGGCTTTGCGAATCTCCAAGCCAAAAGCGATGTTTTGCCTGACCGTCAAATGCTTAAATAAAGCATAGTGCTGAAAGACAAATCCAATGTTCCGTTCCTGCACACTTTGGTATGTCGCATCTTTGCCAGTCAGTAAAATTCTGCCGCGATCGGGTAGTTCCAATCCGGAAATTAACCGTAGCAAAGTAGATTTACCGGAACCGGATGGTCCTAATAAAGCCACCAAAGAACCGCTTTCTATTTCTAAATTAACGTCATTTACCGCTTGAAAACTGCCAAACTGCTTCGATACGCTCTCTACTACTATGCCCACGGTTAATCACCTTCATAATCTACGGTTTATTAGTCGGAATACCGTGATTAAATATATACCATAATAATCGAGGTTTTGACATGTTTGATTCGTTATCCTGTGAATGGTTGCACTGGTGAGAAAACTGCCGAGTTGTGGCAAGAAAAAGCTCAAACATATCTCTTTGGAATCCCCGCATTTTTTAGACCGTAGAAGAGGCAATAAGCGCTTAACTCAAAATTGCGATCGCCCGAAACTCAATTTATCTGATGATTTAGCAGCAGCAAGCCCTAATTATCATTTGATTAAAGTTTCTTCATAGAAGTTAAGTTCAATTCCACCTGCACCTAAGCTTGTTGCTCCTTTTGATTACTTTTGTTTAGATGTACTGGAAAAACGCCAAAACCAATTAATCGGGCAATGAGATTGCGGAGGAATGGTAGACGCAGAAAAGCAGGAGGTTGGAACTGCTGCGAGTTCAAAGCACGGGAAAATATTCTTTCTTGAATAAATGATTGAAATGCTTGGATAATGCGTGTAGGTAACTGCCGTTGACGCTGTACTTTTGATAGGTCACTGACTTTAAGGATTCTAGCTTTTAAGGGTGTGCTAAGGGTGTTTGCTGCGGCAGCAGCATCTTGAATGGCATAATTAATTCCCACACCTGCAACTGGCGACATTACATGGGCTGCATCACCAATTAATAATAGTCCGGGAAGATACCATTTTTTCAGACAACTTGATTCGACAGAAAGGAAAGCAATTTGTGACCAACTTTGTAATAAATGGATGCGTTGGCTGAATTCTGGTACTACTTCCACAATCGATTTTTGTAGTGCTTCCAACCCCGCAGTTCGCAAATCTTGATAACCACCTTTGGGAATCACGTAACCAAGTTGCCATTCATCATCGCGATCGAGCATTGCAAGAATATGACCTTTACCAAAACGACCAGTTAATCCTTTCGGTTCGTCGGGTTTGCGGGGAATACGGAACCACAATACGTCCATTGGTGGGGAGGTTTTTACAGGTACTAAACCAGCTAACTGTCGGATTCGTGAATTTCGACCATCTGCACCAACGGTTAATAAAGCGCGAATTTCATGCCAACCACCATGTCCTCGATAGCGGATACCACGAATAGTAGTATCTTCCTCAATTAATTCTTGGACATTTGCCCCCATAATTAGTTGAAAATTTGGGTATTTTTGCGCTTCTTGGCTAATAAACTCCAAAAAACGCGCTTGCGGCATTACGGTAATGTAGGAAAGTGGGTTTTCAGTTGTTGAAAATCTACGATTGGTACAGATTCTTGCTCGGTTTGTAGGGTGAGAGTTCTAAGTTTGCTGTGGGGGAGTTGTAATAATTTCTCTGCTAAACCCAATTCTTCCATAATTTCCATCACCGAAGGATGAATTGTATCCCCTCGAAAATCGCGATCGAAGTCTTTGTGTACTTCTAGCAATTTTACAGAAATTCCTTGTCTTGCCAGTAATAATCCTAATACTACTCCTGCTGGACCACCACCAACAATGCAACAATCGGTATCCTGTACGTCTACAATGTCATGAGCGGAAGCTAAATTAGTAGTCATAATCTATCCTCTTCCCTGTTTACGTTTTTATCTTTACCGTTTATTTCGTAGTCATTTTCTCAACAAAGCTATTTTTTACTTTTCCTAACCGCCTGGAGCGTGTATTATAAGCGCTGAATTACTGATATTTTCTTGGTTATTATCACTAACCATTACCCAATACCTAACTAACTATTTATCGTGACGCAAGTTATTTTAGAGAACGTTTACAAAAGTTTTCCTCACCGTCAAGAGGAAAGTAGTGCTACTGACAAAAAAACCGAAGCTGGTAAAAATGAAGGTGTAAGTGTATTGAGAAGGATAAATCTCACCGTCGCTTCGGGGGAATTTATGGTGTTGGTTGGACCATCTGGCTGCGGTAAGAGTACTTTATTGCGGATAATTGCTGGGTTGGAAACCATGACTGGGGGTAATATTTGGGTTGGTGACAACTTGGTGAATAATTTGCCACCAAAGGAACGTGATATTGCGATGGTGTTTCAAAATTACGCGCTTTATCCCCACATGACGGTGTACGATAACATCGCTTTTGGGTTGCGTCGTCGGACAATGGCAGGGGAAGCGGTTGAAGCAAATGAATTTTCCCAATTTGGAGAAAATTTGCTCGTGGGAATCACTCGAAAATTACCCAAAGGACTGCGATATATTTCTGAGAAGGAGAAATCTGTTTCCCAAAGAGTCAAGAAAGTTGCAGAGTTATTACAAATAGAAGGTTTATTAAATAGATTACCCAAACAACTATCGGGGGGACAAAGACAAAGGGTAGCATTGGGACGTGCGATCGCGCGGAATCCCCAAGTGTTTCTCATGGATGAACCGCTATCGAACCTAGATGCCAAATTGCGTGCGGAAACTCGCGCTCAAATCGTCAAGTTGCAGCGTCAATTGGAAACAACGACAATTTATGTCACCCATGACCAAACTGAAGCGATGACAATGGGCGATCGCATCGCAATTTTAAATCAAGGACAGCTACAGCAGGTTGCACCACCTCTAGAACTTTATAATCGTCCAGCAAATCGTTTTGTGGCTGAGTTTATTGGTTCTCCACCAATGAATTTTATTCCGGTAAAATTTCATGCACCCCAATTAATTACTAATGGTGATTTCCGTATGACATTACCGGAGGTTTGGAGTAGTGCGTTGCAGAAATACGATGGATGTACGTTAATTTTAGGGATTCGTCCGGAACATTTAACGGTGGGTGTCCCTGCAAATAAAAATTTACCCGTACAAATCGAGTTAGTTGAGAATTTGGGTAATGACACTTATTTTTCTGCCCAATTAATTATTACTGGGATTGAGCGGAAAGCGATTTTGACTAATTCTCTACAAGTCAGAATTCCACCAGATCGAAATGTGAAAATCGGTGAAAAAATTTGGTTGTCAATTACACCGGAAAAAATGCACTTTTTCGACCCAGATACTGAATTGGCAATCTATCCCAAAACTTTCCCAACATTACCGCTACTATAGAATTAGTAGGTCTTGGTATAAGCTATGCAAAATCCATTTCCGGGGATGAACCCAGATTTGGAGCAACCAGAACTATGGCATCAGGTACATAACCGTATAAAAAGGGCAGCATTAAGTAATCGTGCAGAATTATTTATACACGAGTTTCAAGTCTGGGTAAGAGTTTCATCACTTAATTTTGTGTAATTAATTTTGTGTAATTAATTTTGTTAAGCAAAATTTAATTCAGTACATTTAATAGAGGTGGATTTCCAGTTAAAGGAATCTTCACATCACTACAATATGTTTGCGGTGTCTCAAAAATACGCGGGAACTTAGCTAATTCCCTGGCTCAACAATCAATAGGGAATAGGGTATAAAATTCTAGCCTAATCCCTATGAAAACTTCCTAAAGAGCTTTTTTAAAAAAGCAATCAAGTTTTCTACATTATCAGAATTAACTAAATCTAATACCTCAATCACACGCTCATTAGGCTTGTGATCGGCAGGAACACCAACAACAGACTTACCCAAGTTTTGACCAATTTGAAACCAAAATGATAATTTAGCATCATCATTCATGGCAATATAGCTATTATTGGAAATTTTGGTATTCCCACTGTCATCACTACTGCCTTGTACAACTTCAAGTAATGCTTGAGTTGGATGCTCATCTAAAGCAACTTCACCTTGACTATTATGATTAGTTGAAAGTAAATCTCGCAAGGCAACTATTTGTTCCTCGGAATTTAACTGCTGAATTTGCTTAACCAGATTTGCTGAATCTTGACTTTCAGCAGTATTTTGATTACTTATAGGAGCAACTTCGTCAGAAACCTCACTATAAAGTGATGCTAAAGTTGCTAGTTTATCGTCAACATCTAAGGCTTGAAACTTAGATACAGCAGTTTCTAAATTATTGATATTTGTCGCAGTCATTATCACCCTCCAATACACTTATTGACCATACAAAGTAATTCTGTAAGGATTATATTAAATACTCTTAACAGTCATACTGTTGTTAAAATAGAAAATTATTCAACTTTATATTCACTACAAAAAGGTAGATATATAATTAAATTTATTATTTAAATACCTTTCCTGAGATAGATGATTTAAGTGAATAAATAAATTGAAGTAAAATACCAATAAGTTTGGGGAGCATCCCACTTTTTAGGCTGTCATTGCGAGCGCAACGAAGTGGAGCGAAGCAATCGCAGAATCTCTCAATAAAACAAGTTCACGCGATTGCTTCGTCGGTTCCTCCTCGCAATGACAAGGTTATTTTTTCGCAGAATAATAAAAGCTGGGATGCACCCATAAGTTTGTAGTTGTGCTACTTTACAAAACACTACGCTAACAGCACAACAACAAACCACTTAGCAAATTTAGATTTCTGCTCCTGCACTAGGTTCAGCACCCATTGGGGAAACATAGTCACGGAACAAAGTTATTTGCTGCTCGAAAGGTATCTGTTTAATTGCATCTAATAGCTTTTGAGCAGAAGAAGATAATTGATAATTTTCAGGCATGGGAATTACAGTTCCACTATCCATTCCTTGAGCGAGTAAATACCAAAATAATAATTTTGTGGTGTCACTCAAAGAGCCATATTGACGGGTAGTTTGTGTACTTGCCCCTGTGATTAAATCTCTTTGGATTTGCAATTGTTCCTCATGGGACATATCTTTAACTTGATTAAATAAACCTTCAGCAATTTCTGGAGAAACGGTACTCGCAGCAGGGGCAGCAGGAGTAACAGAATTACCCATTTCTTTATAAATAAACCAGAATAAAGCTAGTTGATCGTCAACATCTAAACCGCGAAAAGTTTCAACAGCTTGATTTACACTATAATTTTGACTTTGAGCGAAAGCCATAGTCTCCTCCGATTAGTATTTGTACTCTCACAACGTAAAGTTATCAAAATGATTTTTAGGTTTAACCCTACTGAAGGTAGATGTATCTCAACCAATGTGTAGAAATATTAAAAAGTCTGAGATTATAAATTTTTGCCTAATAGTGAAAGTCCTCTTTTAAAGGAATAAATTGCCAGCTTTTATAATTTACAATGACTAAATTGTCAGGTGTTGTAAATAATGAAAAGATAAGAAACTATCTAATGTCATTAAAAAGAGCAAGTGAAGAATGAGCAATTAATAATACTTTTGGGGGATGCGATCGCAATATTGACTCATGATAAATACCGCAGATAGTTTTGTAGTTTTTAATTAATAAACAATGGTATCTTTTCTGTGGGATATTTCCCCACGAAGATGATTGATATTGATGCGATCGCAATTAATTTCTAGTTTATGCAAAAGCAAGCGTACTTTGTAGCAGTTCCCCGATTGAGGAGCATCATAAAGCTTATATTGCATTAGCTGTTTTACCTGATTATTGATATTTTGTTATATCTGAACTTTTGATAACTTTTTACAACTTTTTCAACCTGATATTTAATTATTTACCTACAAAGATAATAAAATGCATATCTTACAGATTCTTTTACGTCTTTATCCACAACCATTAAATTATCCATAAAATCCCAAACACCATAATTATGCATGTTTTACAACAAATTACTCAGGTTAGCATTACTGCGATTTCCTTAAGCATATTTTTTACCAGCCAGTCTACAAATCAAATTGCCATTGCAGCTTTCCCCGCTCCCCTTCGCAGCAAACAAGGAATGGTAACTTCTGCTAATCCTCTCGCTAGCGATGCGGGTTTACAAATGCTCAAAAAAGGGGGAAATGCAGTTGATGCAGCAGTCGCGACAACATTTGCCATATCGGTTGTAGAACCCTTTTCCGCAGGGATTGGTGGAGGGGGATTTTTGTTAATACACCAAGGGAAAACAGGCAAAATTGAAGCGTTAGATTTTCGCGAAAGGGCACCAATCAAAGCTAGTCGAAATATGTATTTAGATGCTCAAGGTAAAGTACGGGAGAATTTGAGTACTAACGGACATTTGGCAGTGGGAACACCGGGAACAGTTGCGGGTTTATATGAAGTGCATCGAAAATACGGGAAACTGCCTTGGAGAGAGGTTGTACAGCCTGCTATTACCCTAGCGCAAGATGGTTTTATCCTCGCACCTAAAATTACCCCTCGCTCAATTACTGCACAGGAATACAGAAAAAAGGTGATTCTTGCCAACCCCGCAGCTAGAAAAATTTTTACCCGCAATGGGGATTATTATCAACCTGGTGAAAGGTTAGTTCAACGAGATTTAGCGCAGACTTTGACGGAAATTTCCCGAAATCCTCAAAGTTTTTATACTGGGGGAATTGCAAAAGCCATTAGTTCGGATATGGCTAAAAATGGCGGAATTATTACCTTACAAGATTTAAAAACATACAAACCAATTTGGCGAAATCCAGTTTGTGGTAATTTTCGTAACAACAGAGTCTGTTCGATGCCACCACCATCTTCAGGTGGAGTACATTTATTGCAGATATTAAATATAATGAGCGATACTAATTTGCAACCATTAGGATGGCACAACCCCGATGCATTGCATTTACTTGTGGAAGCGATGAAAATTGCTTATGCAGATAGGGCTAAATTTTTAGGTGATCCTGATTTTGTCAAAGTACCCGTAGAGCGGCTAATTAGTCCAGCATACGCCAAAATTCGACGGCAGCAAATCGATATGCAACGGGCTAAACCATCGAGTGAAGTGAAGTCTGCTGATACTAAATTAAATCCAGAATCCAAAATCCAAAATCCAAAATCCTATGAGTCACAAGAAACAAGCCATCTTAACGTTGTAGATGGTCAACGTAACGCCGTTAGCCTAACCTTTACGATTAATACAGGATTTGGTGCGGGAGTAGTCGCAGAAGGAACAGGAATATTATTAAACAACGAAATGGATGACTTTGCGATCGCACCAGGAGTACCAAATTCCTTTGGGTTAGTCGGGAATGAAGCAAATGCGATCGCACCTCGCAAAACTCCTCTTTCCAGCATGACACCCACCATCATCACAGAAAATGGCAAATTGCGGATGGTGACGGGAACCCCAGGAGGTAGCACTATTATTACCCAAGTTCTACAAGTAGTTCTGAATGTCCTCGAATACAAAATGAATGCTGGTGCAGCAGTTTCCGCACCTCGCATTCATCATCAATGGTTTCCCGATGAATTGCGCGTCGAACCCTTGGGACTTGATACAATGACACTGCAAGAATTGCGACGACGCGGACATAATATAGTTGAGAAACCATTTTGGGGTAATGCAAATATCATTTTAGTCAACCCTGATGGCTTTTTAGAAGGTGCAACAGATACCCGTGGAGAAGGGGAACCAAGAGCATTTTAACATTTTAAATTACGTAGAGACGACCCACCGGGTCGTCTCTCCTAAAAATTCCAAATTCCAAATCCCAAATCCCAAATCCCAAATCCCAAATCACAAATTATCCCTTCATTAAAAGCTAGATACAACTTCCCAACCTTCCTTTAATAACTTTTGAAATGTTGCCATACCCTTAGAACCACCAGGTATGCGATAATCAGGTACTGAAAATTGCGGAAACGTTGTATAAGGTCGCCAAGATTCATGTGCATCAATCTGCAAATGTAAAATTTTCTGACCATTCTCTTCGCCAAAATTAGGCAACCAACACATCCGTTTCTGCATGGCTATCTCCTGAATTTAAAATTAATTAATACTGGGTTGAACTTGAAGAAAACTAAATAACCAATTATCCAAATTGTGAGAATGGAAAAAAGCAAATGGGAGACATATTTGTCTACCAAACTCCAGAAGGCTTTATATCCATTCAATCAACAAATGTTGGATGATTTTTATTTGCAATTCACTTGTAGTAATACCAACTCAAATAATGATTGCAACACATTCAACGGTAGAGACGTAGCACTGCTACGTCTCTACAAATATCTATCTGTCGCGTTGTTTTTTCAAATTGGTATAAAAATTCTGGTTAGATGCTTAATACCAAATACATGATTCTGTTATATTTACTGCAAATTGGTATTCAATATCTGATTTTGCCCTATGCTTTAATATTCAATCAAAGAGACAGATGCACGGGTTTTAAGGCTATCGAACCTTAATTTATATAATATTATCTATGCTTTCAATATTTGTGTGTATTTGCAATTACTTTTAATTAAATAAAAGGGCAAATAATTAAATAAAAGGGCAAACAGCCGTTTGCCCCTACAATAAATTTTGGTTGGGAAATATACAAAATATATAAAATATTTACGTCAGTTCAATTAGTAATTTATGATACTTGCTTCGAGGGAAGCAAGCTACGCAGTTTAATTACGAATTACGAATTACGAATTGTTTTGGTCATACTTGTATACAATCTATTACCAACAATATTGCGAATCTCTGTCACAACATGACTGTATTGAGAATCAGATAAAATAGGTTGTGAACTTTGCAAATTTACAGTTCGTTCTATATCGATCCAAGACTTACAACCACCATATTTTTCCAGATATCGAATTTCCTCTACCTGTGGAAGTTTGTAGGCACGCAAAAGTAAAATAAATAACGGTTGATGGGCTTTCCATTTCAAGCGATCGCAAATAAAATCATCATTCCAAATATGAAATGGCAATAACCGATTTACCGTATCTTCATCGCTAATCGGCAAAATATCTGTAACTCGAGCAAAACTACTAATTTTAATCGTTTCTGGATGCCAACCAGATGTGACAGGACATACACGATTTGCATATTCTGGTTTGAGTAAAAATGGTTGTTGGTGTTCGTAAGTAGGATACAACAGAACTTGTTCGTGAGCAACTTGAAAACGTCCTCCCCGTTCGTGAATACCACCCTTACGAAGTAGCATAATTGTACTGCCAGCTTCCAAAGCTTGAATTGCGATCGCCCATTCTTTGAGCGCATGAAAAGTAGTAGTCAATTCTTCCATAATATCTACTGTGACTCTGATTTTATTGAACATTGAGTTAGGTAGACTTAAAAACTGTCTAAAGCATTATTTAGCCAATTAAAAGTTTGAATGAGGAAAAATGGAAAAGCGACGTTTGGGAACATCTGATGTGCAAATTACACCCATCCTCATGGGCACTTGGCAAGCTGGTAAACGTATGTGGACAGGTATCGAAGATGCAGACTCCATCAAAGCAATCCGAACTGCATACGAAACAAGTATTACCACTATCGATACGGCAGAGGTTTACGGTGAAGGACATTCCGAACGGATTGTTGCCGCAGCCTTAGCCGATGTGCGCGATAAAGTAGAATATGCTACCAAAGTTTTCGCTAACCATCTTAAGTACAATTTAGTCATAGAAGCTTGCGAGAATTCACTTAAAAAGCTGGGAACAGATTATATTGATTTGTACCAAATTCACTGGGCTTCAGGAGCTTTCAATTCGGAGATTGTGCCAATTCAGGAAACAATGCGTGCTTTAAATGGCTTGAAAACCCAGGGAAAAATCCAAGCCATCGGGGTTTCAAATTTTTCCCGTGTCCAACTCGAAGCCGCGAGTCAGTACGGACGTATTGACATCAACCCAAGATTTAGAGCAAATCGATGCGATATGCCTTTGGCATTAAGCTCCGCTTATCGCACGTATTGTCACCGACCATTTAGATAATAATCCCGTAATGTGGAATTGGAGTTAAGTAAAAACACGTTATTAGTATGAATTAATTCATATCTATAACAATAAATTTGAATATGAATCGTACTTTATATCACCACAGATACTTTGAAAATACGGTTATCACCCATTGGTAATAGGGAATAGGACATAGCAAATTTAAGCGGATAAATTGGTTTAAAAAGAAACAATTCCACCTACTTATTCCCCATTGCCCAATGCCCATTGCCCCATTCCCCAATCAAATGATGACGCTTTGTTGATGACAGATTACACTGTGGATAACGGGAGCCATCGTTGCTAAAAACAACACCCGTATATATGAAATGGCATCGAAGTTTGGTAAATAGCAACCTTATGCCGTGACCCAACTTCTCATTGTTAAACATCTCTTTAATCGAATCCTATATCAAAAGCTAGTTATGTCTCTCGAACAAATTAGTTGCGGTGAAACCGCCGATTTAATAATTGGTGCTGAAAATCAGAAAAACCGCGACTTGCAGCATCAAGCTGCACCAGTGGGTGCCCTTGCCAAACGACAAGGAACTATATCTACCTTTCTAGCTCCGCTCACTCAAGACACTTTTAAACAAGTGGTCACTGAAGTTGAGCAAAAATTAATTATTGTCAATCAAACCCTATCGATGCTCGATTCCCAGGGGTTTGAAACAATTCTACAGGAAATGCTGCATTCCATCACCCTGAAAACAGGGGAACTATTGGGGGCAGATCGGACGACAATATTTTTACTTGATGAGGAAAAGCAAGAACTCTGGTCGATAGTTGCTGAGGGTGAAGGTGACAAGTCCTTAGAAATTCGCATCCCCGCAAACAAGGGTATCGCTGGAGAAGTTGCCATAAATAGAGAAGTTATTAATATACCTTTTGATTTTTACGACGATCCGCGCTCGGTGTTCGCACGGCAACAAGAAAAGCGCACGGGCTACCGTACCTATACAATGTTGGCGCTACCCTTACTTAACGACCAAGGACAGTTAGTCGCCGTAGTTCAGTTGCTGAATAAATTAAAATCGAACTATCATCCCAACGCCCCAATCGCAGACAGAATTGATATATGTGGGTTTAATCATGCTGATGAAGAACTTTTTCAAGAGTTCGCCTTATCTATTCGCTTAATTTTAGAATCATCTCGCTCATTCTATGTCGCCACCCAAAAGCAACGGGCTGCGGCAGCACTGATGAAAGCGATAAAATCCCTATCCCAAAGCAATCTCGACCTCGAAGACACCCTCAAACGGGTGATGGACGAGGCAAAGGAGTTAATGAATGCCGATCGCAGTACTTTGTGGTTGATAGACCGAGATAAAAACGAACTCTGGAC
The DNA here is from genome assembly GCA_012034595.1 of Calothrix sp. CSU_2_0. GTDB lineage: Bacteria > Cyanobacteriota > Cyanobacteriia > Cyanobacteriales > Nostocaceae > Brunnivagina. Next base: position 20,079 of record JAAUPE010000029.1, on the reverse strand, counting down.
AAAAATTACCCAAGATAACGGCTCTACTAGAGAGCTACGGGTTCCAATGGGGAAAGGATTTGTCGGACAAGTGGCAGCTTCCGGCAAAACCCTGAATATACCCTTTGATTTATACGACCATGCCGACTCCGGAACAGCTAAACAACTCGACCAGCAAAACGGCTATCGCACCTGTAGTTTGCTTTGTATGCCAGTATTTAACGCCGATCGACAACTAATTGGTGTCACCCAGTTAGTCAATAAAAAAAATCAGGTGAATTCGCTGCATACGACCCCAAACATTGGCCTAAAGCCCCCGAATACTTCCAGGCAAGCTTTGACCGCAACGATGAAGACTTTATGGAAGCCTTTAATATTCAAGCAGGGGTAGCGCTGCAAAATGCACAGTTATTCAATACTGTCAAGCAGCAAGAACAAATGCAGCGCGATATTTTGCGAAGCCTTTCTAATGGGGTAATTTCCACCGATAAAGCAGGTAATATCATTGCCGCGAATGAAAGTGCCATGAGCATACTTGGTTTGAATGCTGATGATAAAATTGAAGGTAAATCAATCACAGAATTGATTGCAATTAAAGAGGGTGATTTCAGCAAGTGGTGTAATGACGCTTTAAGTGGGGCAGATATTAAATATACCCAACAATATTACCCCGATCGCACATTAGTTATGGGTGGGAAAGAGGAACACAGCATCAACTTATCGATCAATAGTATTGCTGATGCTAGCGAGAATCAGCAGGTTCGAGGTGCTTTGGTGGTGATGGAAGATATTAGCGATGAGAAGCGACTCAAAAGTACGATGTACCGCTACATGACTCAGGAATTAGCCGAAGAATTGCTCAAACTCGATGATGCCAAATTGGGGGGAGATAGAAAAGAAGTTTCAATATTATTCTCAGATATTCGCGGTTACACAACTTTAACCGAGAATCTGGAAGCGGAGGAAGTTGTGAGTATGCTTAACGAATACTTCGAGTCAATGGTCGAAGCCGTATTTAAGCATAAAGGAACCCTTGATAAATATATTGGTGATGCCATCATGGCTGTATTTGGTTCTCCCCTACCTTTGGAGGAACATGCTTGGATGGCAGTGCAAACCGCGTTAGAGATGCGTCAGCGTTTGCGCGATTTTAACCACCGTCGTCACAGCATGAATAAACCCCGCATTGATATTGGCATTGGGATTAACTCAGATACAGTCATTAGCGGTAACATTGGTTCCAGCAAACGCATGGAATTTACTGCGATTGGAGATGGTGTAAATTTAGGTTCGCGATTGGAAAGCGTCACCAAGCACTACGGTTGCGACATTATCATCAGCGACAATAGCTTCAAACCCTGCCAACAGCATATTTGGGCAAGGGAACTCGACTACATCCGTGTCAAAGGTAGAAACGAACCCGTAGCTATATATGAATTAGTTGGTTTGCGAACCGATCGCGTCGAAGCGAAGAAACTTGATGCGATCGCGCATTACCACAAAGGACGAGAATATTATCTCAATCGTCAATTTACCTTTGCCAAAGCTGAATTTAACAAAGCTGTAGAAATCGATTCCCACGATCATGCGGCAATGTTACATGTGCGACGCTGTAAACATTGGTTACAAAGTCCCCCATCCGATGCAGACTGGGATGATGGTGTATGGACGTATAAGGATAAGTAAACTACGTACTACAAATCTCCCGCAAATTACCATAATTCCGTAGGGGCAAACGGTTGTTTGCCCTTATTTAGTAGGTTTTCTCGTTGGGGGAGAAACCCGATTTCTAGAGTCTGTTAGTTGCGATCGCTCACATCGTAGCTAAAATATGTGTTGTTTGACCGAAAATAATTTCTGTAAAATAAGTTTGCCCTAAAACTCGACCATTAGCCGCCTGTACCTATAGGATTATGAAGAGATATTAACGGTAATTTATTAGATACTCTGATGCAAAAGACTATGGAGATGATTACAGAAGCGTTAGCGAGGTTGGGGGCAAATTTACCAATTGATTGGGATTTAGTGGATTTACTAAACATCGGTTCTCGCTTTGCTTTGTGGGGATTATTCTCCCTTCTACTAGTTGAAGTGTTGAGAGATAGCTACCATGCATTGTGTCACCAAGTCGATTGGTTAGCCAAATGGCACAACAAGCACCATGCAGCATATCGACGGGATTTATCATTGGTATCTGCTAAAGCTTATCAAGATTCTCAGTTGTACCATGACATGTTTGAATCCGGTTTGTTGTTGATAGTCGTGACACTGGTTGCCTTGTTTAGCAAGCAATTGGGATTGTGGTTGGGGGTTTTGTATGCAGGAACCTTTATGTATGCCGCCAGTATGCGATATTTCCTGGGTACAATCGATACAGATTATGCTCACCAACCCGGAGATTTGGACACTACACCATCAGTTTGGTGGGTTAATCGCAGTTACCATTGGCGACATCATTTTGATAATGTGAATGCTTACTATAGCGGTGTGTTTCCATTGGTAGATCGAATTTTGGGAACCGGGTTATCACTTCAAGGAAAAGCGATCGCAATTACAGGTGCTTCCGGTGCATTGGGGGAAGCTTTAACTGTGGAATTATTAAAGCAGAATGCGAAAGTTTTAGCATTAACCACCAATCCCAATAAATTAGCTGCGGGAAATAGTGAAAATAATCGCTTCAAGGTGATGTCGTGGGAGATGGGTAAGGAAGCGGAATTAAAAGAAAAATTCGAGAAAATCGATATATTAATTATCAATCACGGAGTCAATGTTCATAGCGATCGCACGACTGAGGCAATTAATTCTTCCTATGAAATTAATACTTTTTCAGCACTGCGATTAATTGATATATTTTCTAGTACGGTAACAGGAGCGCAATCAAAGGCAACAAAGGAAATTTGGGTCAATACTTCGGAAGCTGAAGTATCACCTGCATTCAGCCCACTTTACGAACTTAGTAAACGGGCTTTAGGGGATATTGTTACTCTCAAACGTTTAGATGATACTTGTGTAATTCGTAAGTTAATTCTTGGACCATTTAAAAGTCAACTTAATCCTTATGGTGTGATGTCACCACAGCAGGTTGCCAAGGGAATTGTATTTTTAGCAAAGCGTGATTTTCGTAATATTGTTGTCACAATTAATCCTTTGACTTATATATTTTTCCCGATTAAGGAAATTACAACTTGGTTGTATTATCGTCTTTTCAGTAAGGTGAAATAAGATTATTAATAAAATTAGGGCTAACAGCCGTTAGCCCCTACAGAGAATTATGATAATTAACAAAATTAAATAATATAGGAATCCTGATTAAAAATTAATTAGACTCATCTAATGGAATAAAAAAGATGGAAATTATTCCCGGTATTGTTAATATACAAACAAGAATAAAAAACGAAGTATATCCTATTTGTTGTTGAATTGCTCCGCTAATTGCACCGGGAATCATTAATCCTAAAGCCATCAATCCAGTTGATATCGCATAGTGAGAGGTTTTATATTCACCTTTGCAAAGATAAAGTAAATACACAGTGAAAGCAGTAAAACCCAAACCATAACCAAATTGCTCCAGAGACACAAGCAAATATACAAATGGCAAAGCCGGTTTAGCAGCAGCCATATAAACATAAAATATATCGGGAATATTTAAAGCCAAAGCCATTGGTAACAGACATTTTTTCAAACCATATCGGGAAATAATAAAACCACCTAAAATTCCCCCAGCAATTAAAGAAATTACCCCAAATGTACCGTAAACTAAACCAACAGTTTGCGTAGAAAGACCTAAACCACCTTTATTAATTGGGTCTAATAAAAATAAAGAAGCGAGTTTGACAAGCATTGCTTCACCAAAACGATAAAGCAAAAGAAAAGCGAGAATTGCACTAATTTTGGTTTGGCTAAAATAAGAACTAACTATGACAGCAAAAGGTATTTTTGTATTTTCTATTGATTTATTAGGGATATCATAATCAGGTTTTGGTAGAATTAAACGATGATAAATAAATAACAGAACAAATAATAGCGCCGTAAAAGCAAAAACCGCAGCCCAAGCCAATCGAACATTCTGGAAATAAACTTCCAACTTTCCAGCCATAAATACTAAAAAACCCGAACCAAATAACACCGCCAACCTAAAAAATAGCGAGCGAAAACCAACAAAAAAAGCCTGCTGTTCGGTCGATAGCGCTAACATGTAAAAGCCATCAGTCGCGATGTCATAAGTAGCCGAAATAAAAGCCGCGATCGCAAATACTATTAAAGAGACAAAAAAGAAGTTTGGTAACTGTAGAGAAATGGCAACAAATGCCAAACAAGCAAACATGGCAAACTGGGTAATTAACATCCATGTGCGTTTAGTTGAATTGGTATCTATAAAGGGTGCCCACAACATTTTGAGAACCCAAGGTAAGTTCAAAAAACTAGTCCAAAATGTGATTTGGTCGTTGCTAATGCCGAGACGTTTGTAAAGGATGGGAGAAACTGTATTGATGATGGTATTGGGTATACCTTGGGTAAAGTAAAGAGTTGGGATGAATGTCCAGGGTTTTGACATAATATTAAACCGCCATAGACACGAAGTGGCTTCCGTAGGTAGACGCAGAGAACGCCAAGAAGAGGAAGAGTTAGTTAGAGAGTATTATGCGTTTGATACCTTCTTGTAGTACGGGAACATTAAAGTTAATCAAAAGACCTAAAGAATTATTCGTTGCTTTCAAATATGCAATCACCTGAGCATGGTGAACTGGAGCCAATTGCGCGACTGCCTTCAATTCAACTATTAACATGTCAGCGACTAAAAAATCTAATTCACCTTCCCCCACCTGATAACCCTTATACTCAATTGCGATATGAGATTTATACTGGTGCGGAATTCCTCGCATCTGAAACTCTAACTTTAAAGCTTGATGATAAACAGACTCTAAAAAACCTGGACCCAAAACCCTATGTACCTCAATTGCAGCACCAATTACAGCATAAGCCAAACTATCAATCTCCTGACTTGGCTCTCTTCCCTTGGCGTTCTCCCGAACTTTGCTGGGACGGAAACCGACCCCAGCAAGTTCTCTCTGCGTCTCGGCGGTTCATCCTCTTAACTCCTAAATATATACTTAATTTGATAATTCCCTATTTATCTCAACCACTCACCAAACCCTGTGGCAAAATTTATAGATAAAAGTAAACAAAAGTCCTTCCACATTAATTATTCCCAGCATGACCGCAACAACACCTAACATCAACCTCCCCAGCATTTACGACTCCAAAGCAGCCGAAACAAAATGGCAGAAATTTTGGGAAGAAAACAACATCTACAAAGCCGATCCGAGTAAACCTGGTGAACCCTACTGCATAGTTATTCCCCCACCAAACGTTACTGGAAGCTTGCACATGGGACATGCTTTCGGGAACTCACTTATCGATGTATTAGTCCGTTATCACCGCATGAAAGGGAAAAATACTTTATTCCTTCCTGGAACCGACCATGCGAGTATTGCAGTCCAAAGTATCCTGGAAAAGCAACTCAAGGAAGAGAAAAAAACCCGCTATGATATCGGACGGGAGAAATTTCTAGAACGAGCTTGGCAGTGGAAAGCGGAGTCGAAGGGGAATATTGTCGGTCAATTGCGACGGTTGGGTGTGTCGGTGGATTGGACGCGGGAACGGTTTACACTTGATGAAGGTTTATCAAAGGCTGTTTTAGAAGCTTTTGTGAGTCTTTACGATGAAGGTTTGATTTATCGCGGTGAGTATTTGGTTAACTGGTGTCCAGAATCCCAGTCTGCGGTTTCCGATTTGGAAGTTGACCAAAAGGAGATAAATGGAAACCTCTGGCATTTCCGTTACCCACTTACCGATGGTTCGGGATATCTGGAAGTGGCAACAACCCGTCCAGAAACTATGCTCGGAGATACTGCGATCGCGGTTAATCCTGATGACGAACGCTATCAAAGTTTCATTGGCAAAACGGTGACTTTACCAATTATGAATCGGGAAATCCCCGTTATTGCTGATGAGTTGGTTGACCCTAGTTTTGGTACTGGCTGCGTCAAGGTGACTCCTGCCCACGATCCAAATGATTTCCAAATGGGTAAGCGTCACAATTTGCCGTTTATCAATATTATGAATCGCAACGGTACGCTCAATGAAAATGCGGGGGAATTTCAAGGACAAGACCGTTTTGTGGCTCGGAAGAATGTTGTCGCTAGACTGGACGCGGACGGAGTTTTGGTCAAAATAGAGGACTACAAGCACACTGTACCCTACAGCGAGCGGGGGAAGGTTCCTGTGGAGCCTTTACTCTCGACCCAGTGGTTTGTCAAAATTCGCCCCCTTGCCGATAAAACTCTGGCATGTTTAGATAACGAAAATTCACCTAATTTTGTCCCTCAGCGTTGGTCGAAGGTTTACCGCGATTGGTTGGTGAAGCTCGATGATTGGTGTATTTCCCGTCAACTTTGGTGGGGACATCAAATTCCGGCTTGGTATGCGGTCAGTGAAACAAATGGTGAAATTACTGAGACTACGCCGTTTGTTGTGGCAAAAAGTGATGCGGATGCTTGGGAAAAGGCAAAACAGCAGTTTGGTGATGGTGTTAAACTGGAACGGGACCCAGATGTATTGGATACATGGTTTTCTGCGGGATTATGGCCCTTTTCGACGTTGGGATGGTCGGAACAAACCCCTGATTTAGAGAAGTATTATCCTACTAGTGTACTTGTAACTGGCTTTGATATTATTTTCTTCTGGGTGGCGAGAATGACGATGATGGGAACCCATTTCACGGGAAAAATACCGTTTGAGGATGTTTATATCCACGGTTTGGTTCTCGATGAAAAGGGTAAGAAAATGTCGAAGTCGCTGAATAATGGCATTGACCCTTTATTATTGATTGAGAAGTATGGTACTGATGCGCTACGTTTCTACTTAATTAAGGAAGTGACTGGTGCGGGACAAAATATTCGCTTCGATTACGATCGCAAAAAAAATGAGTCGGGTTCTGTTGAAGCTGCCCGTAATTTTGCTAACAAAATCTGGAATGCATCGCGGTTTGTGATGATGAATCTGGACGGGCAAAGTCCTTTACAATTAGGTGTTCCCAATCCTACTGAACTCAGCGATAAATGGATACTTTCACGGTATCACAAGGTCATTAAACAAACTAATGATTACATCAGTAGTTATGGGATGGGGGAAGCGGCAAATGGTTTGTATGAGTTTATTTGGGGTGATTTTTGCGACCAATATATTGAATTGGTTAAATCTCGATTGTCTGAGGATGCTGATGCACATTCGCGAAAAGCAGCACAGCAAACGCTTGCGTATGTATTAGAAGGAATGTTGAAGTTACTGCATCCGTATATGCCCCATATTACTGAGGAAATATGGCATACTTTGACTCAGCAAGATGTTGATTCGCAAGCAAGTTTGTCGCTTCAAAGTTATCCGGAAGCTGATGAAAACCAAGTAAATTTAACTTTGGAAGAAGAGTTTGATTTGTTACTAGGGACAATTCGGACGATTCGTAATTTACGTGCGGAAGCTGATGTCAAACCTGGGGTAAAGGTAGCAATTAATTTGCAAACCGATAGCAGCAAAGAGCGGAAAATTTTGACTGCTGGGGAAGTTTATATTCGGGATTTGGCAAAAGTTGAGAATTTGACCATTACAAGTGGAGCTAATCAACAAAAGCCTAAAACTTCAATTCCCAAGAAAGAATTTAAATTCAGCCAAATTAATTGGCGATTAGCGTTTAAAGTAGTTGGTGGATTGTATTTGTTGCGGATTGCGATCGCGGCAGCTGATGCTCTTGATGATATCCCATTGTTTGGACAATTTTTTGAACTTGTCGGGATTGGTTATTCTGCTTGGTTTATCGGCAAGAATATGTTCAATTCTCAAGCACGTCAGGGTTTTTTCACAGCATTGTCAAGTAATGCTGCGAAAATTACAAAATGAATTGCAAACAGAAATGGCAGCAACCCAAACCCAACCAGCAGAAGTCGAACAGCAAGAAGAAAATGCGATCGCTGGTGTAATTGGTACAGTTCAAGTTATTTTACCCTTGACTGGTGTTGTTGACATTGCCGCATTTAGTGCCAAACTTCAGAGAAAGGTTGACAAAATTGAAGGCGAAATCAATTCCCTTTCTGCTAGACTAAAGAACCCCGGCTTTGTTAATAACGCTGCACCAGAAGTAATTCAGAGTGTACGCGATAATGTCGCAGAAGCCGAAAAACAAGCGGAAATTTTACGCGATCGTATCCGCAAGTTAGCATAAGGGTTAGGATTTGGAAGTTAGGATTTGGGAGTTAGGATTTGGGAGTTATGAGTTAAAAATTCATAACTCTTAAATTTCAAAATAGCTTTTAATCTTAAGCTTGGAACAATCTCAATCAAGACGATTTATGGAGACATGCTGATTGGTTGTGTCTTGAAAATGTCAACATACAGCAGATTGCAATTATATGAGGTACAGTCAAACAATCCAAAAGTCATATATGAAAGCTATATTTACGTCTGACTTCTATACTCTAACTTCTACTGTAATCCCAGTCGCGTACACAATTCTAATGATTAATTCCTAACTCCTAACTTATATTTAAGTCATGCTGTATCTAGCCCAAGTTCATAAAAACAATTTTCTCGAACAGCATCAATTGCGTTTATTAGCACGTCAAGAAGCTGAGAATATGTGGGTAACTATCCCAGAGGAAGCTTTTATTCTTTTGGGAAAGGGTAATTTACTAACCGAAAAATTGCTGGTTTTAGTTGAATTATCACCCACTGGTGATATCGAAAGAATTGAAGAAGCGACTAATTGGGTATTATACTTGGTACAAACTTATCTTTCGAGTGGAATTAGTCCCGATCATCTCCGTCAAGAAGCTGAACGTGCCGAACAATGGAGACAACATTTAACTTTACAAAATCAAGATTTAGCCCGTCGTTCGTTAGAATTGGAAGCACGACGGGAACAAATTCAAGCATTAGAAGAAACCTTAAAGCGCGAGAAAGGTAGCCATTCTGACGAAGAAGTTTAATGATTTTGGATACTCTTATATCTGTAATTTTAAAATCTCTAAAAATATCACCAATGAAAACATAATAAAAAATGTAGAAACACAAAAAACAGAGTTTCTACATCTAAAATCGCAACAAAATTCTCAAATTTAAATTCCAAAGTCAAGGGATAATTATTTTATTTCAATTCATCATGGCATTGGATGAAAAAGAAGGTCTGGGAAGATATAATTAAATACTGCCCAAATTGTAAATGCCACAGATATTGACAAAATCGCGAGTACTGGTGCTAAGGAAAAATAACGAGATGCATATCTTTTCTGCTCGCTACTATTTTGCATGTTCAAACCTCCAAAAGTATCAGCAAAAATAAAAAGTACTGAGTTTTCTCGACTAAAAATTCTCTAATAAGCTAAATAAATCCTTATTTAACAAATGACCCAGGATGATTATTTATTCAACTCACATTTAAATGTTATTTACTATTTACTAATATCTCATCTAACTAAAGCAGGGGAACAGATATCTAAATTTAGAATATTTTGTCTTTATAAATATTTCCTTAGTTATTAATTTATACTTCTTTAGGTAGAAGAAAATAAAAACATCAAGACAAACAACATATTCAAATTATATAATTTATATAGCGTTTCTTGGTCACATCAAATATACTAACCTAACCACGCGATTGAAGAGCAAGGCAAGGGGAGCAAAAATGGTGTTGCTTGTTTACTTTCGTATGGGCGGGGTAATCAGCTTTTATCAATGATATGATTGGTGAAACGATGATTGCATAATACTTTTTGCCTCATCTAAATGCTTTAATAACGTAGATTGCGGTAATGCACCTTGCAAATGATGCCAAGGTAAAATCTGCTCGTTTTCCCATTCATCATAAACATAAAAACTCAAATCGGGAATTTGCCCCTTCAACTCTTTAAAAGCACGTTTATAACTACCCAAAGAATCACCAAAATCTCGCGTTAATTCTAATAACTTAGAAAGTCTTCTATCACCACGGGATAACAAAGCTTGAATAATCGACCAATTATAACTTTCAGGACGAAAATCAATCCCTTGCGGTTTTAATTGCTTTTGCAAAAATTGTAGTCTTTTCTCAGCTTGTTTATTCACACCATACCATTGAAAAGGCGTATGGGCTTTGGGAACAAAAGTGCTGCAACCAAAAGTCAACCTTAACCCAGGTGCAACTTTTTTAATTGTTTTCATCATCCCTACAGTCGCATCCAAATCTGCCGCTTCCTCACCTGGAATTCCCACCATTCCATATAACTTTAATCCCGATAATCCCCCAACTTTTGCATTAACTGCGGCTTTGATAATATCATCTTGTTCTAATTTCTTATTAATAATTTTGCGAACTTTTTCCGAACCGCTTTCAACAGCTATTGTCAAAGATTTGGTATCACGTTTTGCTAGAGTTCGCGCTAATTCCTCAGTTACAGTATTTGTCCGTACAGAAGCAATACTTAAGCGGACATCATCGTATTTTGGCTGATTAATATAATTAAGTAAATCATCAAACTCAGGATGCTGAGTCACCGAAGCACCCAACAAACCCAAACGATTCGTGACTTCCAAACCTCGTGCGATCGCAGGAATTAATGAACCTTCTAAACTCGCAGTTCTAAATGGTAATGTAAGATAACTAGCCAAGCAAAAACGGCACATTTCCGGACAACTCCGCACCACTTCCACCATGAAAATATTTTCCCATGCGGCTTTTTCTGTAACTACTGTAGATGCAGATAGGGTATTGCCACGATAGGTTTGTTTTTGGATTACGGCAGGTGTTTCCGATGAAATTGGTTGAATCGATTTAATCGCACCATCTAAGCTGTGATATTCGACTTGGTACAAACTAGGAACGTAAATACCGGGAACTTGTGCGAGTGCTTTTAATTGAGTTTGTTTATCGGCATTTCTAACTTCTTTATAAGCATCAATGAAATTACCTAATAAGTTTTCACCATCACCTAAAAGGATGACATCAAAAAATTCTGCAAATGGTTCTGGATTCGCAGTTAAAACTGGTCCACCACCAAAAACTATCGGGTGATTTTGATTGCGGAGATGGGCACGAATGGGAATATTTAAAGATTCGAGCAAATTTAAAATATTGACATAATCTAATTCCCAAGAAACGGAGAAACCTAATATTTCTGATTGTCGGGGAAGTGTTTCACTAATGTCTGTAAATAGACGACTTACTTCTAAATCGTCTCGTATTGCTAAAGTTGACCAAACGACTTGATAACCAAGACTAGTAATACCAACGGTGTACTCGTTTGGAAAGGCAAAAATTAGCGGGATTGCGTCATGTTTGGGGGTTGCTGGGGTGAATAAAAGATGTTCTGATGAAAATAAAGAAGATGACATTTGATTTTAGATTTTAGATTTTAGATTTTGGATTTTAGATTTTAGAAGAAATTGAGTTTCTCCCCTATAGAAAATCTCACATTCGCACGATAAAAGTAGAAACCGGATTTCTCCCAACAAGCAAAAACTCCAATAACCCTAAGTTTTACAAATTACTTGAAGAGTTGAGAAACCTGGTTTATATAGGTGTTGCATCAATAATAGTCGTACTTGCTTTGAGAGAAATCTGGTTGTTTTAATAATTGATAATTTTCGCTGCCATATACCTAATTCTAGTCTGAAGTCACCAATAGTACCCTTCAGTGTAGCTAAGATTTTCCGAACATTTTCCGAAATGCTTGCGATCGCACTTGATTCTATAGGTACAAACTCACTTAAGTAAAATTTTAGGTAAAAATTTATGCAAGCAACTACAGCAAATGACCCTACCCTCAAACTTGGTGCTAGTGGTGCAAAAGTCAAGGAATTACAAGAACTTTTAAACAAACGTATTCCTAAACCCGATGCAATTAAGCTTGATGGTGTATTTGGTACAAAAACCGAAGCAGTAGTTAAAACAGTTCAATATCAATTTTTACTCAAACGTGATGGCATTGCTGGTTCTTTAACTTGGAAATCTCTACGTGCTAATGCTCCTGTTGATAAATCAACTTTGAAACGTGGTGACAATGGGGAACAGGTTTCCATCGTCCAACAAGTTCTTAAAGATGGTGGATATTACAAAGGTGGAATTGATGGGGATTTTGGTTCGGGAACTGATACCGCAGTTAAAGCTTTCCAAAAAGATAAAAAATTGAAAGTCGATGGTGTTATTGGTCAAACCACTTGGAAAGCATTAAGCGATTTGGCTACTTTCCTTACCATTGATTAATTACAGGTTTCCTTCACATTACACACATCACCCCCGTTATTTACGGGGGTTTTTGTTTGATTTCGTGTATGCATCCAAAATCCTGTCTTGAAAAGTTTGACGGTACGGAAACCGAACCCGTCAACTTTTCGCAAAATCCAAAATCTAACTATGCTCTGGCGAGTAATGGTGCAGCCCCTAGCAGCTTTTTCGTATACTCGTGTTGGGGGTTTTTAAAAATTTCCTTGGTATTACCGAGTTCGACAATTTTACCACCGTTCATGACGGCAATGCGATCGCACAAAAATCTCGCTAACCACAAATCGTGGGTAATAAATAGGTACGTCAATTCAAATTCGTCTTTTAATTCCAACATCAAGTCCAATACTTGCGACTGAACGCTGGCATCCAACATACTCACGGGTTCATCGCAAATCAACAGTTTGGGACGGGTAATTAAGGCACGGGCAATGGCTACGCGCTGTTGTTGTCCCCCGGATAGTTCTGATGCATAACGTTGGTAGTAGGTTTCCGCAGGCACTAATCCAACCCTTTCCAACATTGCCAAAACTTGCTTTTTCGCTGCCTCTGGTGTGGCAATCCCGTGAATTAGTAAAGGATCGGCAATATTTTGACCTACCGACATAGCAGGATTTAAACATGCATGGGGATCTTGAAATATCATCTGCATTTGTCGTCGTTGCTGACGCATGTCTTGACGGGACAAATTCGTTAATTCTGTGCCCAAAAATTCGACTTTACCACCAGTGGGAGGAATTAATTGCAAAATTGTCCGTGATAGGGTACTTTTACCACAACCCGATTCCCCCACAAGTCCAAGAATTTCCCCTTGATATAATTCTAGATTAATCCCATCTACCGCTTTAATTGTTTGTCCTTCACCTTTAAACAAACGCTCAATCAAATTCGGTTCGATCGCATAATGTTGTTGAAGTTCCTTAACCCGAAGAATCGCATTCGCTGTCGGGGTAAATGATTCGTTGGAAATACTATCTGCACCGATTTCATCTATCGATTGGATATGTAATGCAGCTTTGAGCAATGATTGGGTATATTCGTGTTGGGGATGGCGAAAAACCGTATCTGTAGAACCAGTTTCCACCATTTTCCCAAAATACATCACCCCAATGCGATCGCAATATTCAGCAACCATTGCTAAGTCGTGGGAAATCAGCAATAATGCCATATTTTCCTGACTACAAAGTCGGGTAAGTTCCTGCAAAATCTGTGCTGAAACCGTCACATCTAAACTCGTTGTCGGTTCATCAGCAATAATTAACTTCGGACTCAAAAGTAAAGCTAATGCGATCGCAACCCGTTGACGCATCCCCCCACTAAATTCATGGGGATACTGATTCCAACGATTTGCAGGAATATTTACCTTTGCCAAAGTTGCGATCGCTTTATCCTTGGCATCTTTTTTTGATAACTCTGGTGCATGTGCTTTGAGCGTCTCTAAACAATGATTCCCAATCGTCATCAATGGATCGAGTCTCGTCATTGGGTCTTGGAATACCAGTGCTGCTACTTCACCTCGGAATTTACGCATCTCATTAGCAGTTAAATCTAATACAGACTTTCCTTGGAAAGTAATTTTTCCCTCAACCCGCGAATTTCCCGGAAGCAAGCGCATCACGGCACGTCCCAGGGTTGACTTACCGCAACCCGACTCACCCACCAACCCCATCCGCTCCCCCGGCTGTAGTGAAAATGACACATCATCAACTGCCCAGGTAGCTTCTTCGTAGTTACGTTGTGGGTAAGCTATACGTAAATTTTCAACGCTAAATAATAATTCTGTCATATTTGGTTAATGGTAAGGGGCAAGGGGAATTGGGAATTGGGCATTGGGCATTGGGCATTGGGCATTGGGCATTGGGAATTACTAGATGAGTCAATTACAAACAAGGAGTTGACTTATCACTCACCCAAGCCCTACATAAGTGTAATTTTTCAAATACTGTATCAGATTAGATTACAGATGTCTGACTAGTCGCAAAAGTGCCCTATCCCCTATTCCCCATTCCCCATCCCCAATTTCCTATTCCCCATCCCCCAAAACCGCTTCACAATATCTGATGAGAGTAATAATGCGATCGCATATCGTTTTTAACCTAGTTTCAATAGTCGCAGGTTGACTAGCACCAGCCAAAAAGCTAACATCCACCTCCAAAAGCCGCAGTTGCTTGCTGATTTCGGTGCGAAACATCTGTTCTCGCGACTCATCACTAGCCAAAGGCACAATCTCTTCTTGAAAAAATTGTTGTAATAATATTTGACGTTGCCGAATTTCAGCTACAGTTAACTGATTAGCAGCATCATGATGCAATTCTTGCAGAAGTACCGCAAATGTATGATATTTATCTTGATTTAGAGACATCCAATGTTTATTGAGATACTATTAATGACAAGAAAATTTTTTTTCCATAATTATTTCCATCATTTTCCCTCAAATTGGATGCCTCAGAAATTAATTTTGGGGCAGGTTTCTTATTTATCAGGTGGCAAAACAATGATCCCCGATTTTCACACTGAATAATTGACTTTTTAGCCTTAATAATATACTCAAAAAGCGTTCCTACTTATTCTTAGAGGTAGAGACGCAACTCATTATATTTATCCATCATAAGGAAGCTATATTTACCAGCTTCCAGCATCTATCCAACCCAAATCACCGATTTACTCAAACCCAATTGTATGAGTGGCTTGCTAGTTAATACACCTGTCGATATTACCCTCCCGGATTGGCTTCAAGATTGTTTAAAAAAGAGCTTATCCGCAACAAACCCAGAGTCAGAAGAAGAACGAAGGATATGCGATACAGAATTAATCTGTAGTGCATTTAGATTTGCCTATGAATTACATCAAGGGCAATACCGCAAATCGGGGGAACCTTATATTTGCCATCCAGTTGCAGTCGCAGGTTTATTACGCGACCTTGGAGGCAGTGCTGCTATGATAGCAGCTGGATTTCTTCATGATGTAGTTGAGGATACAGAAGTCACAATTGAGGAAATTGAACAGCGATTTGGTGCCGAAGTTCGATGTTTGGTTGAAGGTGTAACCAAGCTTTCAAAAATTAACTTTAAAAGCAAAACAGAGAGTCAAGCGGAAAATTTTCGACGCATGTTTTTGTCGATGGCACAAGATATTCGCGTCATCGTTGTCAAATTAGCCGATCGCCTGCATAATATGCGGACGATGGAGGTAATGTCTGAAGAAAGCCGCAGACGTAATGCTTTAGAAACAAGAGATATATTTGCTCCCCTTGCCAACCGTTTAGGAATTTGGCGTTTTAAATGGGAATTAGAAGATTTAGCTTTTAAATATTTAGAACCAGATGCTTTCCGGGAGATTCAACAACACGTTGCTGAGAAGCGGGTTGCCAGGGTTGATCGACTCAAAAAAGTATCTGATGATTTGCGATCGCGTTTAGTCGAAGCTGGAATTCAATGTACTGATATTAGTGGTAGACCGAAACATCTTTACAGTATTTATCAAAAGATGCAGCGTCAAAATAAAGAGTTTAATGAAATCTATGATTTAGCAGCATTACGAATTATTGTCAATACTAATGAAGAATGTTATCGCGCTTTAGCAGTAGTTCACGATGCCTTCCGTCCCATTCCCGGAAGGTTTAAAGACTATATTGGTTTACCAAAACCCAACCGCTATCAATCTTTACATACAGGCATCATCAGTTCTTGGGGAAAACCCCTGGAAGTACAAATTCGCACTTTGGAAATGCACCGCATTGCTGAGTATGGGATTGCCGCACATTGGAAATATAAAGAAACTGGCGGTTCCACAGGTAATATCACCACATCCGACGAGAAATTTACATGGTTACGGCAGTTACTCGAATGGCAATATGACCTGAAAGATGCTCAAGAATATCTTGATAGCATCAAAAACAATCTGTTCGAGGATGATATTTACGTCTTTACCCCCAAAGGTGATGTCATCCCTCTAAATCCAGGTTCCACAACCGTCGATTTTGCTTACCGCATTCATACCGAAGTCGGCAACCATTGTGCAGGGGCAAGGGTAAACGGTAAAATGGTGCCACTTTCGACACGCTTACAAAATGGCGATATTGTCGTCATTATGACCCAAAAGAACAGCCATCCCAGCTTAGATTGGTTGAACTTTGTCGCCACATCCGCAGCCAAAAACCGAATCAAACAATGGTATAAGCGATCGCGACGGGAAGAAAACATTGCCCGTGGACGGGAATTGTTAGAGAAGGAGTTGGGTAAAAGCGGTTTGGAAGGCATACTCAAATCCGAAGCGATGCAAGCAGTTGCCGAAAAGTGCAATTACCACAGCCCGGAAGATTTAGTTGCGGCTTTGGGTTACGGCGAAATCAACCTCAATCTCATCTTAAATCGTTGGCGCGAACTAGTTAAGGGACAAGAACAAGCAGTTGTCATCCCCATCATCCCCAACCTGCCCCTATCCACACCCAAAGTCCGTGATTTAGTGCCTGCCTCGAATCGTGCCAGCGATTCCCCCATCGTTGGTGTCGAAGGTATGTTATATCACCTCGCTGGCTGTTGTACACCCATACCTGGAGAACAAATCACTGGTGTGGTGACAAGGGGACGAGGAATTACAATTCACCGTCAAGGTTGTACAAACTTAGATGGCGTTGATTGCGATCGCTTAATTCCTGTTAGATGGAATGGTGCGATCGAACAAAACGGTCGTCCGCAGACATACTCAATCAATGTACAAATCGAAGCACTCGATCGAGTCGGTGTACTGAAGGATATTCTCTCAAGACTTAGCGACCAATGTATTAACGTGCGTCATGCTAGTGTAAAAACGGCGACTAACCAGCCTGCATTGATTGATTTGGGGATTGAAATTCGCGATAAAAGTCAATTAGAGCATGTCTTCATCCAAATTAAGAAGATGAGCGATATTTTGAATATTCGTCGTGTTGGACAAGATGAATAGGAATTTTTTGACCTCTCCCCGCCATAAATGGACGGGGATTCTAAACTGTTGCGATGAGGGAGGCTAAAGCCGTCCCTCTCCGCTTTTTAGTTTTGGTTTCCCAGATGCGATATCTGGTAGCAAGGGTCAAAACTTGCCTACAGACCTTGACTAGGTTAAGTTCTAGTTGTGTCTCTACTTTGCGAAAAATATTAGCAGCACCGTTCAAATCAGCGTTGATGAGTTTTCCTCTACCAGTGCGATACATCCCGCGTTTAACTCGCTTTCCTGATGGCTTCCACGTTTCGGGTTTTTCGCCGTATGTTGGTAGAAAATCACCATCTAGAAAACTCGCCTTACTGGTATAAGATTCCTCTGTTTCAACAAATTTAATCCGGTATTCTTCGCAGAGTTGTTTAACTCTTTGTTTGAGTTTGGCGGTTGGTATTTGCACAAAAGATTGCGTTGTTTTACCAAGTTTTGCTTCTTGTCGTTGACCTTGGTTCCATCCAAAAACTACTGTACCAATTTGATATTTGATGCAGTGGTCAACAACTAATCTAGCTGCTTTGTTTACAGCATCCCGCATCTGTCGATTACGTTTCTCTGTTATGTGGGCTAATTGGTCGTCCCAGTAGCCTTGAGGCTTCCCCTCTTTTAGTGCTGAAACCCGCTTGTTGTACCACTGGTTAAGACTTTTAACCTTGCGACCATCAACAATGAAACTAGTTCCTACGTTAGACAGGCAACTTAACCAATTGTTGATACCTGGATCAATCGCTAATGCGTTGCTTGGGTTGACGTAGTATCTGGTTGCTGACTCTTTTTGATAGACAAACTCAGCATAGAAACATTGATTACGTGGCAGTATTCGCAATTCCTTGATGTCTTCAAACCGCAAATTAGATGGCTTTGGAATCGTGAAACTATCGAGTTGGAACCAACGTTTGACACTGTTGCCCAAAGGAATTTTGATGTTGTCTCCTACAAGTTTTAATGCCTGTTTTGGATACGTCACCAAAGCATATCCTCCACCTTTACGGTATTTAGGTAACTTTGGGTTAAAATGCAATTCACCTTTGCTGTACTTTTTATTTAACTCTTTAAAAGACTTAAATGATTCAGCAACAGACATTAATACTTGTTGTGCCGCTTGAGAATGTAGTACTTGATAATGCTTATTGGTCTTGTACTCATTAATCAAATCAAACTTACCAATCAACTTTTTGGTTTTGAAATATAGTTGACGGGCATAGTAGATACCGCAATTTGTCAACTTGTGAGACTCGGAACAAATGAACTCAAGTACCGCTTTTAATCCCTTATTCGGATTAATTAGATTTTGCTGACATCCGTACAATTTGCAATCACCCCCTTATTTATGTTAATACGTATTATAGGCGTATACCATAAACAAGTCAAGATGAGAGATACAAGCTATGGGGAAAAGAAGGAAAAATTAAATTTGACCCTTACACCTACGGTAAAAAAATGGCTTAAGCAACAACAAAAACTATTAGGAGCTACAAGCCTATCTGACACTTTAGAGAAAATGTCAAGACTGGAGCAGGCAGGATAAATCCTGCACTGGCGGCTTTCATCCCTCCTCTAAAGAGAGAGGGTTTTCACCCTGCCGTCCTTATAAAGGCGATCGTTTTTACTAAGGAATGAGAATTTAATAACTTACATGTATTTGTGGTACGGGCATCTTGCCCGTTGTAATATTCTAAGTGCAGGCAGGATGCCTGCTCCACAAGAAAAATTGCACTTTATTTAATCCACATTCCTAAATCATGAATCGATTCCCTTTTTCAAGATAGAAAATAAAAGTCTAGTTTTCTCCCCTTTATATAAGGACAAGGCTGTTTCATTTTCCAAAGAAAATAAGTTTAGCACATAGGATTGTAGGGTTGGGGTTCCCCCAGCCCTTTTATTTTGATTGTGCTACCAGAAACGCGATCGCAGATGTTCGTGCCAAAATAAGTATAATTACTACTTATGCTACCTATCAAATGCATCACATTTTAGGATTAAATACTAGTTAAACTCATAATTCCTAATTCACAACTCAATACTTCACCCTTGTATGACGCTTACTCACAACCCTTGTGTTTTAGTGATTGAAAGCGACGACAGTTTAGCAAATCAGCTATCTTTTGACTTGAAAGAAGCGGGATACGAAACTGTCATTGCACATGATGCTCCAAGCGGAATGCAGTACAGCCGCGATCGCGAACCTGCTTTAATTGTGATTGACCGGATGCTATCTGGTGAATCGGGGCTTTCCCTATGTAAAAATATTCGGGGTACGGGAATGCGATCGCCTGTTTTAGTTTTGATGGCACGGGATACTGTAGACGATCGCGTTGCTTGTCTTGAAGCTGGAGCTGATGACTACTTCCTCAAACCTTACCGTGCTGAAGATTTTTTAAATTTAGTCCGTCTCTATCTCAAACCTGACATCGATACCAGCGAACAATTACGCTTCGGTGATTTAATTCTCGATATCGCTACCCGTCGCGCTATCCTCAATGGACGGGCTATTGATTTGACTATGAAGGAATTTGAACTGTTAAAGTTTTTGATGGAACATCCTCGTGAAGTCTTAACTCGCGAACAAATTCTGGAAAATGTCTGGGGTTACGATTTTATGGGGGAATCGAATGTAATCGAAGTCTACATTCGTTATTTGCGTCTGAAAATCGAAGATGAAGGTCAAAAACGTCTGATTCAAACTGTACGTGGTGTTGGTTACGTTTTAAGAGATTCTTGAAGCTTGGGAATTGGGAATTTGGGAATTTGGGAATTGGGGATTGGGGATTGGGGATTGGGATTGGATGGACTGGAATCGATCTAGACGAGCTGAC
>JAAUPE010000138.1 GCA_012034595.1 Calothrix sp. CSU_2_0 | reverse complement strand
ATGGCTTTAGATGTTTCCTCTCACCGCTACAAAAAATCCTTCGCGAGGGAAATCAAGCTCAAAGATGGCTGCAACTTCATAGCTTGGGAGTTAGTAGTCAAAACGTGATTACCCAAGCTATTAACTCAATTCAAGAACGAGAGTTAGAACTAGAAGATAAATTGTGTTCCTCTTTAGTGGCTTAATACCACTCTCTATTTTTTTGTGAAAAAAAATGGTATATTTTGCCGGAAACATCAAAATCGAGCTTTCCCAAAACTTTACTATTTTTTTATGTTGTCTTTAAACACTCTTCATACAAGGATTGTAGAAGTGTTTTTATTAGTTTATTTTTTTATAGATTGCCGTCTTGAGACAGTGATTAAGAAAAATTATATGTGTCTTCTATCCTCAGATGGTGTTGAAAAACAAACACATTGTGTTTTAAAATATATTTGCTCAATTGCCAATGCCACAAATAGTTTTAATTCATCCGCAAATCCCTCCAAATACAGGTAATATTGCTCGGACTTGTGCGGCTACAGGCACCGAATTGCACTTAGTTAGTCCTTTAGGATTTGAAATCAGCGATCGTTATTTAAAGCGAGCAGGCTTGGATTATTGGCCTTATGTAAAGCTACACCATCACGAATCTCTAGAAGCATTCAAAGCCTTGTATCAGCAGCGGGGCGGAAGGCTGCTAGGATTCAGCGTTAGGGGTAGTTTAAATTATGTGAATTTTGAGTATCAAGCAAATGACTGGCTGCTATTTGGTAGTGAAACCACGGGCTTACCCAGTGAAGTGTTATCAGATTGTGATGCGACTCTTTATATTCCCATGAAAGAACAAAATGTCCGCAGTTTAAATCTATCTGTAAGCGTTGCTGTGAGCTTATTTGAGGCTCGTCGTAAGTTAGGATACTTAGAGTGAGTTTGGCTTGGGAATTAAACTAAATATTGATTCGGTTATTTTACTTAAGTATTTATGCTTTGCAATCCAAAAAACATTGATTCTGTTTAATTGTTGTATGCAAAAATACTTAGTTAATTAATTGTGTAAATGTTGATTAATCGTCCTTTATTTTACATACATTCTGTGATAGTTGGTTGAAAATACTTACGTGTTCAGGCATTGAAATATAAGAAATTTGTATATAAAAATTGACGTTTTCCCGAATTGAATCATAGATTTTTGTTAACTGAAATTATCCCGATAATTTGATTTAGTGCGGGTAAAGTTTGTCATAACAAGCAATTGAGCTTCTATTCTCCTGCTTGAGATTGTTTTTGCAGCGTAAATGTACTTGCGAATAAATACGGTTGTACTTTATGGAAAAATCAACGTAAAGTCTCGGTTGAGAAGATGGAATAAGGTGTGATCCCTGGTTGATTTCTTCAGCAAGAGATATGCCTATTCCAGAAAAATTGACATTAGACTGGGACAAGAATTCAAATATGATGTTTTCTTGAAACAGACGTAAATGTTGAATATAACCGTATTGAGGAAAACCAAATTTGGGGTGTGGGCAGTAGAACAGACAAGTAAGCACAAAAATTTGAATTTTACTAGTACAGTGTTAACTTGTCTAAAACAGAGAACCGGGTTAATCTTTCGTAAGTATCTCTGGTAAATGTGATCTCGATCTAGTATTCTTAGTGATCTAGATCATTGACTACTGGATTAAAAATCGAGATCGGTTAAGCGCTAGTGATCATAGGAGGTCGTCTTTGAAACGAGCATTGAAGAAGAAAATGAAAACTGTGTTAGAAAGTACCATTAATAGTAGTGATGCTTCCATGGAGCACAGTAGCGTAGTTACTCCACAGGTAAAAAATCGGATGCCAAAAGCCGCGATGATCGGATTGGCAATCTCGATGGGAGCAACCAGTCTTTTCGTGACTCGACAAAGCGACCAAGCCCTAGCAGCAGAACCTGTAGGCAATCAAAATACTGCTTCTACAATTCCTGCTGCATCTGATGAAGTGAAGTTTGCTCCCACACACAAGCAGTCGTTTAAAGCTATCTCTAACGAGATTGGGGCTAAAATCCCTGCCGTAGTGGAACCAACAGCAATCTCACCAGTTAAGGGGCTTGGAGCTAAATGGGAAGTTGCTTCTAGTCTGAAGTCTGCTCGGTTTGCGACACAAACACCCAGCTTAAATTTAACTGCGGCTAATAATACAAATTATTCTGCACCGCAAGTGGTCGAAGCACAGGTTATTCCTGAAGCAAGTAGCACCACATTGAGCAGTGTTTCTAATCACAGTTTTACAAACTCTACACAAAGCTTGGATGCTAGTGGAGTTGTAACAACCTCGAAAACTGAGCTTGAAGCTCAGCAAAAGTTCGCCCTTGAGCGTTTAAAACAAAAATCGAACCGCTTGAAAGCAAGTTTGAATCAGCTGCGTTCGACTCCTGTTGAGGATGTCAAGCAAGTTGCAGTGACAACCCAGTCGGCAATTCAAGTTGAAGAAACATCAACTGTGAAGCCTGAACTAAGTGCTAGCCAAAACAAACTTGTATCCAGATTAAAACCGCAAACGGTTCTAGAGCAAGCACAACCGGCAGTTACAGTACCAACACCAGTTGTACCAACTGTAACAGCATCAAAAGTCATTGCTGCTGCACACCTGGTTAAGTCTGGAGATACCCTAGCTAAAATTGCTGACAATTACGGGACTTCAGTTTCTCAACTGGCTAAGACAAATAATTTGTCTGATCCCAATCAACTACAAATCGATCAACAGTTGATTGTTCCTGCTGCTGAAACTCCCAGCCTTCAGATAGCAACTAACTCAGAAAACATAACTTCTTCAACACAAGAGGTTTCAGTCCAAGTTGATAGTTCCGAGCAAAATGTAAGTTCTTTTGGTGTAGGTGGTGACACTCCCATCCCAACAGTATTTACAGAAATGCAACTGGCTGATAAACGTAATGTTTTAGCCAATAAAGTCTCCAGAAATGACGTCTTCGCAGCTTAAAAGAAGAAATCGAAAGATTACGGGAAAAATACCGCACCCAAGAATCTGGTGTAGTTATACCACAGATTGATCAAAATACAAATTCCATATCTGTTCCCGTTAACAGACCTCAATCAGCTTCTATACCTATTCCGATTACAACACCTACAACTGGCAAAGCTGCGGTACCAATTCGCGTTGCTAGACCAAATACAACATCAGTTCCGATTTCCGTTCCGACACCGAACCAAGACATTAACCCCAATTTTTCTCGCGACAGGGGTATTAGAGTAGCGACACCTCCCGCAAGCTTCAATGATCGTTCTCAATCTTCCTCCGTCGTACAAACAACAGTATCTCCACAGCTACCCCCATTAGCAGCAGTTGATAGATACTTGCCCAGACCTATTGACGAATCAATAGCACCTGAAAAAGGCTATATATGGCCCGCTCAAGGTGTCTTCACTTCTGGCTACGGTCCTCGTTGGGGAAGAATGCACAGAGGTATTGACATTGCGGCTCCCACAGGTACTCCTATTAATGCTGCGGCTGATGGTGTAGTTGTGTCTGCTGGCTGGAACCGTGGTGGTTATGGTAATTTAGTTGATATCCGTCATGCTGATGGTACCTTGACTCGCTATGCCCATAACAGCAAAATTTTGGTAAGCAAAGGTCAGCAGGTAGAGCAGGGTCAGAGAATTTCCTTGATGGGTAGTACTGGCTTCAGTACTGGTCCTCACCTGCATTTTGAAATCCGTAAAGGTGGCACAGAAGCAGTTAACCCTGTAGCTTTCCTTCCACCGCGCAAATAATTTCTATTTTCTATTTCTGTAGCATCTAGATAGTTGTCTTGGAAGATTGAGGGAGTATGTCTCCCTCTTTTGCTTTTTCTAGGTAATTAACAAGTTAATTTTCCTAATTATCTGCCAGCGAAGAAATTAATTTATTCAAATTTATTCAGATGCTAGGCAAGATTTTAGTTTTATGATATATTTAGTTTCTAGTGAAAGTAAATCTATTCTGGCTCAGTAGCTCAGTTGGTTAGAGTAGGGGACTCATAAGCCCTTGGTCGTGCGTTCGAGTCGCACCTGAGCCATTTTATGTATAACTATCAAAGTCACACAAAAGCTTGAGAACCTCTGTGCTTGAGCGAGGGGATGAAATGCGATCGCGTTGGTTTTTAACCCTGGGTATCTCTTCACGAAAATTTTGACGGGTATAGATTCTTTTTCTTTGTGTTTTTGTTAATATTAATGAAATTTTTAATCGTAAAGACCACTATGGCTCTATATGCGGAATTGCATCGGCATCTTGGGGGTTCGGTAGTACCCCGTGTATTATGGCGATACTTTCAGCGTCATTCTGAGGAAATGGTTTCCCGCTTTGATGACTATCCTGCATTTGAAGAGTTTTATACTAAACCCCGCAACAGTTTAGATGAATATTTGGAATTACACACCTTAGTGGAAAGTGTCCAAACTGTAGAAACATTACCTTACTTTATTTATCGGTTGCTGCGTGGGGCTTATATTTTCGAGAATTTGGCATATTTGGAATTGCGTTATACCCCCTACCTAAGGACTCCAGAACACTTTAGTCAATCCGAACGTATCGACAAAATGGCAGAAATTGTTGATGTGGTGGGAAATGCCAGTCAAATTCCTGAATATCCGATTGTTACAAGTCAAATCCTTTGTATGCACTCCCGTTTACCTTATGAGGTGAATAAGGCAATTGTCGATTTAGCTGCTCAAAGTAAAAGATTTGTTTGCGCTATTGATGTGGCTGGAGGCGATCGCTATTATGGTGAAAGGCTCTCTGAGTGGATACAACTGTATGAGTATGCGCTGTCATTAGATGTAAATACAACCGGACATTTGTACGAAACAACTGATGGCAGTTACCCGGAATTGCTACCTTTGTTGAAGCGAATTGGTCACGGTATCCAAATTCCATTATTACACCCGGAATTATTACCAGATTTAGCTCGTCGCGGGCAATGTTTGGAGGTTTGTCCGACTACTTATATGAAGACGGGAACTTTGGATGATATCGGTCAACTTAAGATGGTGTTTGATAAATGCTTTGAAGCGGGTGTTGATATTGCTATTTGTACGGATAATGCGGGTTTGCATAATGTCCGTTTGCCGTTTGAATATGAAAACTTGTTGACTTACGATGTGATTAGTTTTCAACAGCTACAAGCTTGTCAAGATGCTGCATTTAAACATGCATTTGCTTCACCTTTCCATCAACGTCCAGCTTCATTATTAAGTGGTATGATTGACCCGCAATTTGGGAAAGTGATGGCAAACAGAGAGTAATCTTTGTTCTTACCTTGATATACAAGATAATTCGTTTTTGAATCGGTATTACCAAAACAGCATGGGAAGATGAATACGATCGCGTACATCTAAGATTGCCATTAATTTGTTAATTGGGGCTTTTGTCATAAAAATTAAGACTGCAAAATATGTATAGGGGTTGGCTTTTGTCCTAAACTAAGGTTTATGGCATCCACGATTCAAACTTTACCCAACGAAGTCGTATATCTGATTGCGGCTGGCGAAGTGATTGACTCGTTTGCGGCTGTAGTGCGGGAACTGGTGGAAAATTCCCTTGATGCAGGTGCAAATCGAATAGTTGTTTATTTACATCCAGAGCAATGGCGAGTTCGCGTAGCTGATAACGGTTGCGGAATAAACTATGAAGATTTAGAAAATGCCGCGATCGCCCATAGTACTAGCAAGATACATGAAGGTGCTGATTTATGGAAAATTCGCAGTTTGGGGTTTCGTGGTGAAGCTTTACATAGTTTGACGACTCTGGCAAATTTAGAAATTTTGAGTCGTGCAAATAGAAATGATGGATGTGGATGGAGGGCAGTATATGGGGCAGGTGGCAAAGTGTTACAAATGGAAGCAACTGCGATCGCACCTGGAACTGTGGTAACTGTCTCGAATTTGTTTG
Organism: Calothrix sp. CSU_2_0; assembly: GCA_012034595.1. Taxonomy (GTDB): domain Bacteria; phylum Cyanobacteriota; class Cyanobacteriia; order Cyanobacteriales; family Nostocaceae; genus Brunnivagina. Next base: position 13,992 of record JAAUPE010000138.1, on the reverse strand, counting down.
GTAATTGTCGGGAAAGACGGCAGGGTTTACCAAATACGAATCAGCAAATGAAGGCTGTACAAGCAATAATTTACCAAATCGCTTTGTGTCATCCTCAAGTTGCTTGGCAAGTTTGGCTGCGGGACCGCATTTGGTTCAGTCTCAGTCCATCTGCGACAATGGGGAAGTTATTACCGCAAATACTCCACCAAGTTCGTCAAGGTGATTTGCATGAGCTACAAGTTGAATTGCCAACACCTTTGTTGGAGCATAATCCATCACCGGAATTTGTTTTCCAATCAGTAAAATCCGCTCTTACCTACAATACTTCTGCCCCGATTTCCACGTCTTTCCATCTTCCTCTAATCCCTAGTTGCAAACTGCATTTAGTGATTGGATTACCCGATCGATGTCACCGTCATCGTCCCGATTGGGTGCGGATTGCGGTGAATAAACGCATGGTCAAAGTATCGGAAATCGAACAAAGCGTATTTAGTGCTTTTCATCGCACTTTACCACGCGATCGCTTTCCTGTTTGTTTGTTGCATTTAGAAATTGCTCCCGAACAGATTAATTGGAATCGCAATCCAGCTAAAAGCGAGATTTATCTGAATAATTTGCATTTCTGGCAAGAACAAGTTAGCGAAGCGATCGCTGCATCACTTCGGATTAACTCGGATACTGTGAGCGAAGCGGTACAAACTAGCCGAGTTGGTCAATTAATCAAAGTTGCCGAAGCCCAAAATGGTTACAATACCAATCGTTCTATTGCATCTCAACCCGGTAAACAGCAAGAAATAAATCAAGAAATCAATCAAGAAAATGGTGATTCCCATCCATATCCCAACAAAACCCTCCTCACCAATTCTCCACTTTCAATCCAGGATGATGGTAGAGATGTCACCACATCAAAGTTAAAAGCAGTTGCTCAAATCAACAACATGTATATAGTTGTCGAGCATTGTGATGGTGTTTGGTTAGTCGAACAGCACATTGCCCACGAACGGGTATTGTACGAACAGATATGCGATCGCTGGCAAATTGTGGCAATCGAACCAGCATTAATTCTATTTCAACTTGCGATCGCACAAGTTGAACAACTCCAACGCATCGGTTTAGATATTGAACCTTTTGGGGAAAATCTTTGGGCTGTGCGTAGTGTTCCGGCGATGCTCAAAGAACGGGAAGATTGTAGCGAAGCAATTTTAGAATTGAGTCAAGGTGGAGATTTACAAGCAGCACAAGTTGCCGTTGCTTGTCGCAGCGCCATTCGTAACGGTACAGTTCTAACAATGCCCGAAATGCAAACGTTATTGGAACAATGGCAAAGTACTCGTAACCCCCGCACTTGTCCTCATGGCAGACCAATTTGTTTGTCTTTACCTGAATCGTCACTATCGCGTTATTTTAAGCGACATTGGGTAGTGGGGAAAAGTCACGGAATTTAGCGATCGAGAATAATTGGCTCGATAAGAGTTTCAATCCAAGCTTTGGCGCTACAAATTGAGCTACGAACCATTTAACCACATTAAGCTAATATTAATCGCAGAAAAACTGGGAGCTATAAGATGCTGTTGAACATTAAACGTATTGATGTTCCACCAGGACAACGTGTTTTGTTACGTGATGTCACTTGGCAAGAGTTTGAAATAATTCTTGATGAGTTGGGAGAACATCGCGCTGCACGTATCGCTTATGACCGAGGAGTGCTGGAAATTATGGCACCATTGCCAGAACATGAATTTGGTAAAGAAATAATTAGTGATTTAATCAAAGCACTTTTAGAGGAGTTAGATATTGAATTTCTCAGTCTAGGCTCTACTACTTTTAAAAATCAAAAAATGCTTCAGGGGATTGAGCCAGACCAATGTTTTTATATTCAAAATGAAAGTAAAGTTCGTGGGAAAAATAAACTAGATTTAGAAAAAGACCCACCGCCGGATTTAGCTTTAGAAATTGATGTTACTTCTCGAACAAATCCCCGTATATATGAATCATTAAAGGTTCCCGAACTTTGGCGATTTGAAAAAGGGAAGTTACAAATAAATGTGTTGCGAAATGGTTCCTATGTAGAGTCGGAGCAAAGCACAATTTTTACTAATTTCCCTTTAAGTGAAACAATTATTCAGTATTTAGAATTGAGTAAAACAGCAGGTAGAAATTCGGCGATTCGAGCTTTTCGACGTTTGCTGCAGGAACGATTACAAAGTTAAACTATGTCTACCTTGAAAACCTTAGTTTTGGTAGGTTGGGTGAAACGTACACGTGGTGTTCCCGGCGGGTAGTGAAACCCAACATTATAGTCTTGTCATCATGGCAGACCAATTTGTTTGTCTTTGCCTGAATCGTCACTATCGCGTTATTTTAAGCGGCATTGGGTAGTGGGTAAAAGTCACGGAATTTAGCGATCGAAAATAATTGGCTGGGGAAAAGTTACGGAATTTAGCCATCGAGAATAATTGGCTCGACAAGAGTTTCAATCCAAGCCTTTGCACCACAAATTGGATTATCAAAGTTATATACAATCGTGCAAGGACCAGGGATGAAAACCTTGTGACAGTAGGCTGAATTCCTCTTCCTGACAATAATAGCGGGTTGATAATTTCCGTTTTTATCTTTCTTGCCAAAGCGTTGACGATAGATATGGATATAGGTTTTTCCCTTCTTCTGTGACTTACTCGAAGCCAAATTTTCTAGATGGGATTTAATTCTTTCTTTCCATGTCGGTTTCGGACCGCGCTTGCCATCGTCGATTTTTGGTAAACCATCAATTAACGGTATTATCCAACGTCCAGCAATTTTTATTGCTCCCTGAATCCGGTTTTTTTCAAGTAAATACCGTACTCTTCGCTCAGTTACTCGTAATAATTGTGCTACTTCTTTCGATCCAACCATAGGAGATAAAAAAACTATTCCTTTATAGGAATAATAAATCAATACCAGACATTTGGATAATAATTAACAAATTTTAAAGTTGAGTAATTCTGAATTAGCAATTAGTAAATTAGTACAATTTAATACAAGCAGCAAATAGCTGGATAAACTAAGCTTTAATCTTTAACAACATTTAACTAACATTGATCGGTCGAATTGAAAAGGTTTCAAGTTGATTTGCTTGAAATTCTTCTGGAAAGAAACTTGCTCCATCACTTAAAAAAGTGCCGCACTAGGGACAATTCTGAAATAAATATTTGGCATCAACAGCTCGATGGGGATGGGGATTTCAGCATGTAAACGTGATATTGTTAAATCTTCTTGAGCCAAAATAATCTGACATAATTGCGGATTGCGACCGAGAATTATGCGATCGCGCAAGTGCTGTATCAATTCGGAATGTTGGGATGAAAATTCAGCGATAATTCTTTGGATTGTTATTTAGCTTTGCTCTTACCTTTCTAAAGTTAGTTCATACATTAGGATTTGGAAGCCATATTTTAAAAATAATCAAATAAATAATCATATCCCCGACTATTTCCAAACGTCAGGGATATTATTACCATTAACGTTTATCCAAAAGCAGAGGAAATCGCTATTTCTGCATGTTTTTGTAATGTTGCTTTGTCAAGCAATTCTATTGAATATTGGGGAGTTATAGCTAAAAGCTTGTCAATTCGAGTTTTTGCCGCTTCAACGATTGTCGTATCTAAACTACCATCGCTAATTGAGTTGGTAAAATCTTGAGCGATCGCAATTGTCCGCTCCAGTGACGACGATAGTAAATTGCGAGACACCATGAATAAATCACAGCCTGCATTAAAAGTTTTGGTGACAGTTCCCGACTGACTATACATATCCGCAACCGCTTTCATATCTAAATCATCGGAAACAATTACTCCAGTAAATCCTAATTCCTCCCGCAATATTCCCGTTAATATCGTCTTCGATAAAGTCGCAGGTACATTCCCATCTATCTTGGGGAAGAGAATATGTGCAGTCATAACCATTGGGACTTGTGCTGCAATTAAAGCTTGGAAAGGGATTAATTCGCGGGTTTGTAATTCGTATGCAGTGAGGTTGAGTACGGGTAATTCTAAATGGGAATCGCTGCTAGTGTCTCCATGTCCAGGAAAATGCTTGGCACAACCAATTACCCCAACATCTCGCAAACCTGCCAAATATTCGCAAGCAAAAACACCCGCAGATTCGGGAGTAATGCCCATTGCACGAGTTCCAATAATGGGGTTGTTGGGGTTTGAGTAAATATCCGCAACAGGTGACCAAGAAACATTGATACCCATTGATTTGAGTTCGATGGCTGCCGCAGCAGCAACTTCACGGGCATGGGACTCAAGTAAATATGCTTCGGGAAAGCGAGTAATGGGGAACGGAGGACGGTGAACCCTGCCACCTTCATGATCGAGAGTCATCAACATGCGATCGCGTTCTGCGTATTCACGAATTTGTGTGTTTAATTCTTTGAAGGTTTGTAACCATACTTCGTAGTGAGAACCTGTTTGGAAGTTTTTACCGTAGAAAACAATCCCGATTGGTTTGAGTTGACTAAGTAGTTTCTTGTCGTCGTCATTTAATTTAGTACCGGAAATCCCGATGAGTAGGTGGTTCCCAAAGGCTGCAAGCTGCGAAACTGCCATAAATTTTCCCCTGTGTTTGCTTGTAAAAAATTACTATTTAATTTAATGCTTCTATCCGCAGAAAGATAATACAGCTTTGTTTGCTTTTTGTTGAGTTTACATCAAATCAAAATAATGAGAACGATACAGACTCAGGGGTGATTAATCTTCATTCAACTAATGTACTCGTAATAATATCCCCAGCTTCTTACCAGAAACCAGGGATATGAACTTTTTATTATTTTAATATTTTGGAGTTGCAATACGAACGTAAATGGATTGGCTTAAACTAGATAATTAAAAGCGATCGCTCTCATTAATTTTAATAAGCCCCATCTTTGCTGAAGACCACCCAAATAGTTTTAAAGATTAATCTCAAATCATACATTGGTGACCACTTATCTTGGTAATCAACATCCATTCTGACTATTTGTTCAAAGTCTTTAATCGTAGAACGTCCATTAGCTTGCCATTCTCCTGTTATCCCTGGTTTGACTTGTAAACGTTCCCAATGATGGGGTTGGTAGTTCATCACCTCATCCAGAGTCGGTGGACGGGTTCCAACCAAACTCATTTCTCCCCGCAGCACATTCCAAAATTGGGGCAGTTCATCCAAACTTGTTCTACGTAATATTTTACCTACAGGTGTTATCCGTGGGTCATCAGTACATTTAAATATGTGACCTTTTGCTTCATTTTTCACCAGATGCTTGAGTTTGTCCGCACCAACAACCATCGACCGAAACTTCCAAATCCGGAAAGTTTTTCCATTCAAACCACAACGGGTTTGGCTGTATAATAAAGGACCTTGGTCATGAAGTATGGTGGCAGTTAAAACAACTATGGCGACAAAAGCAGTAATTATAAGTCCAATAATGGCTCCGATAATGTCAATTATCCGTTTTGTAGCGCTTGTAACAGAAGGATGTGAGGTCTGCTGCAAGTTCTGGATGGAATTGGGATAGTTTACAATTAGGGATTTACGCGCAGAGGAGCCATCTGCATTAGATATATAGGCAGACACTGTTATGGTTCGGATTTCACATACTATTTAAGTTTTCTTTTACGAACTATACTCCAGTATATTTACTAGTGAGAACCCATAGAGGAAAAATTTATCCAATCTTTGAACTAACCTAGTTGAATTTAAAAGTTTAGTATTTTCTCGTGTGGTTTGTAAAAATCTGGGATATGGGGATTGGGCATTGGGCATTGGGCATTGGGCATTGGGCATTGGGCATTGGGGATTTTTCCTCCTGACTTGTGCTTCTGCCTCCTACCTCCTACCTTCTGCCTCCTGCCTCCTCCTTCTACCTCCTGGCTCCTGCCTCCTGACTCCTGCCTCCTGCCTCCTGCCTTCTGACTCCTGCCTATCTTTACTCTCTGACTCCGACTGCAAAATTCACGGTATATGGTTCCTCTAAAGACTGCTGAGTACTACCTTTAACTGCATCTAGGTAACGAAGCAGTTGTTGAATTTGCTGGGTATTGGAGAGGTAGGAGAGGCTACCTTGTTTTTCAAATAGTGGTGTAGATGCGATCGCTTTATAATCTGGGTTTTCTACGGAAGATTGTACTAACCAGAGGGAGTCAATGCTGTTGGGGATTAAGCCAGCAGGGAGTTCCCCTTCTAAAAAGGCTAGTAGACGTTGCTGACAACTGCGGGTGTTGATTCCCCGTTCCTCGAATAATTGCACGACTTCGCCAAAGGATAAAGCCCGTTCTGGCAGTACTTTTAATAATTCGGTGAACAAGAAATAATCAGTATACTGCTGTCTGGGTATTTCTAAAACTTGGGGGTGCAATGGTAGTAAACATAAGCCATAGGCAACGCGACTACATGTTGGTGCGCCATTTTCCCCCAAATATAAATCTTGAATAATTCTGGCATTGGGAAGTTTTTGTCGTAACCAGCGACTAACTGCACCTAATGAAGCGACTCCACCAGTGAGAATGGCTTGGTTAATTGCTTCTGTGGGAATCCCTCGTGCCACTAATAGACGATTGAGTTCGCGGTTGAGACGACGGACAAAGGGGACGAAAACTTGACTTTCTAAATCTCGTCGTTGCAATGTCCAACTTTGGTCTGCCAGTTGGAAAGAAAATGCTTCTTGGTGTTGCAAAATTAATTTTATTGCGGCTGCTGCATCAAGCAATGCTTGTCCTAAAAGCGAACTTTCTAGTCTTTGTTGTAGCTGAATACGTTCGGTGGTATCGGGTTCTCCAGGACGAGGTAGGGTTAATTCTTCCCATTGCAAACTCGATAAGCGGGTGTTTTCTAATCCTTGTATTGATGGTTGCCAGTGCCAAGGATTGTTGGTGGCTGTTTCTTTATCTTCCTGTTTAATTGAGCTAGATTGTCGCCATTTGGGGGGTAATAGCAATTGGCAAACAATGTCTTGTTCGAGACTTTTGCCACCATAGGCAAAGCTATGGAGCATAAAGTCGCTATGGGTAAGTTCGATTAGATGATCGGGGATATCAACTAGCGCCATTTCTGTCGAACTTGCACCGATATTCATAATTAGGGTGTTCCCAATTACGGGATAGTCGCTGCTTTTAGCTTTTGCTGAACCTGTACGGCTTTTGAGTTTGACTTCTTCCCCGTTGCAACCGTCGAGTTCGGAAAGTAGGGTTGCGATCGCTTCTTCGACAAAAAATACTTGTTGGGGATGGGAAACGATTTTACCAATTAGTAAGGCTTCGCGGATATTAAAGCGGTATTGTTCCGACCATTTTGATGGAATTGAGCAAATCACTCCTGCGAGATTATCGATTGCCGACGCGAAGTTTTCTGGATTTAAACCCATTGCGGTTGCTGTTAAACCCAAGGTGGTGCTGTTGCGATCTGATTTGAGGGTGAGAAGCAATTTCGAGAGCGATCGTACCATCCATACTAATGGTACGGTTGCAACTTCGTTTAATTTCAATACGGGTTCCCACTTTAATGGTGGTTGTGTGGTTTCAAGAGCGGTATTATCTTCCCTAGTTGGGGTTGTCCGAGCCAGGTAATCGCTGCGATAGGCTAAAGCAACTTGTAAATAAGGCTTTAATTCGGCAGAAAATAAATGTTGAGTTGTTGGGGATGATGTTTCTGCTGTGGTTGGTTCTTGATTATCCCCAATTGGTGTTCCAGCTGAGGGGGGCAAGTAAACTTCTGCTGGTAATCGAAATGAACGTTTTACCCCGTTTGTATTATTCTCACCTTCTGCTGACCAGTAAAGCGGGTAAACTTCGGTTGTCGAGCGATTTAATAATGCCGCAGAAATTCCTGTTGTCCCTAAGTCAATTCCCAAATACCATGCTGAATCTTGGGTATTAATTGGCAAATTGGGATTATCGATGGAACCGGAGATGGGAATTAGGTTATTTGTGGTTAAGTTATTTGTGTTGGGATTATTTTCTGAATCTACTAAATTGTTTGCCGAATCATTGACAGTAATTTCGATCTTTTGATTAACCCCTGGTTCGAGCTTAGTTTCAATCTCAACTTCAATTTCAGGTTCGAGCTTAGTTTCAATCTCAGTTTCAAAAGCAGTTTCAGCGTCAATAGCTGTTACTTCGCTTGAGCTTACATCCAAATTTGCATTTTCGACACTAGCTTCATCGGAGATATTTAGCTCGGGAATATTAATCTCGGAGTTTTCAATCTCAAGGTTGGTGGGTTGTTCCTCGGAGAAGATATCTGGTTGTGTTTCTGCGACAGCGTTGGGAGAAACAGAGGCAAAAATATTTTGTTCGCTATCAAAGTTTGTTAAATCTCGATCTAATTGCTGCAATTGCTCTTCATCAAGGGCAATATTGGGCATTGCAGCATCTATTTCAGCCGTCGCTTTTGAGAGCAAAACTTCCTGTGGTGATGCTGTAATGTAATTTGTGGTGGCATTTTCGCTGGATGCGGGATTTCCTGATTCTTTTGTTATTGTTGCTGGAATTGGTTGGGTTTCAGTTTCGCTGGGATTACTAATATTTGATGAAGTAACATTATTTTCGTCATCAATAAATATTAAATCGGTTAATACTGTAATTGTATCGTTAGCTGTTGGTTCTTCAAGATTTAACGTTGTGTTAGCGGTGTCTTCGCTACTGACAAATACTTGCCATGCATCATTAGTTTGTCTAGAAACTGTATTATCGATATCTTGGGATTGAAAGTCTTGTAAGTTGAGTAATCCGGCATCGGCAGCATCAAACCAAGGATTGGCAGCAAAGCCTGTTGTTATATCCTGATTTTCTGGATTCTCAGCATTTTCGATGCTAGTAGATTCAAAAACCACAGATGTTGTAGTTTCGATATCTGATATAATTTCTGGTAATTGTTCTTGCCTATTAGAAACTTCGCTACTTGATTCTTGGGTAGTTCTGTCTGAAATTATGTTTTCGTCATTAATAATTGGTTCATGATTAATTAATGATGTTTCTAAATTGGCAACTTCATTATTATCATCGGCTCGATGACTATCTACCTGTTTACTTCGATCGGGATTTAGATCGAGACTTGAATCGAAACTTGTTGGAGCTAATTCAATTTGCTCGTTTATTTGCTCAAAGTTAGCTTCTGCTTGTTCTGGATTAATTTGTTCTGGATTAATCTGTTCTGAATTAATTTGTTCTGGATTAATCTGTTCTGGATTAAATAGCGATGTGGAGGCATTTAAATCCGTAACAGAAGTTGATAAATCCTGGGTGACACCAATTGGATTTCGAGTTAGTTGGTTAGCAGCTAATAGCGGATTTGGATTAGTTTCGCCATCCTGAATAAATAAACTAGCGTAAAGAAGATCGACTTCATCATTTCGATTTTGAGGAGTTTGATCTAATCCCTGTGTCGGAACCTCAGATTTTTGATTTGCTTGCGGTGGAATGAAAGAACCCAAAGATTGCTGAGGTGCTATGGTGTCTTGACTCAGTTCCAATAATAAAGCGTCTAAATCTGGGGTGACATTGCTATCTTCAAGCAATCCAGGATCGATATCTGGTAACTCACTTGTACTTGTATCGCCAGATTTTGTGTTCCCAGATTTTTCAATTAATTTTTCAACAATCGGTGTGGATTGGGAAATTTTTGTTTGTCGAGCAGTTGTACGAGATGCCTCCGTGATTAAACTTTGCTTATCGCGTTTCGCCGTACTATTAGATTCTTGGATGTTTTTCGAGCCAATACCCGATCCAACACCGTAATTATCGATCGCAGGCAAAGACTGTAACTGCTGAGTCAAATTATCAATAAAATTTTTTAATAGCTGTTCCCCTTGACTACCGCGATCGCGCATCCTTGCCATTGCCTCAGACAAGGAATCATGATAATTGTGGACATTACGCTGTAAAGCTTCAAAAACAATATTCACAGTCCCATCAAGGGCAATTAATTTTCGATCTAATTCGCTAGCTAACTGCGATAAACGTTCAACCGGTTGTGGCGATTCTGGGGTTCCTGGGGTTGGAGATGGAACATTGCTAGATTTGAGTACAGATACCAAATTCGCAGCTTGTGGGGGGTTTTCACCAACCCGATTCGCTAGCACCTGCAAAAATTCCGCGATCGCTTGCTCTTGAGTTGCCATTTGCTGCACCAAAGAATAATTGTGCAGCCGTTGTTGTTCCAACTGGCGAATTTCCTCAACCAGATTTTTCCGTTCTTCCAACAGCGATCGCAATTCGATTTTGAGCGGTTCAATTAGTGTCGAAATTTCGCGCACTGGTTTACTCAACTGCGATGAAGCATCTTCTTGCCCCGAATAACCACCGTATGAGTTATCTTCCGTCATAAAATAACCCGGAGAAACACCTTCTGTCGATGGTAACGATTCCTCATCGCTGCCGATATACCTGGCAAGCAACGGTGTTAACTGTGCTGCATTTCCATCTTGTGACTCATTTTCAGCTAAATTGACTAAAAAGCTACGAATTCGTTCCAATATCAGCTTTGGTTCTTGTCCTTGTTGGGGGGAAAGAACTCTAGATAAGCGCTTACCCTTAGAAGCGAGTAAGTTGTCAATCTCTGCAATCAGCGTTTGAATTTCAGTTGCGCGGGAAGTCACTGTGATTTTCCTAAGATGATTTCTAAGAAGCGTGGTGTGGAAATTGTTCGGTTAACATGACAATTATAATTACGCATCCCTGGTAAATCCTGCCGATTAGAAATCAGCGCTTAGTTAAAGAAGATTAGCTTGTCAGCCTTCCTCAAGTCCAGAGATATCAAAAATTGTCCGTCATACAATTTTGGATTTTAGATTTTGGATTTTGGATTTTGCGAAAAGTTGACGGGTTCGGTTTCCGAAGTCACTCTTGTGCGGGGGTTCCCCTCCGCAATCACCTCAACGGGGGGGACCCCCGCACGGTGTTGCTCTCCGTTGAGAGAAGTGACGTTACCGTCAAACTTTTCAAGACAGGATTTTGGATTTTGGATTTATTCCATAGATGTGGCTTACTTAAAGGAGTATCTGGGGGCTTGTATCATCAAGGAATGTCAGTCATTTCCCAGAGGTAAGGGATTAAAGGTTCGGGATTCGTGTTTAGGTGTTTAGGTTCGCGATTTAGATATTAAAAATATAGATTATAGTCTGGCTTGGCAAAGAACGCCATTTTATGAATCATGACCATTATCCCAAATTTCTAACCTATGCTCTGCGATCGCTGGGTGCTTTGCACCATCGCTAAAAAATAAATATTCGCAAAAATTACTACCCTTGAGTATCATTGGTGTTGTCGATCGATGTAGATTAGTAATCATATTTGCAATAAAATTGGTTCATAAACAAGAATACATTAGGCTAAAAGCTGCTTTCTGCCAAACTTTTTTCTTGTTTATAGCCTGAGATCGATATTGTTCATTAAAAAACGCTGGCATTACTGTGTCATGTTACATAAGTTTAGCTTTATTGTAGGAAGCGATCGCGCTTTCCTCGCTTAAGCTTGTATGTGGCGTTTGGTTTCTTGAGTCGATTGCAGCTTTAATAAAAATGTCGTAATGGAAGACAGAAACAGCTTGCTTACCCCTGCTAACCCATCTATTGTTACATCGGCTCCCTTTTTCCAAGGGCTGCCGGAAGCTGTTATTGAGCTAGCACTGACCCATCTTGTAACCCGTACTCACCCAGCCAATCAAGTAATCTTACTCGAAAATGACTGGGGTGGTTCAGTATATTTTATCATTGATGGATGGGTAAAAATTCGTACCTACAATCTTGAAGGTAAAGAAGTTACACTAAATATTCTTGGTAAAGGCGAACTATTTGGCGAAATGGCAGCGCTTGATGAAGTGCCACGCTCTACAGATGTAATCACTTTAACGACTACGATTATTGGTAGTATGCCATCGCAAGATTTTGTCAAGTTACTTCACACCGAACCAATGGCAGGAGTTAGGTTAGCCCAACTCATGGCAAGAAGGTTGAGACAAATTAATCGAAGATTAAGATTGCGCGAATCGGATAGCCAATCGCGAGTCGCAGATACTTTATTATTTTTAGCTGAGGGACAAGGAATTAAAGCCGAGACTGGTATGGATATTCCTAATTTACCCCACCGGGAATTGAGTAGTTTGAGTGGATTAGCCAGAGAAACTGTCACGAGGGTACTAACTCGGTTAGAAAAGAAAGGACTAATTAAACGCGACCAAGACACAATCTGTATTCCAGATTTGTCAGCATTAGAACGCATGATAGTTTAGGAAGGGTAAGGGGAAAAGGAGAAAATGGAAAAGATTATTATAAGATTTTTCTCTCCCAATCCCCAATTCCCAATCCCCAATGCCCAATTCCCAATGCCCAATCCCCAATTTCCTAAATTTGAACGATGGCATCCGAAAATGAATGGTCTAAAAAACGAGAAAATTTTACTTCTCCAGAGGTGAAAGTTGAAACACCGTTACGAATGGTGGAAACAGCATTTTTGGCAAGTACCACAAGTTTAATTTGGTTTATTAATTTTTATTTTCCCGTACTTTCCCCTGTGTTGCGGATATTTTTCCCTGTTCCCATTGCTTGGGTTTATTTGCGTTGGGGTCATCGTGCAGCTTGGATGGCAGCCGTAGTGTCTGGTTTACTATTATCAGTATTAATGGGACCGATTCGTAGTGTCTTATTTGTGATGCCCTTTGGATTTATGGGGGTGTTATTGGGTGCAACTTGGAATCGTCGTGTTCCTTGGATTGCTTCGATTAGTTTAGGTGCTTTACTGGGAACTGTAGGTGTTTTTTTCCGAGTCTGGTTTTTGTCGGTATTAACTGGTGAAGACCTGTGGATTTATGTCATTAATCAGGTAACGGATTTAATTGATTGGTTCTTTTTAATCTTGGGAATTTTGTCAACCCCTAGTGTCTTATTTATTCAAATTGGCGCGATCGCATTTGTAATTTTCAACAATTTTTTATATTTATTCCTCGTCCATCTCGCTTCATGGTTATTACTCGATCGACTTGGAAACCCCATTCCCCGTCCTCCCCAATGGGTACAGCTTTTGATGGATTATGAATAGGAGTTAGGAGTCAGGAGTCAGGAGTTAGGAATTAGGAGTTAGGAGTCAGGAGTTAGGAGTCAGGAGTCAGGAGTTAACTAGTTTGCTTCTTACGATATGCCTAAGCACACGCTCCGCAAACGGCATTAAACTCTGCTTATCGCAAATGTTAAAATTCCCCAATGCCCAATCCCCAATGCCCAATTCCCAATTCCCCAATTCATATCTATACTCAAATTCCTCAAGGTGAGGCTTGGGTATCAAAATATCGTGGTTCCTTGCCTATATTTGCCTGCGTACTAGGATTCACTGAGACAGCATTAATACCAGGAATATCGGCTGCTGGTCTGACTCCTGAAGACCGAAAATATACGGCTTGCGCGGATGCGGAATTTCTCTACTACGGAGCAACAAAAAACCCAAAGTATTCATTGCCACCGTTAGCATCTGGTGCATCACCTGTATTAATTTCGCGGGCTGTGGTTGAAGAACTGAAATTACCGCTTTACATTTTTAATGCTGGATTACCCCAACAACCAAACTTACCCGCAATCGATTTGGGGGGAACCGCAGCTTTGTGCTTGAGTACGGGTAAAGCCATGAAATTAGAAATTGTTCGGCATTTATTCGAGCAAGGGCTGATTTGGGGAGAAAAATTAGCAACTAACTCCCATTCCTATCTAATTTTGAGTGAATGCGTGGTTGGAGGAACGACAACAGCTTTAGGAATTTTGACAGGTTTAGGGATAAACGCCACAGGAAAAGTAAACAGCAGTCATCCCGTTTGTAATCATCGGCAAAAGTGGGAAATTGTGAAGAAGGGATTGGGGGAATTAGGAAAAAGGGAAATCGAAAATCAAGAGATTTCTTTATTTAAATCCTTTCCACTCGAACTTGTAGCAGCTGTTGGCGACCCGATGCAAGTAGTTGTGGCTGGAATTGCGATCGCAGCTAGTCGTAGTTGTGGGGTAATGTTGGCTGGAGG
>JAAUPE010000137.1 GCA_012034595.1 Calothrix sp. CSU_2_0 | reverse complement strand
CACGCATTTGTCAAAATTGTGAAATTCCTTCTTTGTCTAAGATTATCAATGAAAAAGCGATGATTCTCCAACTGGGGTTGTCTTGGAACAGTGCGTCCTTACTTTCCCCGATTTATTGAGGAGATACATAAAAACTACCCTTTAAACCAGTAATTTCAACTTCTGAACTTTGATTATTTTCTTTAATTAAACCGTAATATTGAGCAATTTTTTTAAATGACTGATATTGTCCACCTTTTGCAGGTAAAGCAATTATCTTACCTTCAAGTTGGATAAATTGTTTAAGATTCGGATTACGAACCACCAACTGAAATAAATCTTTGTACAAAACAACTACCGTGCGAGGTGAAAATTTTAAAGAATTATTTCCATTACTAAAAACATCCATATCTTCACTCACGACATCAGCTTGTGCAGTCGCTAACTGTACCTTACCTTGCTGTAAAAGTCCTAAATTTTCCTGAGTTCCACCAGTTGCTCTAACAGTTATTTTAATATTAGAGTGCTTCTCAATAGTTTTTGCGATCGCATCGCTAATAATATAACTTTCACCCTGCTTATCTCCAGCTGCGATCGTAATTTGTGGAGCTGTCAAACGTAGCAAAATTCTCCAACTAGTAAAGCCCAACAAACTAACACTAGTAACACCAAGACTAATAAAAACTAATTTAGATATCGGATCGAGACTAAGAAAAAATTTCGGAAAAGCGGCAAAAGAAGACTTTTTAAATATTGCCATATACTCAACCGTAGGATTTAAAATTCCCAGATAATTAGCCTAGTTATAACAAATTTAGGTTAAGAGAAGGTTGTGTTGTGGATATTATCGTCAAGACCCCTCCTCTTACCGCCTTCTTGAAGAATGATATAATGCCCATAAATTAGGATATTTTATTTTCTAAAATCCCCAATTATCCATCAACCCATCACCATTTATGCCGAATTAAATCGTAAATTTCCACATACTTCCCAGCCGGATTTTTCCAAGAATAATCATACTCCATCCCTTGAATTGCTAACTTTTGGAAAAGCTCAGGATTGATATCATATAAATCCATTGCCCTTCCCATTGCCGATTCCAAAGCATAATTATCGCTTTCAAAGAAAACAAAACCATTACGGGTTTCCGGGGAATGCATCTGGTCATAATCCCAATCAAACACCGTATTTACCAATCCTCCCACACCACGAACAATTGGCACAGTCCCGTACTTTAAACTAATTATTTGCGTCAATCCGCAAGGTTCATAATTACTCGGTACCACCATCATATCCGCACCCGCATAAATTAAATGGGATAATTCCTCATTAAAAGCCAGTTCGAGATGAACATTGGGATTATCCTCCAAAAACTTCTGCTCATGGGCAAACCAACTATGAATACTCGGTTCCGTTGCCGCACCTAACAAGACAAATTGTGCCCCTCGCTCTAGTGCATGGTAAATTGCATGGTGGACTAAATGAACCCCCTTTTGAGCATCAAGTCTTCCAATATATGCAACCAAAGGTTTATCATTATCAGCTAACTTCAACTTTTCCTTTAATGCTTTCTTGTTATATAACTTTTGTTCAAAATCTGCTGTCGAGTAGCTATATGGTAAATACTTGTCTACTTCCGGACTCCAAAAACCATAATCAATCCCATTCAGAACACCTTGGAAGCGATCGCGATGTACATGTAAAGTATGTCCTAAACCGCAACTAATATCAGTATGTTGGGCTTCCCAAGCATGATAAGGGGATACCGTCGTAATTGCATTCGAGTAAGTAATCCCAGCTTTCATCATATTCAACGCAAACTGGTTAAAATTATCCCGCAGCTTATCGTATTGGTAGTAATATTCAGGACGATTTAAACCTGTCGCTTGCAACACCTCATTCCCAAATATTCCTTGATGTTTAAAATTGTGGATGGTGTAGCAAATTCGCTGATACTCCAAACCATGATACTGATACATTTCATACAGCATCACCGGAATTAAACCAGTTTGCCAATCATGGCAGTGGATAACATCTGGAGTTTTATTGCTTTGTTGTAAAAATTGCAAAGCTGCTTTACTAAAAAAAGCAAACCGCATCACATCATCTTCGCAACCATAGTAACAACCGCGATGGAAAAAATTATCCTGGGAATGGGCTTCAATAAAGAAGCACAGCCTTCCATGTACCCAACCACAATATACCGAACAGTGAATTTGACCATCGTACCAAGGCACCCACAACTCCCGGTATGCTTCATGTAGACCCCAAATGTGGTCGTAGCGCATACAATCATACATGGGAAGAATTAACTCAACAACATGTCCCTGGTCTTCTAACTCCCTGCTCAATCCGTACACCACATCACCTAAACCCCCTGCTTTAATTACAGGAGCGCATTCTGAGGCTATTTGCACGATGTACACTGGTTCTACTCCCCGGTCAATAAAAGTTTATTTATAGATTCACAATTAAGTATATTTGACACTCTGCGTCTGTTGGTGAAGCCTGCCGACAGGCATAGACACGCAGATTCTCTAAGACTTACACTTAAAAGGAATAGTCAAATATCCCCCTAGACGCTCAAAACAACTACCAGTAGTATCCGGTATTGCAATTGCGCTTACTTGAGATTTTAATTAATGCTTTCCGAGTTCATCCCTTGCCAGTTCGGTACGCTCCATGTTTTCCCATTACTTGTTTATCCAGGGCTACAACTTGTGTAGGTACGAGATAAATTAGGGGTTACTCCTTACAAAACACTTCAACACGTAGATGATTATTCCTACTCACAATTTAATTTTATCATTCTTGACGGTGGTTAAAACCACTCGTGGCTTGTTTCCTCCACTGCCTGAAAGTCAAGTGGCTTCCACAGGTCCCGCAATTTTCTTGTGATAAGTAGGTGAGTGGGAAAATTTATAACTATGTCATTGCGTTGGTCGAAGACGTTCCCGAAGGGTATGATACGAAGTGAAATGAAGTAATCACAAGGGTTTTGAGACTTTTACATTTCGTTACATAGTTCGGTTTATTTCAGCCAACCTACTTATGTACTGATTGACCGAAAATAATGGGATACAAGCCTCGTCCTTTTAGGACGGCTTTTGCTGAGATTTCTGTTCTGTTATAATAGGGGACAGTCGCCATAGGGCATTAGGAGACTTTAAACGAACGTCGAGGGATGGTAAGACTATTTCGGTAGCACAACCCAATGAAACGTTAAGGAATCCTCGGACTTTAGGACGAGGAGGTATGTCAAAAACATCTGTTTGATTAAACTATGGGTTGTTTGGTTTGAATACAATCAAAAAATAGGGCAAACAACCCTTCGGGTGCGTCAGTTTAGCGGGACGGAAACCGACCCCGCTAAGTGACTTACCGTTTGCCCCTGCTATTATTGTTTTATTGTTGATCTAATCGCAACACAGCCATAAAAGCTTCCTGCGGCACATCCACCGTACCCACCGATTTCATCCGCTTCTTACCCTTAGCCTGCTTCTGCAATAATTTCTTCTTCCGGCTAATATCACCACCGTAACATTTCGCGAGTACGTCCTTCCGCAATGCCGGAATATGTTCGCTGGCAATAACTTTACTACCAATTGATGCTTGAATTGGCACTTTAAATTGATGTCGGGGAATCAATTCCTTCAACTTCTCAGCCATCGATCGCCCTACATTATAAGCTTTATCGCGGTGGACAATCATTGCTAACGAATCCACAGGGTCGCCGTTAATCATTATATCCAGCTTCACCAGTGGGTTTTCGCGGTAGCCAATGAGGTGATATTCCATACTTGCATAACCACGCGATCGCGATTTCATTTGGTCGAAAAAGTCAGTCACAACCTCCGCTAACGGTAATTCATAAGTTAACGTAGTCCGTCCTTGGGTCAAATATTTCATGTCTTTGAATATACCCCGACGGTTTTGTGATAACTCCATCAAAGTACCCACATATATCTCCGGTGTAATCATCTCAACTTTGACATAGGGTTCTTCGATATGTTGACGTTCGTTGGGTGATGGCAAACGACTGGGATTATCTATATAAAGTTCTTCACCTTTGAGGGTAATCACCTTATACACTACCGAAGGAGCGGTAATAATCAAATCGAGATTATACTCCCGTTCCAAACGCTCCTGAACAATTTCCATGTGCAGTAAACCCAGGAACCCGCAACGAAATCCAAAACCCATTGCACTTGATGTTTCCGGTTCAAAATGTAGTGCTGCATCGTTCAGACTAAGTTTATCTAATGCTTCCCGCAAATCCTCGAATTGATCGGCATCAATGGGGAACATTCCGCAAAACACCATCGGATTAGCTTCTGCATAACCCGGTAAAGCTTCGATTGATTTAGCACTCGAAAGGGTGATTGTGTCCCCAACCCTGGCATCTCCAACAGCTTTAATTGATGCGGACAAATACCCGACTTCCCCAGCGTGGAGTTCATCAACTTGCTTTTGGGTAGGTGCAAGTATACCAATTTCGTCAACATCAAATTCTTTACCCGATGCCATCAGGTAGATTTTATCTTTTTTCTTGAGCTTGCCATCCATCACCCGAAAATAGACAATTACCCCCCGGTAACTATCATAATAGCTATCAAAAATCAAGGCACGTAACTTGTCATCGACGGTATTTTTGGGAGGGGGTACTCTCTCAACAATGGTTTCGAGGATTTCGTCAATTCCGATACCCTCTTTTGCCGAAGCCAGAATTGCACCACTACAATCTAAACCAATAATTTCCTCAATTTCCCCAGCTACCCGACTAGGTTCTGCCCCAGGTAAATCAATTTTATTTAAAACTGGAATAATCTCTAAGTCATGTTCCAAAGCTAAATAAACATTTGCCAAGGTTTGCGCTTCCACACCTTGCGATGCATCCACGACCAATAAAGCTCCTTCACAAGCTGCGAGACTGCGGGATACTTCATAAGAAAAATCCACATGTCCGGGAGTATCAATCAGATTCAGTACGTACTCTTGACCATCTTTTGCCTTGTAACTCATCCGGGCAGCTTGCAGCTTAATTGTAATGCCGCGCTCCCGTTCCAAGTCCATATTATCGAGAAACTGTTCCTTCATTTGCCGTTGTTCTACAGTTCCTGTGACTTGTAACAAACGGTCAGCAAGGGTAGATTTCCCGTGGTCGATGTGGGCAATGATGCAAAAGTTGCGAATGCGATCTGCGGGAACGTCAGTCATATACATTATTTGCTGTATTTAGCAACCAAGATAGAAAGAAGAATATGCTTAATGTATTTTAATGCTTTATTCGCCAAAACGCTGCTCAGGAGAGTATTAAGCTGTTGTGTCGTGAAAAATCCCTGAGGGGAAGGGAATTAAAGTAAAACATTGCATTAGGAAAAATCGAGAAAGATTGCACCGATGGTAAACTTCAAGGGGATGTCTGAGGTCGGCGATACTTCTACCTTAGTAGAGATTTTCTTTAATTGCGATCGCTCATATCCGAAGTATCAAATAATTTCCTAAGTATATACTAGTAAAAACATAGCTCACCTTGACTAAGTAATTAAATATATTAGATTAGCGATCGCTTCATAATCTACTTGTATTTACTTTTTAACTGCATTTTACAACTCAGAGAATATTTTAATTAATGTATAATTTTGTACTGGTGACGTAAGTCAATTGTCGTAAAAAATCAAAGTCTGAAATGCGGACTGAGAAATTTTACTTTGCCAAGCAATTAAATGATAATATTCAGAATATTGAATGTGCGTTTTTTAATGACGCAAGTAGCAGAAGAAAGTATTTAGAGAAACGTGATTGTAGCGGGTTTTGTAGGAGCGATCGCAACTCAATGCACGAGCTTCACCAATTCAAAATATACAGTAAAGCAAGAATAGTGCCAATTTAAAACATCTTCGTTGTTCTCGCCTCAAGTTTATAGTACTTTAGTATTATTTGGCTATACTAAGCTATCTCTAGCTGACGTAGACTGATTTGAGGATGGGATAGATAAAGATATATTGCTATAATTTTTTTGTTACCGAATTGAACCAGAACGAATAAAACGAGGCTGGACAATCAATTTATATTAAACCTCTACACAAAGAATCTGGCGTTAGAGAAATAGAAGCGTACAATAAACAGTGAATGTCCGCAAAGCCGTAATAGCATTGTAAGTGTTGGGTGTTGTATTTGCTGCCCCAGTTACTACCTGACTAATAAAGCTTGAAAGAGGAAACTTTTGGAGAAAACCAGTTTTAGGTACATCAACCTATGAATATGAAAGATAAAATAACCGATGCCCAACAGCGTATTGCCGACAAAGTTGAAATTGCAGTTCGTCTAGATTCTGAATTAGTCGAGCAAATTCAGCATCTTACTAACGATCCCAGCAAAGTTATTGAAGTTGCGATTCGTCAGTGGTTACGTGGTGACGTACCTAGAGACGACGAACTAACTCGCACTCCTGTGCGTAAATCCATGCCCCCTCGTGGTGAATGGAACGATTAAAATTAAAAATAACTCTTGACAAAAGTATTAAGAAATATAAATTTTGCGATGCTAGAGTGAAGAACATTCCCAAAACTGCGGGTAAGGATACCAAAGCTGTAAAATTTTATGCCAAACTTTAATCAGCAATACTCCAGGTGAGGTTCTACTCTCCGAGAATGCCATTGATAAATCTACTGGCATTGTCCCCTGATTTTGCTTGCTATTAACTTATCCAAGCTTGAGTCATGAGCATTACTGCTAATTCCCAACTTTCAAAGGTATCGTCAAAAAAATTGGAATCGAACGCTAGTAAAACTGATGGTTCATGGGCAAGTTTAGGAGCCGAACTTGTTTACACTCAAGATCGAGCAGGACAGTATTTGAGTTTTAATTGGCAAGTGAGTGATAATCCGCATAATCATTCAGAAATTAATACGGACGAAATTATTGCCGATTTGAATGGGAATGAGTCGTTTGTACCAGTTGATGAAGAAGCTTATTTGCAAAGATTGGATCGAATTTTAACGACACTAGTACCCGAACGTTGTCAGTGCTGGTTTCAATATCGTCAGCATTTGTACGAGTTAGAGTTAGCAATTTCTCCAATTATGCTGCCATTGGGTAATCCAGCAGCTGCAGTGTTGGTAATGGGACGATTATTGCAATCGATTCCTGTGGATAGTTACCCTAACCCACTTTCTCATCCAGGTAAAATATTATCAATGCCGACTCAGATGGAGTTGACATTGCGATCGCAACAGCATCGAAAGTTAATTGAAAAATTTACCCGAAATATTCGACGTACCTTAGATTTAGAGGTAATTTGGCAGCAAACAGTCGATAGTTTGGGAGAGTTATTACGTTTTGAACGCTGTATCATTTTTCCCTATCATCTTGGTTACTCCACCTTAGAAGCGATCGCAGAATATCGACAACCTCACATTAGTTCCATGCTTGGTATAGAAATAGATATCGACTTGGAGCCAGGATTTGTAGAAGCGCTGCAAAAACTCAAGCCAATTATTATCGAAACACCGCAACATCCTTATTTTCAGCAGCAAAGAATTTTAGTCGCCGCAACAAGTCATAAAGACCAGCCTAATGGTATAATTGCCGTAAAGGTGTGTAATGAATGTTACCCCTTAACAGGTGAAGAATTAGAACTTGCCAAAGAAGTAGCCGATCAAGTCGGAACTGCGATCGCGCACGCTACACTATACAAAGAACTTGTCGCTGCCAGACAGCAAGCCGAAGAAGCAACCCGTCGTAAAAGCGAATTTCTGGCTAATGTTTCCCACGAAATTCGTACACCCCTAAATGGGATTATCGGATTTTTAAAATTAATTCTTGATGGAATGGCAGATAGTCCAGAAGAGCAAGACGAATATTTGAACGAAGCACACAAACTATCGGTACATTTGTTCGATATCATTCAAGATATACTGGACTTTGCCAAAATTGAAGCCGATAAAATAGATTTGGAAATGGGTTCGGTAAGTCTAAATGAATTATTTGCCGATGTTGGTAACTCAATGCGTTTGCAAGCTGAACATCGAAATCTCAGCTTCCAAATGCAAACACCTGACACTTCCGATGAGATTGTGGTATATGGCGATTATTTGCGGTTAAAGCAAGTAATGATTAACTTAGTTGGAAATGCCATCAAATTTACCCACGAAGGGGGTATTACATTAAGTGCAGACGTAGCTCGTAAAAAAATACGTTTCGATGACTGCGAATTTCCCGGTATCGTCAAAGTGCGAGTAGCTGATACAGGTATTGGTGTTTCCCTCGATCAACAAGATAAATTATTTCAATCATTTTCCCAAGTAGATGGTTCCCGTACCCGTCAATATGGAGGTACGGGATTAGGATTGGCAATATCCCAGAAACTAGTTGAAGCGATGGGGGGAGAAGTTCATTTTTACAGCCTTGGAGAAGGACTTGGTTCCACAGTTACATTTACCATACCTTTGTATCAGCAACCAGTATTGAGTTCCACTGAAATATTACCAGATAGTCATTGGGGCGGGGAAACTCCGCCCCAATGACAGTTATATGGGAAAATAAAGTAAAGAAAAGAATATAGAACCGAACTAATTTACTCGTGGTGCATTAAAAGCATCCCAAGCAGCTTTAGCAGCATCTTGAAAACGCAAACCTAATTCCGTAAACTGCTTTATCAACAAATGCACATTCTTCTCAGCTTCTTGTTGAATTACATTCAAAGAATTTTCGATTTTGTCCCGTTCGATTAATCTTTCACCTTCAATAGTTTCCCGTGCTTTGCGTACAGCGTTCAAATAGGTTTCACGAGTTAAAGTACCCGCAGATTCTGCTTCCGCTTGTGCGCGACGTTTTAGCGCTTCAATCAAAGCTTTAGTTTCTTGCTTCAATTCATCAGTCTCACCAGCCATTTCAGTATCAACTATTTCGTTAGTGCGTGGAGTGATTTGAATTTCCACAGTTTCGATGGATTCCATATTGTTGTGATTAGTCATAATCTCGATATCCTCTTGGTTAATGACGTTACTTGATGGAAGTTGCACCGTAAAGACGCGCTATATATGTACTATCCAATTGGCAATTCTCGTTCTAACTTTAGTAATGCTTCAACACGTTGTTCCGTCGAAGGGTGAGTTCTAAACAAATTTGCCAATGATGCACCAGAAAAAGGATTAATAATTAACAATGGCTCAAATGCTGGACTAGTATTTCCCAAAGGCACTTGACGTGCTGTTGATTCTAAACGTTGCAACGCACGAGCCAAAGCACGAGGATTACCTGTTATTTTAGCTGCTCCCGCATCTGCTGAAAACTCACGGGTACGGGAAATTGCCATTTGAATTACCGTCGCTGATATTGGAGCAAGTATCATTGTCAATAGCAAACCGATGAAACTTCCTCCCCGATTGTTATCATCACGGGAAGAAGAACCAAACCAAAACAAGTTTTGCGCGAGGAAGGAAATTGCACCTGCGATGGTTGCTGCAACTGCCTGCGTTAGGGTGTCACGGTTAGCTATGTGAGTCAATTCATGGGCAATTACAGCTTCGAGTTCATCTTCCGGCAAAATCTTCATAATGCCTTCTGTAACTGCAACTGCTGCATGTTCGGGGTCACGTCCGGTAGCGAATGCATTGGCTCCAGAATCAGGTACAATATACACCCTTGGCATTGGTAAATTTGCCCGTTGAGATAGCCTCTTTACCATGCGAAAAAGTCCTGGTGCTTGTGCTTCACTTACTTCTTGGGCACGATAAGCAGTTAGAGCAATTCTATCTGATTGATACCAAGAGAATAAGTTAGTTACTGCTGCCAAACCAATCCCTACAATTAAACCTGTAGTTCCACCGATCACCCAATAACTGATAGCAATTAAAAGACCACTTAATCCCGCAAGCAAAGCAGCAGTTTTGAATTGATTTCCCATATTTTTATATTCTCCTCGAAACTGTTATCTAGATATTTAAGCTAAATTTACATGTTTTTAGCTTACTTATTTCGGCAACAGCAACATTTCAAGCCTATTTTGATTGTATCGAGTCAAACATGATTTTTTCAGGTAGAAATAGCGCTCCAATCTGGTTCGGTTTTCCCACTTATTGGTTATTATTTTGGTAATAATACTTATGGGTTTTTATTGGTTGAAAATATCAATATATAAATATCGCTGGAGATAATGATTAATATGGTTAACTTTATGTTGAATTTGGTAGTTTCCCAACGTCAGAAGAAAATTATTGCAGATATCCCAGTCAAGAAATTGCGAAAACTTTTTAGATTTGCTGCCTTTATGGTACTGGCATTTGGTATTGCCTTGATATTTGCTGCCGAACCCGCTTTTGGACAAGAATCGGCTCAAAAAGCAACCGATATTAATCCCCAAACATGGTTAAAAAATGCTTTGCAGTGGGTTGATGGTCTGGGTTCGGTAGGAGCATTCGCATTTATCCTACTTTATATCATTGCCTCAGTCGCCTTTCTCCCAGGGTCAATCCTGACTCTCGGTGCTGGGGTTGTCTTTGGTGTGGTTATGGGTTCGCTCTATGTCTTCATTGGTGCAACCATAGGAGCGATCGCAGCTTTTCTTGTTGGACGCTATTGGGCAAGGGGTTGGGTTGTAAAGAAAATATCAGGGAATGAGAAGTTTCGGGCGATTGACGAAGCTGTTGCTAGGGAAGGGCTTAAAATTGTTTTGTTAACCCGACTTTCTCCGATATTTCCCTTCAACTTGTTAAATTATGCTTATGGAGTGACGGGGGTTTCCCTCAAAGACTACATTTTTGGCTCCATTGGCATGATTCCCGGAACAATTATGTATGTGTATATTGGTTCTTTGGCTGGTAGTATTGCCACAATTGGCACCGAATCTCAACCTGGGAATCCCGGTGTACAATGGGCTATTCGCATTATTGGTTTTATTGCTACGGTTACTGTCACAATTTATGTAACTAAAATTGCCCGTAAAGCTTTAGAAGATGAAGTTAGGAGTTAAGGGTTAGGAATTAGGAGTTGGGAATTAGGAGTTATGAATATATTTCTATGAATAAGTTGAGAAAAGAATGAATTTATATAAATTTATAATTTATATTCTGTTGCTGACTACTGATTCCTAATTACTGAATTTATGATTAAAGTTGCCACAATCAATATTTTATTTGATATGAAGTTCTGGGATATACGCCAGAATTTATTAGTAGAAGGATTGAAAAAAACAAACGCCGATATAATTGGATTGCAAGAGATAAATATCGAAGCAAATACAGGCGATCGCATTGCTGATAAGCTTGAGATGCCGTACATTTACAAAACTAAATACCACAAGCTACCCTATACAGGTGGTCCCGAATATGGAATAGCAATTATCAGCCGTTATCCATTTATTCAACAAGAACAATTAGATTTACAAGGTCAAGGTCGTTCGGCTCAATATGTACAAATAGAAGTCAACAATCAACAATTTATTTTTTGTAATGGTCACTATTATTGGCAGCCTGGTTCCTGTCAAGCAAGAATGGAACAATTTGAATTATTAGTTGATTGGCTGGGTAAATTACCTGCCGAATTACCAATAATTAATGTTGGAGATTTTAACGCAACTCCTGATACTCCAGAAGTGGAATTTTTGCGAAAAAAGTTCATTTCAGCATATGCAAATTATCATAATTCAGAACCAGAATATACCTGTCCAACACCTTTAATAAAAGCAACAAAAAAAATAAGGCATGATGTCGGATTACGAGTCATGAATATGCTGGCACAGCGTCAAATAAAAGCTTGGCAAGGAACCCTTGATTATATATTTATTAATCAGCATCTACAGGTAAATAATTGTCAGCTAATTCTTACCGAACCAGCAGTTAATAATGAGTATATGTATCCATCCGACCATTTTGGCATTGCTGCGGAATTAGCAATTAAAGTATAGAATTATGTTGTTTCAAAGTTATCAGATAAGCATAAACTCTCACAATACGTTAGAGTAAAAAACACTAAGCGATCGCAAAGTAAAAAAATGACTAAAGAAACCAAACTACCTTTAGTTTCTCCATCTCGGCAAATTCGCGAACAATTTGCCAAACCAGATGATTATTACCTATCTTATGAGTTAGGTAAAGCAGTACAAGAACTACCACCGCTTTATACAAGATTGGTGGGAGTAACTCTAAGTTTGGCAGTATTTGGTGCGATCGCTTGGGCTGGTTTGAGTAAAGTCGATGAAGTCGCTGTTGCACCTGGGGAAATAATCCCTAGCGAACAAGTTATACCAGTACGATGGGATGGTGGTGGTATTATTCAAAATATTTGGGTCAAAGAAGGTCAGCAGGTACGAAAGGGTGATAATTTGGTAGAACTCGAATCCAAATCGTCCCAAGCTGAAGTCGTAAGGCTAAAAAAACAAGCCGATTTAATTGACGCAGACATCAAACGGGCAACCAAAGCCACAGCAGAGAGTTATCGGGCAAGGATTAGAGAAGCAGAGATTGAACTGTTGCGATCGCGAGATAATCTTAAAGCTGCACAAAGAGATGTGAATAGGTTGCGTGGTTTAGTTGGTGCTATCCCACGACAAGATTATGAACATGCACAGGACAAAGCCAAAGACTTGGTAAAAACTATTGCTAGCCAACAAACAAAAATTCGCCAACTTCAGGAAGATTATAAAAGTGGAAATTTATCTCAACTCAATCAACGTCGTGAAGAGTTGGAGACGGTTAAAAGACAACTAGAGCAGGCAATTGTTCAACGGAATAGACAAAAAATTCAAGCTCCAATGTCCGGGAAAGTTTATAACATTAATATCAATCAAGGTCAGAGTACAGTGCAATCTGGGGAGGAATTACTATCAATTCTGCCAGATGGGAAAGAACCTTTATTAGAAGTTTATTTACCCAATCAATATCGGGGATTTGTTGACGCAGGGATGAAGGCAAAAATTAAGGTAGATGCCTTTCCTTATCAGGAGTTTGGTATCATTGATGGTACGGTGGTTTATGTGAGTCCAAATGCGATCGCGAAAGATAAAAGTTCGGGAAAGAAGGTATTTCCTGCTAAGATTAAGCTGAATAAATTGGCAGTCAGAGCGCGAGGTCAAAATAAGCAATTAACACCGGGAATGACTGCCAGTGGGGAAATAGTTATGCGACAGAAGACAATTTTGAGTTTATTAATCGAGCCGATAACGCGGAAATTTGATGAGGTCTTTTCGGTTAAATAATAAAGTCTTCCACCTGTTATATCGCTCTTACTCCTCTTAAATCCCTAGCATAAGCTTCAATATTTCTTCTGCCAAATGTTTTCGCTTTCCAAGGTTTATTACTTTGTGTATTTGTTTCATTCAACAATTGTCTACCATTCTATTTGCACCTCCTGCAACTGTTCTACCATTCACGGGTTGCGGATTGCGAACCTGGTAGCGTGAATATAATACATCTTCAGCCCCTCTATTCGCCGCTCTATTACCCTGAACTGCATGAATTTGTGGTTTTAAATGGGGATTTTTTTGAGCATGTCATGTCCTCTACTAATTCTTCCACTCATAACCTGCTCAGGGGTTCCCCTACCACTCGCACGTCCCACATATCGCACTCCTCCATCTTTATCTTTCAAAGTGTAGGTTAGATATGTCCTACCGCGATTTTCAGCCTTAGCAACCTTACCAACTTTAGTTACAGCACCAGCACCAGCACCAGCAACCGCAGTGGTAGCCTTAACACCAAGTTTTACCGCAGCAGCAGCATCACCAACCCCCGGAACTGCCGCAGCTGCCGAGAGAGAAGCATTTTTCCAGTCTCCTTTAGCTGCATACCAACCCGCATTTGCCACATCCGCAGCAGCACCAACAACGGGGATGAATCCGGCGATATCTAAAGCTGTGTGACCAACATCGCTCAAATTGATATTACTAGCTCGACTGGCAAGCCGTCCAGTTGTGCGGGTTACATCTTTGAGGCTATTTCTACCTGTGTCTATCACACTGGTAGCTTTGTTCTTGAGGTCATTGAATTTATCAAAAAAGCCCATAAATTTAAACGTTGTTTTACATGAGTTTTTAGCTTCTTGACTAGTTAGAAATCAGCACCTTTTATCTTCACAAGTATAACCTCCGTAGTAAATTCAAAAAACACCAAAATTTGGATTAAATTTTAGGTAATTACGACAATATTCTAAATTTTTGAAGCTTTGATAAATGTCAGATTCCGCAAGTTTTTGTGATAAATGTTAACATCTCGATTTTAGCAAATTAATATTGTCAAACATCATCCCGTTGTCTTTGATATAGTGCATAATAAACACCTTTTTTATTCAGTAATTGCTCGTGATTACCTTGTTCTGCGATCGCACCTTTTTCTAGCACCAAAATTAGGTCGGCTCGTTTCAATGGGGCAAAGCGATGGACAATCATAAATACGGTGCGATCGCGAGAAACTGTTTGCAAGTTTTGTAATACCTGTTGCTCGGTTTCACTATCTAAACCACTTGTGGCTTCATCTAAGATGAGAATTGGGGATTGAGATAGGAATAAACGCGATAACGCAATTCGTTGTCTTTGTCCTCCAGAAAGGGACATTCCTCGTTCACCAATGTTGGTTGCATAGCCTTGGGGAAGTTCGCTAATAAAGTTATGGGCTGCTGCGAGTCTGGCTGCTTTAATAACCTGCTCGTCAGTAATTTCTGGGTCACCTAAGGTAATATTTTCGGCAATCGAAGCGTTGAAAAGAAAGTCATCTTGTAAAACAACGCTAATTTGTTGTCGCAGAGAACTAATGTCAGCAGTTTTAATATCAAAGTCGTCAATTATAATATTTCCCGATTCTGGTTGGTAAAGTCGTTGTAACAGTTTTGAAAGTGTACTTTTACCCGAACCACTACGTCCCACAATCCCCACAAACATCCCTGGTTCAACAGTGAAACAAATGCGATTTAAAACGGGTTCTTGGTCAGGATTATAGCGAAAAAGCACTTGTTCAAACCTTACTTGACCTCGCAAAGATGGTAAAGTTACGCCAGAACCAGGTTCGGCTTCGGGAGCAACATTAAGAATATCACCTAATCGATCTACAGATAGTAAAACTTGCTGAAATTCTTGCCATAATTGTACTAAACGTAAAATAGGGTCTGTCACCCTAGCAGCTAGCATTTGAAAGGCAACTAATCCACCAATTGTTAACTTTTGGTCGATGACAAGTCTAGCTCCAAACCAGAGAATAATTACGTAGGAAAAATTAGTTAAAAAGTCGCCGATATTACTACCAATATTCGAGGTTGTAGAGGCTTTAAAACTAGTGCGGATATAACGAGAAAATAATCCTTCCCAACGTCTACGAGATTTGCGTTCGGCAGCATGTGCCTTAATCGCATGAATTCCCGTGATTGTTTCCACTAAAAAAGATTGGTTGTCGGCTCCACGATCGAAGGTTTCGTTCAACCAACGGCGTAAAATAGGTGTAGCAATTAAAGTTAGAGCGGCAAATAAAGGAATGACTATTAAAGCGACTCCCGTGAGAGTAGCGCTATAGGAAAACATCAATATTAGGTAGACTAGGGAAAATATACTGTCAAGGATGACAGTTAAAGCTGTACCTGTGAGAAATTGACGAATATTTTCGAGTTCTTGCGCTCTAGCAACAGTATCACCAACTCGACGGGATTCAAAATAGGTTAAGGGGAGACGCATCAGTTGCCGAAACAACTGCGATGATAGACTTAAATCGAGACGGTTAGCTGTGTGAGTAAAGATAAAAAGCCGTAATATACCTAAAATTGCTTCGAGAATCGCAACACCAAGAAGCGCGATCGCCATGACATCAAGAGTACCAAGATTGCCGTATACTAAGGCTCTGTCGATAATAAATTGGGTAATAATTGGTGTTGTTAATCCTAATAATTGCAACGCTACAGAAATTAACATTACTTGTGATAGCAATTTACGGTGATACCAAACCGCAGGTACAAACCAGCTTAAGTTAAATTTCTCCTGTTTTTGAATTGGTTCTACTTGCCAAAGTTGTCCATCCCAATTTTCCTCAAAGATGGTTTTGGGGATGGTTTCACAGGTTTGACTGAGGTTGCTAGGATTGGCGATAATTAAGCGATTACCTTTAATACCATAAACAACAATCCATTCCTTATCTATTCCCCAAAGTCGTAAAGCGGGAAAGGATAACTGGTGTAAATTACTCAAGGAAACTTGAATTTGACGTAGTTGCAACCCCAATTTTTCACCAGCTTCCATAACATCATCAGGATATGCAGAATGGAGATGACGCTGTACCAAATCCAAGGAAATCGGATTTTGCAAGTATTGAGATACCATTGTTAAGCAAGCAGCAGCAGTATTCAGACTAAAGACAAATGGATAACCTGATATGAGTTGGGGTAAATTCGAGTCTGGAGATTGATAGCGCGATCGCAATTCCTGCCAAAATCGATTAATCTCTGAAGATGTAACTTTTTCCCATATATCTATATCCCAACTTATCACCACAACATCTCTACTAGATGCCACAGCTTTAAATTGTCCAGAAAGTTCTAGCAAATCTCCAAACCAATCTCCGGTTTTTAAAAATGCTAATGACTTGGATTTTCCCTCTTCTCGCAAACGCACAGTTCCAGAAATAATCAAAAATTGCTTACTAGGGTTAGGAGTATTTTCATGAGTTGACCAAATTATTTTTCCTGTGATGTAATTACGAATTTCGGCTTGTTGTTTCAACTCAAGTTTTTGTTCTGGATTAAGCAAAGAGAAAGGTAGTTCTTCCCACTTTATATAAGCTTGTAAATTCATAATTTATCATCAGTACAATGAACATCTAAAAAAAAGTTAGTATTGATATCGATCCAAAGCTTTAAATCAATAATAATTAATTCTAAATTCAGTCCTTTAACTCCTAACTCCTAACTCCTACCTCCTAACTCCTAACTCCTAACTCCTAACTCCTAACTCCTACCTCCTAACTCCTAACTTCTAACTTATCCCACTAAAACTTTACCTGAAATTGAACATTAATGTTTTTAACTTTCTCTTCTAACCATTGCTCAAAAAGTTCATCTTCCAATTCTTGTTTAACTTGTTCATCTAGAGAAACTGGCAAAAACTTTTCCACACGAACTAAATACCAAAGTCCATCAATATCCAATGGTCCAAGCAAATCTCCAGGATTAGCTAAATCGATAGCAACACGAAGTTCATCTGGCAATGACCCTCGATTAACTGCTCCCATCATGCCATTAAAAACTGCATCCTCAGCCACAGAATATTCTCTAACTAGCTGCTCAAAGCTAACACCATCCTCAACAATTTGACTTTTTAGTTCTTCCGCAAGCGCTGATTCTTCAACAACCAAACGGGAAATAATTACCCGATCTAAAAAGATTTTGCGTTCAATAAAATATTCTTGCAGATTTGCCTCAGTTACGCGAATTTTTAATGCATCTAATTTGAGGCTATCAACAATTTGCTGGCGAAATATTGCATCATCTATCCCCTCACTATCGAGCCATTCTTGGAAACTTTCTGAGTTAGTTAACTGATTGTCTAATCGAAAATTTACTATTACTTGTTCAATGATTTCATCACTCGTCTCAATCTCCTCAATCGACTCAATCGACTGTAATTCCTCTTCTAAAATATGCTGACGAATAATTTCCCAAATCACAGATTCAAGTTTTCCGGCAGACTCCAGATATCTTAATCCTTGCTCTAGAGAAATGGGTTGTTCATTAGCTGTTAAAAACAGGCTAGAGTCCATAATTTAAAGCCTAATTGCATTGGAATAGAAATATTTAAATATAAATCTTTGAATATAAATCTTTGAATATAAATCTTTGAATATAAATCTTTGAATAAAATTGTGATAAGCGGTGAAATCTTGCTGTTCTTTATACATCAAGAACTTACTACCAAAAGTATATTACATTCCACCAATATAATTTTTGAGGAATAGCACCGAAATATAAGTTATAGAAGAGATATTGCGCTGCTAATTCCTGACCATTAAACACTACAATTACAATATGATAAATGTTTTCAAAATCCAATACTTCAATTTAAAAATAATTATAATACACGAATTATTTTTAAGAACGCTATTTTACTACCCCTAATAAATATATTTGTAACACATACAACCTCAAATAGACCGATCGGGATATATTCAAGAAACAATATTTACATAATTTAACAAGAAAGAATTCAGGAGTTAGAAGCCCAAATTTGTCAAAGATTGGCATATTTGCGTCAAAACAGTATTCATCCCTCACTTCTTCTCCCCCGTTCCCCGGTTGTGGCACAATTAAATACGGTAATAAGAAAATATTGTTAAAGGTAATTTTAGTGAGTTCAACTGCTCAATCTACAGCAAGTGCGCGTCGCGTTGTTTTCCCATTTACAGCAATTGTCGGTCAGGAAGAAATGAAACTGGCATTGCTATTAAATACAATCGATCCTAAGATTGGTGGTGTGATGATAATGGGCGATCGCGGTACGGGTAAATCCACAACTATCCGCGCTTTAGCCGACTTACTACCAGAAATCTCGGTGGTAGAAAATGACCCGTTCAATAGTCACCCCAGCGACCCGGAATTAATGGGTGATGAGGTTCGCAACATGGTACAACAAGGGGGAAGCCCCAATGTCGTACAGCGTAAAGTGCAAATGGTTGATTTGCCTTTGGGTGCGACTGAAGACCGGGTTTGCGGCACAATTGATATTGAAAAAGCTTTATCGGAAGGTGTAAAAGCCTTTGAACCAGGTTTACTCGCTAAAGCAAATCGGGGTATTCTCTATGTTGATGAAGTCAACTTGTTGGATGACCACTTAGTTGACGTACTTCTCGATTCAGCAGCTAGTGGCTGGAATACCGTAGAACGGGAAGGAATTTCGATTCGTCACCCTGCAAGGTTTGTATTAGTTGGTTCGGGAAACCCCGAAGAAGGTGAATTACGTCCCCAATTACTCGATCGCTTCGGAATGCACGCAGAAATTCATACAGTCAAAGAACCTGCGCTACGGGTACAAATTGTCGAACAGCGTTCCGATTTTGACCAAGATCCAAAACCATTTTTAGAAAAGTACCAACCGCAACAAAATGAGTTGCAGCAACGTATTATCAATGCCCAAAACTTACTCCCCTCAGTGAACCTTGATTATGATTTGCGGGTAAAAATCTCAGAAGTCTGTTCAGAACTTGATGTAGATGGATTGCGTGGTGATATTGTTACCAACCGTGCTGCAAAAGCGATCGCAGCTTATGAAGGACGTACAGAGGTAACAATTAATGATATTCAGCGCGTAATTACACTGTCTCTGCGTCACCGTTTGCGTAAAGACCCCCTTGAATCAATAGATTCTGGCTATAAAGTCGAGAAAGTATTTGGTCGCATTTTTGGAGTTGAGGTTGCGGAAGATACAGCAGCTAAAAATGGTACGGGGATGAAAACAGGAGTTCGGTAGTTTGTAATGTAGAGACGCGATACATCGCGTCTCTCTTTTACCAGATTATCCAAATATTTCCGACATATTGCGCTTCTACAAAATAAAAAAATATGCAAAGTCTACGTTTTTGGGTTCACACATTTATTCTAGCGAGTCAATATAACCCACCTCGATTTATCGAATTACTAATGTTGATAGTTGCGATCGCGAGTATAGCAGTTTCAATATTATTCCCCACACAGAAGCCATACATGGTGTTGGGATTGAGTTTAGTATTTGGTTCGGCAATTTCTATTTTAGTCCGTGAGGCTATTGTCCCTTCACACCAAAACCGCATGACTCAAATCACTGCATTACTATTACTCATTACTAGTTTATACGGTTTTGCTGATTTATTGCAACATTAAATTAGCCAGAAGTTGAAAGTCAAAATAAATAATGTTTATAAAATAAATCACCTCATTTACTGATTATTAACTATTGTACAGACGACCCATTTAATATTGTACAGACGACCCATTTAATATTGATACAGACGACCCATTTAATATGTACA
>JAAUPE010000028.1 GCA_012034595.1 Calothrix sp. CSU_2_0 | reverse complement strand
TAGCTTGCTTCCCCGCAGGGGTGGGGACTGCGGGGACGGAAACCGACACCGCCGCAAAGTCTGCCACCGGGGAGTATCCCCGTGGCGAGCTTTGCAACTTTGCGCTATTTCCGCCGTTCTGTACTAGGAAAATTCGTAATGCTCAATTAGTTTCTAATTCCCATCCAATTCATAATTCCTAATTCCTAATTCCCAATTTAATAAAACATTGGATTTGTTTTTGGGCAGTAATCGGTACAATTGATTGCATCTTCAGTGTTAGCGACTGAGGGACGGACAGTACATTTAAGGCGGTAATCGGCTGTGAAAAATTGACAGTTTGTACAGGGAATCTGGTGCATTTGCTTGGCTGTAGTTACACCGTCGCTTGCTGCTGACCACAAGCTGGACATTACCAGAAAAATTAAGCTCCAAGCTGTGATAAAGCAAATTGGGGTTAAGAATGGTTGAATTAGGGTAGTTAGGGTAGATATTACTGGCAACACGGTAGTTTATTTTCCTAGTTTATATTCAGAATTGCAGAGTTATCAGAATTCAGAAGTCAGAAATCAGAATACTACAGACAAATCTATAATTCAGATTAAATCTTGGATGTGGTTTCTTCGCTTCTCACTTTAGAAATAAATAAAAAAATCGTAGAGAGGTTACTTACAGAGTCTCTACGATTTCATCAATTCAGGTCAAATATTTGCATGACCGATCGCTAAACCAACAACAAGCATTCCCAACACTAAAAATGGTTGAGCGCTAGCTTGGTATTTTACGTCATTACTCAAAGGGTCGCGTAAAAAGTACATATCTTGGAACACCATCTGGGGAATGACCATTAGTAATAAGATGGCAGCATAAAGTTGTTGGTGGATAAAGACGAGATATGCCGCGATCGCAATTTGAAATACGTCTATCATGGTGACGCATATCCAAGCTGCTGTTTTGACTCCAAACATTACGGGTAAAGACTTTAAACCGAGTTTTTTGTCACCTTCAATGCTTTTAAAGTCGTTAACAATCGCAATACCCAAACCAGCAAAGCTATAAATGACCGTCATTACAACTATTTTCCAGTCAAGTTCGCCAAACAAGGCATGACCAGTACACCAAGGTAGAGCGATATAACTCGAACCCAGAGCATAAGTACCCAACCAACCATTTTGCTTGAGTTTAAGCGGTGGTGCTGAGTAAATATAGGCAATGAATACACCAAATATTGCCATCATCGTAATCGTGGGAAATTCATGACCTACCCAAACATCTAAAACATAAGCCAAACCAACACCACTTAACATCAATACCCAAGCTTGGGTAATTACTTGAGGTAAGGAAATGGCTCCTGAAGGAATTGGACGATAGGGTTCGTTGATTGCGTCAATGTCGCGATCGTAATATTCGTTGATAGTTTGGGTGTAACCTGTCAGTAAAGGACCTGAAAGTAACATACAAGCCGCAGACTTGAGGAAATTTTCCAATGTCCAGGTATATTCACCTGAAGAAGCAGCACCGCAAACCACACCCCAAATTAAGGGAATCCACGTAATCGGCTTCATTAATTGCAAGCGAATTTTCCAAATCGAAGTATCACCATTTGTCGCACCTTTCATCCCTAACAACTGCCGGGTTTTTGCATTGCGACTATCACTCAACGACTCCGCAGGAATATCATCTATCTTTTTTACTTCTTCACTCGGATTTGGGTTAATAGGTGTTGATTCTGTCATCTTTTTTATGGGCAAGGGGCAAGAGGCAATGGGTAAGGGGCAAGGGGCAATGGGCAATGGGCAAGGGGCAAGAGTCAATAATAAATTAAATCTGACATGAATTGACCTTTTCCAATATTTAAGCCAATTCCCAATTCCCTATGCCCAATTCTCTATGCCCAATTCCCTAAAATGAGATTATCAAATAACCATTCTGAAACTTCGCGCCAGTTACTTGTTTACCACTTAATGCTGGAGGAAGTAATATATTACGTCGTTGGTCTCCTGCTTCGATCGTAACTTCGGGTCCATATTGGGTAAGCTTGACTTGTTTTTTGTCAAATCCCGGCAAAAATAAGCGTACTTGACGGGCATTCGGATCAATTTCGATTGGTCGTGGTGCTTCGCTGGCTTGGGTGACAAAATCGGGTAAACCAGCGATGATTTTTTGCCATTCATCCGAACTCGCGATAGCAGAATTTGTACCAACAACCGTACTAATTGGTAACGGTGCAAATTCTTCGCTGAGGTTTACATCTGCAACAGCATCAGTAAGTATTACACCACCGATTGTTAAGCCTACTTGTTGAGCGCTACCCCAAAGATAACGAGCTGTGGCAATCTCGATTTGGTCGTCAGCAGTCACCAAAAAAGCTGCTACTCTTTTAGGGTTAGCTAAAGCTTCCTTGCCGCGATCGAGCATATTATTTGCCATATTGGTCGGCTGGGAAAAATTATCTGCCGTCCAGTTAATGTTAAAAAAGGTGCTAACTAAGGGTTGAATCAAAGGTGATTCGGAAATACCTTTACCTAAATCCGAATTTACAAAAAGTTGGCGAAAACGTCGTACATACCAACTCAGGGATTCGGGCATTCCCAACATCCGCAATGTGGTAGTGTCACCCGTACCATCATAAATAATCGCATCATATTTACCACTTTCCTCATATTGACGGATTGCATTCAGAGCCAATGCCGTATCCATCCCCGGTAAAACAGCAAGTTCTTGACCGTATACATCTTTAATAATTGGTGTTTTCAAATATTGTGCTTCTAACTTTTTCACCTCATCCCAACTGCGTTCTAACAAAACTGCGGCTTGGAATTGCACCGCATCCAAATTGGGAGAAATTGCTTGAGCATCGGCACTCAATGTAGTATTCAAAAGGATTTGCATAGCTGGTTCCGCACTTCCAGCCAAAAGGACACGCTTTCCCTCACTTGCCAACTTCATTGCTGTTGCGATCGCAATTTTTGTGCGGGCAGTACCACTTTTTCCTAAAAATGTTAATATCAACGCCATTACTAAAATTCCTATATTTCTTTTTTAATATACTGTCGAGATTCGAGTTGTTAGTGCTGAAGTAGAGATGTGGTCAGGAATTTTGTAGAGACAACCCGTAGGTAGTCTCTACTAAAGAATAAATTTTGGTTTATCTCTTTATTTCTGACCCCAATCTCTATTTTGCCACTCAGCACCCTTAACTTCACTTCTACACAGCTTTGATTTCGTCGTCAAAAAACCAAGTAGAGAAATTATCGTCAAACAAAACAACAAAACCAAAACCACCACCATCAGTCATTTTGTAACCTTGGATGATGCCAGTTTGCCCCAACCTTTTGGCAATAACCGCAGAAACGCGATCGCGCAAACGAAATATCTTTACTCTTTGTCCGATTTCCATGCCTACTTAAAATAACGCAACAAACCAAGATTCAGTTTAGCTGAATCTGGTACTATACCGTAATTCCTTTAAATCTTATTAGAGCCTAAAATTAAGACTAAAATTAAGTTTATGAGTCAGCAGGTACATACCGATGTTTGTCACAGCGCAACAGTTAGAGCAACAAATGCCCGATGCAACTCGGTTGTTAAGTGATGAGCCAGAAATGGAAACTTCGTTGCATTACATGCAGCTATTACTATTGGTGACTTCTTTAGAATGGCTGTGGCAGGATAAAAATGATTTCTTTATCGGTGCAAACCTGACAATTTATTTTAGTCCTGAAGGTGAGTTAATCCCGACACCAGAAGAAGCTGCTAGGTTGGCGCAGGAACAAGCAAAACAAGCACAACAGGCAGAAGCAAAAGCGAATCAATCCGAATTGCGATCGCAGCGCTTAGAAGAACAATTGCGTAAATGCGTTCGCGTAGCGTTCTCGTAGAGTAGCAGTTTGTCGCCAGACATCGCTGGGAATTAACCCAGATAGTGTAACTTAGTAACTGTAAATTCATAGCAAAGAAACTTTTTGAGGTTGCTAGCTTCATTAAGCCCATACGGTGTATGTAGGTTGTGAGGAAGATAAATTGTTAAACGCATTCAAGGGAACTGCGAAAAAAGCGAAAAAATTAAAACGCTTCCTGCCAATCAGTGACAAACTCTGGGCAAAATTCGATTTGCTCAGAACTATGGTCAGACGAGATTTGGAAGCACGTTACAAAGGTTCTGTCCTGGGCAATCTCTGGCCCCTACTGAATCAGCTAGCACAACTGCTAATCTACACTTACGTCTTCTCCTTCGTCCTCAAAGTCAAACTCACCCTCAAAGGTTTACCAGAAAATAACTTTACCTTTGGCTTATGGCTATTCGCTGGACTTCTACCTTGGATTGCCTTTAGCGGTGGTTTAATTCAATCGGCAAACTCAATTGTCACCCAACCGAATTTGGTGAAAAAAGTTGTTTTCCCTTTGGGATTACTACCCCTTGTACCAATACTCTCAGCCTTTATAGAAAGTGCCTTTGGCTTAATCTTATTAATTGTGTTTGTCGCCTTCACTTCCCACACACTACACCCAACCTTGGCACTTTTACCCCTAATTTGGCTGCCACAGCTATTATTAACCGCAGGATTGGGTTACTTAGCAGCAGGTATTACCGTATTTCTCCGGGATATTCCCCAGACAATTAGCGTACTATTAAATATTTGGATGTACATGACACCAATTATTTATCCAGCCTCTGCAATTCCCGAAGGGTGGCGAAATTGGATATTCTGGTTAAATCCCTTAACTGCGATCGTTGAAGTTTACCGCGACCTAATTATCAATGGAGAGGTGACGCATTGGGGTGAGTGGGGTGTGAGTTCATTGATTTCCCTAGTAATCTTTTGTATTGGTTTGTGGTGCTATCGTCGGTTGCGTCCGGCTTTTGCGGATGTTTTGTGAGTTATTCAATAACTCAAGTAAAATCAAAATTAAAACCAATCAAGTTAAAACCGCAATTATGAGGTGTCCCCATGACTACAATGCGGCAAATTAATGAAGACCTACTTTATCCCAGTGGTGATGGTAAACCGATGGCAGAAAACACTGAACAATATAAATGGATTGTCATTATTAAAGAAAATCTGGAAATATTGTTCGCTGATATTCCCGACGTTTTTATCGCTGGTGGCTTGTTATGGTATCCCGTTCGGTCTAAAGTCATCAACCCCACAGCACCAGATATTATGGTGGTATTTGGCAGACCAAAAGGTAAGCGCAAATCCTATCGTCAATGGCAAGAAGAAAATATTCCTCCACAAGTTGTGTTTGAGATTCTTTCCCCCAGTAATGATGATGAGGAAATGGAAAGAAAGCTTGAATTTTACCAAATTTATGGTATTCAAGAATATTATGTTTACGATCCAGAGTCACGGGGAATTGAAGCTTGGGTGCGAAGTGGGGATAAACTCCAGCAAATTGAACCTGTTAATGGATGGAAAAGTCCACGTCTAGGAATTCAATTTGACACTACCAAGGGAGATTTAGTTATTTATCGTCCCGACGGGGAAAGGTTTTTGACTTCATTGGAGATGCGACAACAATATGAAAATGAGCAACAATGGGCTGAAAAATTAGCAGAATATTTGCGTAGACGCGAAGCGGCTTGTCTCTGACATCGCAAGGTATAGACCCAGATAGCTTGGTTTAAGAGTGCGATCGCCTTACAATCATTATTATTGTATTTATTTCAGATATTGTCGTATGGCAAACTGCGATCGAGATTAAATTAATTTAATATTATTCGGGAATCGTTAGGTTATTGTTGTAATAACAAATAATTAAACCTCATTTATATTGAAATCTGGAGTTTTGAATTATTCAGTTGTGTCATTGCGATGAAGTAAGAAATCGCAAAATCTTGATAAAAACTACAGTTATCAAGGTAGGCAGGGTTTAGTAACTATAGTTCTATTAATAAATAGAACATAGAACTATAAATTTGGTGTTCTAGACTGGTGTGAGAGTTTAAGGATTGATATTGAAGATATGGGAGAAGAAATTGCAATTTCCCTCAGCAATATTTCCAAGTGCTTTAAACGGTACAACCGTCCTGTAGATAGGCTCAAGGAAATATTATTACCTGGTAAAAACAGAAGTGAAGAGTTTTGGGCACTACGAGATATCGACATTGAGATTCCACGAGGGCAAACTGTTGGAATTGTTGGACGTAATGGTTCTGGAAAAAGCACATTACTGCAAATTATTGCCGGAACATTAACACCAACTACAGGGAAAGTACGAGTAAATGGTCGAGTTTCGGCTTTATTAGAATTAGGCAGTGGTTTCAATCCAGAATTTACTGGACGGCAAAATGTTTTTTTTAATGGACGCTTGTTAGGTTTAAGCCAAAAAGAAATAGAAGATAAATTTGATGAAATCGCTTCATTTGCTGATATTGGTGATTTTATAGATCAACCTGTTAAAACATATTCAAGCGGTATGTTCGTTCGTTTAGCATTTGCTGTTGCAGTCAACGTCGATCCTGAAGTTTTTATAGTTGATGAAGCTTTAGCAGTAGGAGATATAATATTTCAACATCGTTGTATGCGACGAATGCGTACATTAATGGACTCTGGTGTCACAACTCTATTTGTTTCTCACGATGCTGGTGCTATCAAAACCTTGTGTAATTGGGCTGTGATGATTCATGATGGACGATTATATGCAAATGGCTTACCCAATATAGTTATTACCGAATATCTTAAACTTGTTACCGACTTAGAATTAGGTTCATCCATACCCAAAGAATTAGCAATAGATGCACAGAAAGATGAGCTTAATTCTACTGAAGAAACTCAATTAACAGAAGTCATAGCCAATAATGGCAAATCGGATCGATTATCTTCTGCTAAATTAGTACGTCGAGGTAGTGGCAAAGCTTTAATCGAAACAGTACAACTATTAAATCAATATGGTGATTACTCGGAAAGTCCAGTATTTGAATTTAATGAAAAAGTCAAACTTTTGATTGAACTTAAGGTACATGCAGAATTAGAAGGGTGTATAGTTGGTTTTTTAATTTGTGACAAAAATGGTAATGAAATAATTGGTTCTAATACATTTGAAGAAAATCATTTTATTGGTAAATTAAAAATAGGTGACAGACTAAAAATCGAATTTGAATTTAAATTACCATTAAAATCGGCTTCTTATAGCTTGACAGTCGCAGGTGCTGAAAACTACTCAACATTAACTTTTGATTGGATTGATAATGCAATTATATTTCAAGTTTTACCACCAAGTACAGGTAAAAGAATACATGCTTTAGTCGATCAACCCGTATCCACAAGTGTTCAACAAATCACGAGTAAAAACTGATGAGGATTTATTCACAATGGGGAAGTCTAGTAAATTAAATCAATAAATACAGATTAATCGAAAAATCGCCAAATTACTTGAAGTTATTAACCTATTTTCTCAGGTAAATTATCGCGCCAATTGTTTATTGATGTCAGTCTGTATTAGTCGGATCGAACAATTTTCAAAGTTAAGATTCAACATGCATCAAAAGTCTCTTAGATAAAAAATATTATGGATAACGATTTAATTAAGAATTACCCAGAAGCTGGAATCGCAAAAATTGAAGAAATAGATGACAATACAAGTATTAAAAAAATATTCAATTTAATTGATAGCGGAAAGAGAGTAGTTGATTTTGGCTGTGCAACTGGATATTTCGCTCAATTATTAATGAGTAAGGGATGTAAAGTCACTGGGGTAGAAATCAACCCGGATGCTGCAAAATCAGCCGAGGAATACTGCGAAGAAGTAATTGTAGCTGACTTAGATTTTGTCTCTATCCCAGATATTTTAAAACATGAACATTTTGATGTGGCAATTTTTGGAGACGTATTAGAACACTTACGCAATCCCTGGCAAGTTTTGCGAGATGTAAAACAAATTTTAAAACAAGATGGATATATTGTAGCTTCAATACCAAATATGGCTCATGGTGCTATTCGTTTGGCTCTGTTACAAGGAAGATTTGATTATATGGAATTAGGTATTTTAGATAATACCCATCTCAGGTTTTTTACCCGTGAATCAGTAGAAAACTTATTCGAGGATTCCGGATATTTAATAAATTTAATAGAGCGTACGCAACTACCTATTTTTACAGATATTCCTTGGGTGCCAAAAGTTAACAGAGATAATTTTGACGAAAAGATTCTTAAAGTAGTTGAGAATTCACCGGAATCAGATACTCTACAATTTATACTTAAAGCCATTCCGGAAACTACTGAAGGAAAATATAATCAATTGCGTCAACGTTATTCCAATTTGTCCCAGGAATTCGAGCGATCGCAATCCCAATTACAACAAACACAAGCTGAATTCGAGCGATCGCAATCCCAACTGCAATATAATCATTCAGAATTAGAACGAACCAAATCCCAACTCCAAGAGAAACAACTAATGATTGCAGCAATGGAAAGTAGTAAATTTTGGAAGTTGCGGAAAGGATGGTTCAACGTAAAATCTGCATTAGGATTAAAAAGCCATGATTAATCAAGAAAAGTCGCAATTAAAATTTCAAAATAGTCACGAAAACTTAGGGTATTTGCAAACTAACCTAGAAAAATTAGAATTAGAATTAGGGCAGTTACAAACTCAACTACAACAAACTAACAAAGAACGTGAGAGACTACAGTACGAACTAAATCAAACCCAGAGAGAACTAGAATTATCGAATGAAACTATTGCGGCAATGGAAACCAGTAAATTCTGGAAATTGCGAGTTCTATGGTTCAAATTTAAAACAATTATCAAACAAACTATTTTTGCGTTTAAAAATAAAACTATTTTAAATAATTTACTATCCAACTTTCATAGAATTAGCAGTACAGCTACAGGAATCGAACTTGCAGGCAGCGACATTACAATCAAATCAGTTATCACAAAAAAGCCGTTAGTCAAGCATTCTGCAACCGTAGACGTAATTATTTGCGTTCATAACGCCTTTGTAGATGTCAAGATTTGCTTAGAATCAGTAATTCGCAACTCCCGTAATCCTTATTCGATAATCTTAGTAGACGATGGAAGTCAAGAAGAAACTCGTAAATATTTATCAGATTTTGCTAATTCCCAAGGCGTTACTTTAATTAGAAATGAGACTGCAAAAGGTTATACTTTTGCCGCAAATCAAGGGCTAAAAGTTTCAAAAGCTAATTATGCAATTTTACTTAATAGCGATACTATAGTTACCCCAGACTGGTTAGATAGAATAGTCGCTTGTGGAGAATCCGATCCTCAAATCGGAATAGTTGGACCACTATCAAACACCGCATCATGGCAGTCCATTCCAGAAATTT
Source organism: Calothrix sp. CSU_2_0 (assembly GCA_012034595.1). Taxonomy (GTDB): domain Bacteria; phylum Cyanobacteriota; class Cyanobacteriia; order Cyanobacteriales; family Nostocaceae; genus Brunnivagina. Next base: position 49,418 of record JAAUPE010000028.1, on the reverse strand, counting down.
CTCACGAGGGGGATTGGGCAGAGAACAAACTACCAGAAGAAATGTCAGTTGCGGACATGGGAAGACTCGTTGCTGAATATTCCAATCGTCTTTATCCACGTATTCCATTTCTGAATGGCTTTTGCTTGGCAATCAAACGCAGCACGATCGAAGACATCGGTTATTTTGATGAGGATGCTTTTGGTGCTGGTTATGGGGAAGAAAACGACTATTGTTTGCGAGCAGGGAAAGCAGGATGGCAACTTGCGATCGCAGATGATGCCTACATCTATCACAGCCAATCCCGCAGCTACTCGAACGAACGAAGAAAATTGCTGTGTGAACGAGCAGACAAAGCCTTAGTTGCAAAACACGGGCAACAAATCATTAGTGATGGTGTTGCAATTTGTCGCTTCGATCGCGTATTGGAAGGGATTCGCATCCGTAGCAAATTCATGGTAATACGTCAACAACTAATCGATCGAGGAAAAAGATATTGGGAAGGTAAACGCATTTTAATCATCTTACCAATTACCGAACCTGGTGGTGGTGGTAACGTTATTTTTCAAGAAGCCGCAGCAATGCAAAAAATGGGCGTTGATGTGCAGATTCTCAATTTTAAGTCTAACCAATCAAGCTTTGAAATAAGCTATCCAGACACAACAATTCCTATTGTATATGTAGAGAAAGAAAACCAAATTCCTGAATTAATAAGTCAATATGACGCAGTAATTGCCACTTTATATAAATCTGTCTACTGGATTGAACCTACAAAGGTAAAAACCACATATATAAATATTAATAATCCTATTTACGGATATTACATTCAAGATTTTGAACCTGATTTTTTCCCTAGCGATACTGAAGAGTACAAGATTGCCCTTGATTCCTACACCCACAATCCAAACTTCGTTAAAATCACCAAAACAGCTTGGAATCGCGACATTGTCAAACAACGAACTGGAGTCGAACCTTTATTAATTGGTTCAAGCGTTAATTTAGATTTATTTTCCCCCCGCAACATACAAGAACCAAGTCTCTCCAAAAAATCCTTGCAAATTGCAGCGATGATTCGACCAAGTAGCCCCCGGAGAAATGCAGAATTAACGATGAAAGTTTTGCAAAAAATTTACCAATTACATGGAGATAATATTGAGATAATTATTTTTGGATGCTCTTCCAATCAACTTCAATCATTCAATCTACAACACAATTTTCCTTGGCGCAATGCAGGAATTATAACTCGTCCCCAGCTTGCCTTTCTGTTAAATAATATAGATATATTTGCCGATTTTTCAACTTTTCAGGCAATGGGTTTGACTGCAATGGAAGCAATGGCTTGTGGTGTTGCTGTTATCGTTCCCGAAAATGGAGGTGCTTCTAGCTTTGCGATCGCCGAACATAATAGTTTGATAGTAGATACAAATTCCCAAGAAGCTTGTTTAAATCAATTAAACCGCTTAATTTTAGACGAACAATTGCGATCGAGATTACAAAAGCAAGCTCTTGAAGATATTTGCGTGTATTTTCCAGAGAAAGCAGCTTATAATACATTAAAATTTTTGTTTCATGAAAACGACTAGGGCAAAAAAGACCACAAATGTTTAAAGTTCATGTTCTTTACGAGCATAGCAGCACAATAAAACCCCACGGTTCATCTTATATTAGAGTATTGTTACCTTTAACTTATTCTACAAACACCAAAGATTTTTATGTAACTAAATGTACAAACTATGTTAGTGCCGATATTGTCATTGTAGAGCGCACGTGGAAACCAAATATTACATTAAGCTTGGCACAAGAGCTTGTGGAAACAGCACGCAAAGATGGTAGTTGTTTAATTTACACCATAGATGACAATCTTTTAGATATCAAATCTCAATTAATCTTCAACCATAGCCTGACAAATCAGCAATTAATGGTAGTGCGCTATTTTGCACGGGAAGCTGATGGAATTATTGTTTCCACTGAATACTTAAAAGAGCGTTTTCAGCACTTAAATAAGAAAATATTTGTAGTTCCTAATGCTTTAGACGAAGGGCTATTTCAAGGGCAAACCAAGCGCAATAAAAGCGATCGCAAACGTCGAGTCATTGGCTATATGGGAACCCATACCCATGATGCGGATTTGATGATGGTCATTCAAGCGTTGCGTACTATCCTGAGAAAAAATAGTGACAGCTTAGAACTGCAATTAGTCGGATGTATCGCAGATTCATCAGTCATCGATTCTTTTAAAGGTTTACCCATCAAAGTATTAGATATTGGTAACAATGGTGATTACCCCAACTTTATGCGTTGGATGAGCCAAACATTAGATTGGGATTTAGCGATCGCACCTTTAGAAAACAATTCTTTTACACGTTGTAAATCCGATATCAAATTCCTAGACTATAGTGCTTTAGGTTTAGCTGGCATATACAGCGATGTGGCTTCCTATAATAATACAGTTCGCCATCTGGAAACTGGATACCTGGCAGCTAATAATGTAGAAGCTTGGATCGAAGCTTTTGAATCCTTATTGGGAGACGATCGCTTACGAACACAAATTGCCAATAATGCACGAGAATACGTACTTTCAAATAGAACATTAAAGCATTGCGCCCAAAACTGGCAACAAGCTATTTTTTCAATTGTAAACTGACAACAAAATTAAATACAGGGTGAGCAAAAACAATGGCTAATTTAAAGATCGACTTAGGTTGTGGCTCTTGTAAAAAAGAGGGAACTATTGGTGTTGACATTTGCCCCCAAGCTGGTGTTGACCATGTTTTAAACTTTGAAGTAGATTCCTTACCTTTTGATAATGACAGTGTAGAATATGTGTACTCATCCCACTGTCTCGAACATCTTTCTAATCCAACAAAATTATTTTCGGAAATTAGTCGTGTTTGTCTAGATGGTGCAAAACTAGAGCTTTGGACACCGTATGCTTGGGAGAATTCTGCATTTATTATCGACCACAAACTATTTTTTAATGAAGACCATTACTATCATATATGCGTCTGGTATACGGATTTTTGGGAAAAAGTTTTGAACTCACGCTGGTTACTAACAGAACTGACCTACGTCATCGAGCCAAATACTTTAATTGAACTGCATCGCAATCAAGTTAGACTCGATTTTGCGATCGATTATTACAAAGGAGTTGTAAAAGAATTTTGTGCCCACATCGAAGTCAGGAAAAACTATCAAGGTGAGATAATTCAACCTCAAAAGAAATTTGCCATTAACCGCTCTTCAGAACAGTATCCAATATTATCAAATCGCGTTCGAGAGATTAAATATGATGAACTTAATAACGCTATTAATTGGTTTGTAAATTAATAAATTACATAATTAAATCCAAGCCTATATATACTTTAAATAAATGATTAAAACTATGTTTGATATAGTTTCATTTTTTTGCAAAAATTTTCTAAGCTAAAACAAGTTCATAGCGAAAGGGGAACCCAAGGGTTAATCCGTTTTATCAAAAATAGTATTAGGTCAAAATTAAAAAATTCAATTAGCTACCAAGAATGGATTGCGAATAATCGTTTAAGCAAACTTGAAATAGTACACTGCAAACAAGAAATTTTACAATGGCAATTCAAACCGAAATTCTCAATTATTATGCCCGTTTACAACGTCGAGGCACAATGGTTAGAAACAGCGATTGAATCTGTTATAAATCAAATATATCCAAATTGGGAATTATGCATTGCTGACGATGCTTCTCCTTCTCCCCACATTAAAGAAATCCTCACTCGCTTTAGTCAACTAGACAAGCGAATAAAAGTAATATTTAGAGCGGAAAATGCTAATATTTCAACTGCATCTAACTCTGCTTTAGAAATAGTAACTGGCGATTATATTGCACTTTTAGACCACGATGATGAACTAGCAATTAACGCTTTATTTGAAAATGCTAAATTAATCAATCAACATCCAGAAGCTGATTTTATTTATAGCGACGAAGATAAAATTGATATTAAAGGCAAACGTAGCGATCCATTCTTTAAACCCGATTGGTCGCCAGAATATTTCCATTCTTGCATGTATACCTGCCACTTAGGTGTATATCGTACCAGCATCATTAAAGAAATCGGTGGTTTTCGTAGTGAATATGATGGCTCTCAAGACTACGATTTAGTATTGAGAGTTGTGGAAAAAACTAAACATATCTATCATATCTCCAAAATCCTCTACCATTGGCGTATTATTCCTGCATCTGTCACATCGGGAGAGGAAGCAAAACCCTGGGCATATATTGCTGCACAGAAAGCTCTGGAAAACATGCTGAGTCGCAGTTGCTATCCGGGACATGTGGAAAAAACAGCAAGGGCTGGTTTTTGGCGAGTTAGACGCAACATTCAAGAACAACCTTTAATTAGTATTATTATTCCTAGTGCAGCCAAAACGATCAATACTCCCGATCGCAATTTGTGCCTTCTGGAAAATTGTATTCATAGTATCAAAAAAATTAGCAGTTACCATAACTTTGAAATTATTATAGTTGATGGTTATGATATACCCGAAAATATTTTAAAAAATATCACTTCTGAAAATATTAATTTAGTCAGATGTGGTAATAACTTTAACTTTTCAGAACGAATTAATTTAGGAGTAAAAAAAGCAAGAGGTGAATATTTACTATTATTAAATGACGATACGGAAGTAATTACTCCAAATTGGCTGGAATTAATGTTAGAACTATCCCAGCAACAAGAAATTGCCGCCGTCGGAGTCAAATTGTTATTCCCCAACGGTAAAATACAACATACTGGAGTCGCTATCCTTAACGGTAATCCCTGCCACATTTTTCATGGTTATGAAAAAGAACATCCCGGTTATTTTTGCTCGAATATAGTCAATCGTAACTACCTAGCAGTAACAGCTGCTTGCTTGATGATACGAAAACACATCTTTGAAGAATTGGGTGGGATGGATGAAGATTTCCCCCTCAACTATAACGACGTGGATTTATGTCTCAAAGCCCATCAAGCAGGGTATCGTAATGTTGTTATCCCTTCTGTCGAATTGATTCATTATGAATCTGTTAGCAGGGGAGAAGGCTTAAAACCAGGTGAATGGGAAAAATTAAATAACAAGTGGAAACACTATCTAAATGGTTTAACAATCGATCCTTATTACAACCCTAATTTATCAATCAATAATCCCAATTTCGAGTTAAATTAAATTTTGAATAACTATCCCTACTTGTTCCTCGTTTAAATGAGGTCCAATTGGTATACTCAATACTTCCCGTGCAAGTTTTTCCGTTATGGGAAAATCACCTGATTGCCATTGCGATCGCTATAAGCACTCGATAAATGGGGAGGTATGGGGTAATGAATTAATGTATCGATACCTGCTTCACGTAATTGTTGACGTACAATTTCCCGTTGGGGTAGATTTACGACAAATAAATGCCATACAGGTTCTGCCCACTCTGGAACAAAAGGCAAAGTGAGATTAGAGTTTTTTATTAAACAGTCTAAATATTTTTGTGCTACTTTAGCTCGACGAGCATTCCAGTCATCTAATTTTGCTAGTTTCATCCGCAAAAAAGCTGCCTGAACCTCATCTAGACGGCTATTGTAACCTTGAATCTCATTTTCGTATTTGACACGAGAACCGTAATTACGCAACAACCGAATTTTATCTACTAAATCCCCATCATTGGTTGTAATTGCTCCTCCATCACCGAAAGCTGCAAGATTTTTAGTTGGATAAAAACTAAAACCTGCCGCATTCCCCAAACTACCAACCCTTTTGCCTTTATATTTCGCTCCGTGAGCTTGGGCAGCATCTTCAATCACCATTAAATTGTATTGCTGGGCGATCGCATTAATTCCATCCATATCGGCAGGTTGACCGTAAAGATGCACTGCCATAATAGCCTGAGTACGTTCTGTAATAGCTGCTTCGATTTGCTGGGGATTAATATTATGTGTCTTCTCATCTGGTTCGACTGGAATAGGTATAGCACCAGCCAAAGAAACACCTAACCAGCTAGCAATATAAGTATTTGCTGGGACAATAACTTCATCCCCAGCACCTATCCCCATAGCTCGTACAATTAGATGTAAAGCATCCAAACCGTTTCCTACACCAATGCAGTATTTAGTACCACAATAAGCCGCAAATTCTGCCTCAAAAGCTTCTACCTCTTTACCAAGAATATACCAGCCAGAGTCCATTACTCGACGGTATACTAGATCGATTTCTTCCTGAAGTTCGAGATAGGGAGCTTTCATATCTAGAAACGGTACTTTCATTATTTAACTCGCACTGTTGCTATAAACTCCTCATAATCTCTGTAATAGTCAGCCTCATCATAAAAAGCAGAAGCTAAAACCATGCAAACAGAACCAGAGGAAAAGTTATCAATTTCTCGCCATATCATAGGACAAATATAAAGTCCATAGTAGGAACGGTTGAGATGAAAACGCTTTTTTTCGTAGCCATCATCCAACACTACATCGAAGCTGCCAGACATGGCTATCAAAAACTGTTGACAATTTTTTAGAGCATGACCAGCACGGTTAGCACCACCTGGAACATCATATAAGTAAAAAACTCGTTTGATGTCAAAAGCAATATGTTTTCCACTTTCTATAAAAGTTAAATTACCACGAGGGTCATTTATTTTTGGTAAGTTGACAGTGTAGCATTTCTCAATCATTGTTTTATCCATTAAGCCTCAGAGCAAACGTTGACTCTATATTTAAAGAAAACAAAAACATACAAAAGACAAACATCATAAATATAGCAGATGTCTTCAAAAATCTAGATAATCTCAAATTAACTTTGCTAAGATTAGCATCGATAAAATAGCTTATTCCTATTGCAAAAAATGGGTGGAAACTTAGAACACTGATAAGTAGAGGAAGGATGAGAGAGACTACAATTATTAATGATGTCACTATGAAGAATAAGTTTTTTTTGATACGTTTATAATGGTACTTAATTAATCTAATAAATCCTATGGTAGAAGACACTAAAAACATACAATTAATTAATCGCCAAAACTACTGAAGGGGTGTAGAAAAATTCTGTATGTAAGTTGTCAAATAAAGCTGGTCATTAAGGGCAAAAAATTTTATTGCATAGTGGTTTAATGTCAAAAGCAGGTGAGAAATAAATACCTGCTGAATACAACTACGCGATTCTGGTAAGCCTTAGATATGAGCATCACAACATTTAACACAAGTAGGATACAAGTGCCAGATAACACTAAATAAAAAAACTAATGCTATTCCCATTAATATTATATGCCGTCGAAAAGAAGCAAGATATTTTTGAAAGGATAGGTCACTACTCATTTGTTTTTAAGATAATTTTTGTTGACTAGTTTTCAATTTTGAAAAAAAATGTTCGATTGATGGCTGAGAATACTTAAAAATTAAGATCGACCATATTAGAAAACAAAAAACACTAAAGTTACGCAGCAACGACCAATAAGGCATTTCAAAACTTGCTTTCATTTCATAATTCCCAGGTGGAAGTAACCATCCTCTAAAAACTCTATTGATTGGAATAGATTTTAATAATATTTTTTTACTATTATCTGCTGGTATTAATATGGCACTCCATCCCGGAAAATATGTTTCATTCTCTACCATAACTGTTTCTTTATCAATTCTAACTTGGTAAGTGATATTATTAATGCCATAAATTTGTTGTACTACTTTATTGCTTTTAATTAATGAGTCTTGGCTAAAAGTATCTTTTAGAGTATCAGTTAGATTAAATAATTTTTCTTTGGATAATTCCAATGCTGGTTCCAAAAAAACTGGTTTCCAAGCCATCAGCATATAATTTTTATACACTTCATTTTCTTCAATTATTTGGCGATTTTGTAAAACAGTACCTCCATAATCTTGCATCATAAAAGTTCCGTTGAGATAACCTTTCCATGCAAAGTCTAAATAATTGTCGGTTGTTTCTCTTTTTGGACGATTTAAAGGTAAGTTTTTAAAAATGTCATAAGTTACTATTTTATTATTATTAACTAGGGGAAACTCTCCTACATATTTAACAGCAGAATTTTCTACAAACCACATGGGTAGCATATCTAAAGTAACCCGCGCTCCATCAATTATCGTCAGTAAAGCTATTGTTAGTAATAATATTTTTTTTTGGTGCGATCGCAATTTACTAGATTGAATTTTAAATAAAAATACTATCAGCAAAATTGTAACTATACAAACGATAGGTGCTTGCGATCGGGCGACTAGTTCTTGTTTAATCGGACTATCTATTAAAGGAACAACACTAACTGAATATATTCCCCAATATAAACCTAAAACAATTAAGGCACACGCGATTAATATACGCTGATAAAAATGATGAATCACTCCCTTATCTAAAATATTTTTTAATCCGGAAATAGACAAAATAATCATCATTATGGCAACAAAAACTCTATAGTCAGATGACGGAAATCTCGACAAGCTTAAAGTCGGAAATAATTTGCTGATTAACAACCAAATCATCGATTTTTCACCCGCAACCATCGCGAGACTTAGACATAAAATAATTATGTATATAAGCCTTTTTTTTAGTTGCTTATAAGGTATGAAAAATAGCAAGAAAAATATAGGCAAAGTTACATATGCAGAAGTCATAGAAATTTCACCAGGAAGCAATCTACTAGATAAAAACAAACCTGGTATGTGTTCTAGCCACAATCCCAGTTTTTCTAGTCCATAAGAAGTTTCATGCCTAGTTAATTCTCCCCTGTATAGCCACGCAGGACCCAAATGTATAGATGCCATGCAAATACCTAGTATCATCAGACCAAAAGTCATTACTAGTAGCACAGCAGTTTTGTGTATTTTTTGCTTTCTTTATTAATTATTAGATAAGAACCTAACTGCAATAATATATAAATACTCAAGACAAAAAGACTTGAGATAAAATTTCCCGGATATCCACCAGTCGCTAAGAGATAAAGAATAGGAGATATAAGTAAATTACGAAACAATAGTCTTGGCTGATGAGAATTATCGAGCGTACAAGCATAAAATAGCCATGTAGCTAATGCATAAGCTCGAATAATATCAACATGCTGAGAGTTAGAATAAAAGCCACCAAAGAACTGAAATGCAATAGCGCCAATCAAGGCATATTTTGATTTAAAATTTATTCTTAATAATAAAAACATCCCAATGCTTCCAAATAAAATATGAAGGCATTGAAACCTAACAGCATTTTGCAAAGTATATTGAATATTAAAAATTGGAAAAACCCATAAAGGAGGATAATATATCCCAGATTGCAAGTTCATACTAAAAGGATATCCCATCGACTGAAAGGGAATCCAATGAGGAAAAGTACCGAATTTAATTGCAGTTGTCCAAAAGGCTGTCATGGCATAGTAAGCCATCGAAAAATCCCAAGGGAATCCGGCACCCATAAAGTAATGCCTAAAAAAGATGATTAAATTCTGTAAAATTAGTATAACCAGAGGATAGCTGCGATAAATATAATTCATTGCCTGAAAATGTTTAATTTATCAATATAAAACAAATGAAATATAACTAATTTATTCTGTCCATCACAATATATGTAGGACGCTTGCGAACTTCATCAAAAGTGCGCCACAAATACTCTCCAATTACACCTAAAAAAATCATTTGCATACCACCAATCAATAAAATTACCAACATTACAGAAGCCCATCCTTCCACATTAACCCCAAAAAATAATTTGTTAATTAATATAAAAATTCCGTATAAAAACCCTAAAGTTGCTATTGTCACACCTAAAATACTACAAATTTTAATAGGAGCATAAGAAAACTGGGTAATAATATCGATCGCTAGTTTGATTTTATTAAAAGTAGTCCAACCAGACTTACCAATTTTACGAGAACTACGGTTATAGAATATATGAGTTTGTCGGAAACCCATCCAAAGTATTTGACCTGTAATGTGGGAATTTTTTTCTTGGATATTGAGTAAAATATCTGCGATAGGTTTAGTTATCATAAAAACATCTGCACCTGTTTGAGGCCAGCTAGACCATATTTGGTGCATTAACTTATGGAAACACTTTGATAACAGCTTTTCTAACCAAGGATCGGAACGGCTTCCACGAACAGCCCACACTACATCATACCCACTCTTAATTTCCGCTAGTAACGCTGCTGTAACTTCAGGTGATTCTTGTAAGTCTTGAGGTAAAAAAGTGATATAGTAGCCGCTACTTTCTTGTATCCCAGCTAAAATAGCTATATATGATTTGAAATTTCTGGATAACCTAATTGCTTTCCATGTAAAATTTTGAGGAGAAATTTTTTTTAAGGCTTCAAACGTTTGGTCTGGTGAACCATCATCAACAAATATTATCTCTAAACTAATAATATTTTGATTATTTAAGGCAAAACTCTCTAATTCCCAAACCAATTTATCAAGGAAGCATTCTCCTTTATAAAGAGGTACAACTATCGATAACACTTGCTTATCTGTATACATTTAATCTACTTCTATAAACCTAATAATTCGTGCTGGATTACCTACAACAACTGCATTATCTGGCACATTATGAGTGACTACCGCTCCTGCTCCAATCATGGCATTTTTTCCGATTGCAATACCAGGTAAAATAACTGCACTCGCACCAATACTGGCACCTTCTCGAACTATTATTTCAGGAAATTTATCCAAATATTTTCGGCTGCGGGGTAACTTATCATTTGTAAATGCTACATTTGGTCCCACAAACACATCATCTTCTAAACGAATTCCATCCCAAAGGTAAACACCACATTTAATAGTGACTCTATTACCTATGACCACATCATTTTCAATAAAAGTATGATCGCAAATGTTAACATCTTCACCGATAATTGCATTAGGTAAGATATGGGCAAAAGCCCAGATACGAGTTCCTCTTCCTATATTCTTGGTTTCAACACAAGCTAATCTATGAATGAAATAAGTAATCGAAGGCTCACCAGTATTCATATGTGATTCTCAGTCGAAATAGAGACTTAACACGCTATATCTAAGGTGTGAATATCCTCAGGTTAAGGATTTCATTTTAATCTTATGGCTTTAAAAACTAAGTATAATTTATAATCTTAAACTTGAATACTTAAATTTATGCAGAACTCTTGTTTGATTGTTTAAGCCTAAAAGGTGGCTGTACAAAAGCGACAACTAGCAAATACTGGTAACATTTTCGAGCTAGCTGTCTCAAGCTCCAGGTAGCGATCGCACTATCTGGAACGCTCGTGATTTAGCTGTGTCTTTGTGTAAGAATATTCTTACTCATCTACCCAACAATGAAAATTACATCCAAAGGACAGGTTACCTGTTAGTTTTATTCGACGTTTAGATTTACCTTGGGAAGCAGCATTTTTAGCAGGAAAATGTTTCTGGCAATATTGTCAAAGAGGTGGAAATAAGACTTCTCCCCTACCTGATTTTTATATTGGCGCTCATGCTGTGATTACAGATATGATGCTTTTAACTAGGGATGTTAATCGCTATCGGACTTATTTTCCAACTTTAGAATTAATTACACCCAAATTATAAAGGGTGCGATGCAACTATCGAGCGATCGCATAATTTTTGGGAATAATGCCGATTTGTTTCGATAAAATATTTTTAATATCATAACTCATCTTAAGTTTCGGTCGGAGGAAAATCTATGACCATAGCAATCGACTTAAGCGATCCAAACATTGAATATCCCAGTTCTGACGGTGAACCTGTGGCAGAAACTTATGTGCATCTCTACGCAATCTTAACTACCCTAGAAGTATTAAAACAGTACCTAACAGGCAAGCAAGCAACTGTCTTAGCAAATCAGTTTTTGTACTATTCTCAAGGGTTTCCTCGCTTAAGGGTTGCACCAGATGTAATGGTAATTTTTGATGTCCAACCTGGTGGTCGAGATAATTATAAAGTTTGGGAAGAGGGTCAAGTTCCACAAGTGGTGTTTGAGATGACTTCTAAAGGAACTCAAAACCAAGACCAAGAACAAAAGAAAACTCTCTACGAACAATTAGGAATTTTAGAATACTGGCTATTCGATCCGAAAGGGGAATGGATAGCTGAAAAATTGCGGGGATATCGTTTGCGAGATGAAACTTATCAACTAATTACCGATGGACAATCTCAACCTTTAGAACTGGAGATAAAAGTTGAAGAGCAATTATTAGGATTTTATCGTATGGATACAAAAGAAAAATTACTAATACCTACGGAGTTAGCAGAACAATTGCTACAGGAACGTCAACGAGCCGATACACAACAGGAACGAGCTGACAGACTAGCGCAATATTTGCGATCGCAAGGTATTGACCCCGATAATTTACCTTGATTTTGGACGATATTTTTGACTTAGAAGATGGGTGTTATAAGGCAACTGTTGACAACAGAAAGGATAGAAGAAAATCCCTGACGTATCTAACCTACAAAAAATACAACAGTCTATCCTTTGTTGCCGCTTAATACTAATCGGCGAGTCGCCTTATTTTTACACACCCTTTATTTACAAGCTTCTTGAGTCATAAAGCGGTGAAAATGCTACTTAGCTAATCTATGTAGCATTTAATGACTTTACTCTTGAGCAGTGCTAGTGGAGCCATACTTCTTCACAGGTGTTACCGAAGATGAAGATTCACGACGGGTATTTGTTGTCGAACCACCGCGTAACTTGGGTTTACCAGAACCACCTCGTCCACCTTCACCACGTTCCGAGTCAGATGACCAAGAACGACGGGAACCACGATCGCGATCGCCATAATCGCGATCGCGACGGGAAGAACCACCACTGCGAAGTTTGGGTTTAGGGGAGGAATCTTCTTCGGGGATATCCTCATTTTGTAACCAAGCTGGACGGGTTTGGTCGTAAGCTAGTTGTAAAGCTGCGGCTGCGATCGCATGGGCATCATATTCTTCGCTCAATTCGCGCACAATTGGCAAAAATGAAGCTAAACGCTCTCCAGTCAAGGCTTCCCGTACTTGTACCTGCAATTTTTGAATGTGTTGGGCTTCGATTTGTGCCCTGGTGGGAATTGGCACAATTTGCCAAGATTGACGCACATGACGCTCGAAAGCTTGCTGCTTGCGACGCTCAAATGGTTGCACTAAGGAAATCGCTGTTCCTTCTGCCCCTGCACGTCCAGTTCGACCAATTCGGTGAACGTAGGTTTCCGCACTATCGGGTAAATCAAAGTTGATTACATGGGACAACTGGTCAACATCCAAACCACGAGCCGCAATATCAGTTGCTACCACCCAACGCACTTGGCGATTGCGGAAACGACCTAATAAACGTTCTCTTGCTTGTTGCGATAAGTCACCGTGGTATTCATCGACACTATGACCGGCAGATTGTAACTGATTGGTGAGTTCGGCAGCAGTTCGACGAGTCCGCACGAAAATCAACGCCGATTCGGGGTCTTCCATTTCCAAAATCGGTTGCAATGCTCTGGCTTTGCTCCAGTTGCGGGGCACAACATAAGCGACTTGGTTGATTTTGGTCGGTGCTGCTTTGGGTTGCTGAACTGTGACGGTTACAGGGTCATTTAAAAATTTGTTGACCAACTGGCGAATTGTTGGTGGCATTGTTGCCGAAAACAAAGCTGTTTGCCGTTCGCTAGGAGCTTGGGAAAGAATTTTCTCGACATCATCGATAAAACCCATGCTCAACATTTCGTCAGCTTCATCCAAGACAAACCAACGCACGGAGTCAAGCTTGAGGCAACCGCGATCGAGTAAATCGATTACACGTCCAGGTGTCCCCACAACCACATGTACACCCCGTTTGAGTTGCATAATTTGCCGCTCAATTGACTGTCCACCATAAATTGCCACAGTCCGCAGTCCGGTTTCACCAACGAAGGTAGCAACGGCATCGTGGACTTGGATGGCAAGTTCGCGGGTTGGTGCTAAAACTAAAGCTTGTACGGCACGATTTTTTACATCTAACCTGTCTAATATTGGTAGGGAAAAAGCAGCAGTTTTACCTGTTCCGGTTTGTGACTGTCCAACAACGTCGCGTCCATTTAATAAATGGGGAATTGCTTGTGCTTGAATATGTGTTGGTTCGGTAAAACCGAGTTTTTCTAATTGTTGAACGCGCTCTTGTGATAGTCCTAATTCTGAAAAGGAAGGATTCATTAATTCTCCTAAGGGTTTTCTGTGGTAATAGGTATTCGATATTAGTTAGTTGCTTTGAGTTAATTGGTATTAGGTATTAGTTAATTGGTACTGAAAAATCGATATTAATTAATTAGTCGGTAATCTTACCACTAACCATTAACTATTAACCATTAACAACAAACTAGTTATTCTCTATTTGACCGTAAAGGTCATATGCATCTGCACTTTGAATTGCAACTGGGACAATGGTTCCCAATTTAGCTTGCCCGCGAACGTATACAAGCCCATCGACTTCTGGGGCAAAGCGACTCGAACGACCGACTAATTCTCCTGTTTCGGGATTTTCCTGTTCGATCAGGACATCCACAATTCGATTAATTTGTTTTTGGTTATTTCGGAGTGAAATCGGTTGCTGAAGCGCCATTAAGGCATCACGCCTTTTTTCCATTACTTCTTGTGTTATTTGATTAGGTAATGTGGCAGCTTTTGTTCCTTCCTCTGGTGAAAAAGTAAATACTCCAACATGATCGAACTCATGACGTTGGACAAATTCCATTAAATGGTCGAAGTGAGCGTCGGTTTCTCCAGGAAAGCCGACAATAAACGTTGTCCGCATTACCGCATCTGGAATTGCGGCTTTGATGCTCTCAATAATTGCATCATTAACCCGTCCTTGCCAGGGACGGTTCATCGCACGGAGAACGTCTGGGTGTGAGTGTTGTAAGGGTAAATCTAAGTAAGGCAAAACATTAGGTGTTTGTTGAATTGCCTCGATCACATCAGGGGTAAGTCCTGTCGGATAAGCATAATGCATCCGAATCCACGGTATGTCAACTTTCCCTAAGGCAAGCAGCAATTCAGCTAATTGTGGTTTGCCATATATATCTAAACCATAATTGGTAGTGATTTGGGAAATCAAGATAATTTCCTGCACCCCTTGCAAGGTTAGTTGCTTTGCCTCTGCCACAATCGATTCAATAGTACGCGATCGCTGATTCCCCCGTAGATGAGGAATAATACAAAATGCACAACGATAATCGCATCCCTCTGCGACTCTTAAATAAGCTACACCTTCGGTAGTTGTGCGATAGCGCGGTGTAAACTCATCCGCGATATATGTAGGTTCGGCACTAACTTCTTTGACTCGTTCGCCATTCTCGGCACGCTGAATAACATCGACTATCTTGTGATAATCGCCAGTTCCAACTACAGCCACAGCTTCGGGCAGCTCATCCAACAATTGTTCTTGGAAATGCTGCGCCATACAACCAGTGATGACGATTTTTTTATTCGCTTCCGCCAAATCAACTAAGGTTCTAACGGATTCTTCCCGCGCTGCCTCGATAAAACTACAGGTGTTGACAATAACGTAATCGGCTAAATCTTCATTACTATCTACGCCGTATCCTGCTTCTACAAGCAGCCCCAGCATGTGTTCTGTATCAATTCGGTTTTTCTCGCAGCCTAGATGAGAAATTGCAATCGTTGGCTTATCACCCATATATTGAAAATTTCTTCTGGTTTTTTCTTGTTTGCTAAAAATTTTGGCATCATCTGCTCGCTATCTTTGAACATCTAAAAAACAACATTTGCTTCTCAATTAATCAAAAGTGAGATTTTCAAATGCTTTCTTCTTGCTCAGTTCTGCGCTTTTGAACGCAAGACCCATGCTCTTAAACAACTTCGAGAACATGTTATGATGTGCGTATCTAACTGTTTTCCAGAGGAAAAACAAAGATTCTCAGGGTAAATTAGTCGCTTGTGACTTTTGTTTAAAAAATTAGCTGTTGGTATTTTACATTACCGCAGCTACTGCGTTGTAAATCTACCCTTCGGGAAGTCGCCCTCTGGATGACATTAATAAATTGCCATAAATGCAAATTATTCATGTCTGTGGCGTATTCAAAAGGATGTCGCAACCCTGGGTAAATCGCCAGCGCAATTTAGAAAAGCGCAAGCGGTAATGCAACCTTTGCTTGGGAAAGCATGAAACTGCGGGCTGCTAGTAACCAACTCGTTAGATGACGCGGCTAGACTTTGAGAACAGATTACACCTAAGTAATTACCTAGAAGGCATTTTCAGCTTTGGGTAATTACAAAAAAGGTAGTCGCTCTACCAAAGAATGGTAATGTTGCGTCGAATGAGTGGCAAGCTCCTCTTGTAGCCAACTCCTATCTTAACATATCTTATGGAAGGTTTAACGGCAAATTCCTCCTTAGGAGGGACGCATAAAACCGACCAATAGTAAAACAAACTTTTTCCTAATTTTTGCGATCGCTCAGGGTTCAGAATTAAGGGTTAATAGTATATAGACTCTCGACTCTGGAATCTCAGCCCCTAAATGGTACGGTAGTTGTGACAAAAGGAAAACCCGAAACAAGCTCTACTTTGACAAAACCGATCTGGGGCTGCCTCCTATGGAATCCGCAAAGCGGTTTAATTTAAAGACGTGGACTTATATCAGTTATTTAAAACCCGAACACCAATTATTGGCGTGGTTCACCTGCTACCACTGCCAACCTCACCCCGTTGGGGAGGAAATTTAAAAGCGGTGATTGACCGTGCCGAACAAGAAGCAGCAGCCCTGGCTAGTGGGGGTGTTGACGGTATCATCGTCGAGAATTTCTTCGATGCACCCTTTACCAAAAATCAGGTCGATCCAGCAATTGTCAGTGCCATGACGGTGGTGGTGCAGCGAATCCAGAATTTAGTGACCCAGCCAATCGGTTTAAACGTGTTGCGGAACGATGGTAAAAGTGCACTCGCGATCGCAAGCTGCGTGCGGGCACAATTTATTCGTGTCAACGTCCTCACGGGAGTCATGGCAACCGACCAAGGACTAATCGAAGGGGAAGCCCATCAATTATTGCGATATCGGCGTGAATTGGGCAGCGATGTCAAAATTTTTGCCGACGTGCTAGTCAAACATGCCCGTCCCTTAAGTTCTCCCAACCTAACGGTTGCCGTTAAAGATACGATCGAACGGGGATTAGCCGATGCCGTGATTCTATCTGGATGGGCAACGGGTAGTCCTCCCGACCTACAAGACTTAGAACTAGCATCGGCAGCAGCCAATGGGACACCAGTCTTTATTGGTAGTGGAGCAAATTTAGATAATATTGCTACACTTATGCAGGCTGCGGATGGAGCGATCGTTTCCAGTTCGCTGAAACGGCAAGGAAAAATTGAGCAACCAATTGACCCTAACCGCGTCAGCCAATTTGTCGAGGTTGCTCGGCAAAGCCGAAATTTAAAAGACGAGAGTAAATCAATACCCTCGGTAAAACTACATCAGTAAAATAGGGAGTAGGGCAATGGGCAATGAGGAGAAAGGAAATAAGCGAACGAATAATCTAACAATAATTATATATTCCCCCATGTCCCATGCCCCATGCCCCATGCCCCATTCCCCATTCCCAGTTATAGATATATGATTCGCCGACGTTCTACTCCCTGGATTCATCGCTATTCGCGCACTATCATTGCTGCGATCGCTGGACTAGGTGCCTTAACCACTGCCTATCTCACCTATGAGAAGCTAACCGGAGGTGCCGTCGCTTGTGTTGCCGAAACTGCTGGAAAGGCAGGTTGTAATGACGTTCTTTCTAGCCCTTGGGCAGAAATTCCCGTTGGTTCGGGTATTCCACTGCCAATTTATGGACTTTTGGCTTACCTGAGCATGGTGATATTTGCCTTGCTCCCCCTGGCAATTAAACCTGAAGAAAATAAAGAGCAGCGCAAAAAGCTGGAAAATGTGACATGGCTGCTATTGCTCGTTGGCGCGATCGCCATGACGGTTTTTAGCGCTTATTTAATGTTTGTCATGGCATTCCGTCTCCAAGCTCTTTGTCCCTACTGTATTGCTTCAGCAACCTTTTCACTATCGTTTTTGGTACTGACGATTATTGGTCGTTCCTGGGAAGATTTTGGGCAAATATTCTTCACCGGAATCATTGTGGGGATGGTGACACTAATTACAACTTTGGGTATTTATGGCGGTATTGGCAAAGGTGGAAAACTTCAGTTAGGGCAAGTTTCACCAGAAGCAGTCCAAATTGCCGAATCCGGTGCTGGCAAAGGTGGAAGAATAATATTTGATGCCACTCCGGGTAAAGTCGGAGAACCCAACCCTGAATTTGGCTGGGAAGTGACAACTACTTCCGGAGCCGCAGAAATTCAACTGGCACAGCATTTAGTCAAATCTGGAGCTAAAGAGTACAGCGCTTTTTGGTGTCCCCATTGTCACGAGCAAAAATTAATCTTTGGCAAAGAAGCTGAAAAAATTATTTCCGAAAGCAATATCAAAACAGAATGTGCTGCCCAAAGTCCGAAAGGAAAACCACAAGAGTGCAAAGACGCAGGTATCAAAGGCTTCCCCACCTGGATTATTAATGGTAAACAATATAGTGGGGTGCAAAATTTGGATGAATTAGCCAAATTAACAGGTTATACCGGACCACGAAACTTTAAATATTTTAAGTAAGTCGGTGGTAAGATTTCTCTTTTATACTAAGGTACAGTTCTGCTGTACCTTATTTATTTTTTAGAGGTAATTTTATACCCAATACCCAATTTGAGCCATAAATAATTATTATCATCCGATTATTTGTAACTTGCAGCTAATATATACATACCTATAAGCGATTACTACTACTTGCCAGGTTTTACATTCAAACTGACACCAGTGTGGGAAGATTAGATTTTGCAATTTGCTTTGATGATAATGTTGACAAAGCCCCAAAAATGCCCATACACCTGTAGTTGTTGCTGCATTGATTACGTAGTAACTATCTATCAAGGAATGATAAAAAGTCTCCTGACTGGGTGATGGAAGAGGGTGATGAGAATGAGAAAGCACCTAGACAAGCGCCTGAGGATGTTATTGTTGGGAATAAAGCTACCCTCAATCAAAGGAAAAAGAGAGTTACTTGCAACTTTTGGCGTTGCCAGCTGCGTGATTGCCTTGCGATCGCTGGGTTTATTGCAATCATTTGAATGGGCTGCTTGGGATCGCTTCTTTCAGATGCGCTCTTTGGAACCCGCAAACGAACGGATTACCATTGTCGAGATTGATGAACCTTCCTTGAGGTCAATTGGAACTTGGCCTTTACCTGATAATTTACTTGCTGATTTATTAACCAAACTAGATCGATATCAGCCTCGCATAATTGGCTTGGATATTTATCGTGATTTAAAGGTGGGAAATGGTCGGGAAGAGTTAGCTAAGGCTTTTACAAAAAAGAATATCATCGGCATCGAAAAGCTTTCGCAGAATCAGGAACAGCAGGTTTCTCCACCGGAAGACCTAGATAAAAATCGGGTTGGTTTTAATAATGTTGTGCTGGATGCAGATGGTAAAGTACGGCGAAATTTACTTTATTGGCATATCGGCAATCAGCTTCACGAAAGCTTTTCATTAAAATTAGCAAAAGAGTACCTCAAATTTTATCAGGTGACTCCCAAAGCTTCGAGCAATAATCCAGAGTATTTACAATTAGGCAAAGCTGTATTTAAGCGTTTTCAACCCTCCGACGGCTCTTATGTCGGTGCTGATAATAAGGGCTATCAAATTTTAGCGAATTTTTCCTCGTCGAGTTGCGAAACCTGCAAACCAGAACCTTGGGGTTTTCGCAAAATTCCATTGCGCGAAGTACTAGCCGATCGCGTACCCGAAAATTGGATTCGCGATCGCATTATTTTAATCGGTTCGACTGCTCCTTCTTTGCAAGATTACGTCCAAACTCCCTTTTCGAGTCCCCTAATGGGTTCGGCAAGGACAATGGCAGGTGTAGAGTTACAGGCTCATTTTACCAACGAGTTGATTGCAGCCGCACTCGATGGCAGACCCTTAATCAAAGTTTGGTCAAATCCCTTAGAATGGCTGTGGATTCTCGTTTGTGCTTATTTGGGTGCTATCACTAGATGGCGAATTAAAAGTATTACCGCTAGCTTTGCGACAATTGTCAGCTTGTGCTTCTTATTTGCGGGTTGCGCTTTTATCCTCTTTCTTGATGGTTGGTGGATGCCAATTGTGCCGGGTTTACTCGGTTTGTGGGGTTCGACCCTAGTAGCGACTTGTCAAATAGCTTACATTCAAGATGAATTTAAACGTTCCAAAGAATTTTTACACCAAGTCATCAACACAATCCCCGATCCTGTTTTTGTGAAGAATAATAAACACGAGTGGATTGTTTTAAACGAAGCTTATTGTAATTTGATTGGTTATCCCAAGGAAGTTTTACTTGAGAAGTCTGATTATAATTTTTTTCCCAAACATCAAGCTGATGCTTTTCATGCTGCCGATGAACAAGTTTTGCAAACCAAACAACCCCACGAAATCGAAGAAGAATTAACCGATTCCAGGGGCAATGCTTACTCAATTGCCACAAAGCGATCGCTTCACAAAGATGCTGCGGGCAATTATTTTTTAGTTGGGGTAATCCGCGATATTACCAAACGTAAGCAAATAGAGGAAGACCTCAAACAAACTGCGGCTGAGTTATTCCGCTCCAATAGCGAACTCAAACAACGAGAAGACAGTCTGCGTTATTTAGCCTATCACGACCCCTTGACTGGTTTACCCAACCGTAAATTATTCGCCGAACAACTCGAAGAATCCCTCAGTTGGGCTAAAACCAACGATTTGATGGTAGCGTTGTTATTTATTGACTTAGATGGTTTCAAACAGGTCAACGATACCTTGGGACACGAAATGGGCGATCGCTTGTTAGTCACTATTGCTGGCAGACTAAATAATATTCTCCGTGCCAGCGATACAGTTGCCCGTCTTGGGGGTGACGAATTTACAATTATTCTCCGGGCAATACCGAAGCAAGATGTCGCCGCACGAGTCGCTGAAAAAATACTGATTGCGATCGCAGAGCCAATAACCCTAGAAAGTAATGTTGCTAGAGTCTCCGCCAGTATCGGTATCAGCATCTACCCACTCAATAGTCAAGATACAGAAACATTAATTAAACAAGCTGATTCTGCCATGTATCGCGCCAAACACATGGGTAAAAATCGCTACATATTTGCTTAATCGGGAAACTTAATTGTTTGTTTCTTGGAAGTTTCTAATTATGGCACTGACTTATTAAAATATCCCTACTTGCCATTTTGGCAACATGTCATCCTCAGAATCCGGTATTTTTTCTAATATTAAAATCCTTAATATTCTACTAAAAAAGTTTAATCAATTGTAAATTTCCTTAAATACGTATTTGGGTAGACAGCATAATTTTACGGGAAACGATTAAGATGCGATGAAGCAGAAGTAGCCTGATGTGTCATTGTTGTATCACCCTTAAGGGTGATGTAAAAGAAGGAGGTTAATGCTTTAATATTTTTTGTGTGAAGAATTAAACAAAAAATTAAGAACCATCATAATTTGTCATCCGAAATTACCGCTTGGTAATTTCCACCGAAGCATCTCCAAGTAAAAAAGCCGAGCTAGTTAAGAATCAAAACTCGATCGACGCTGAAATTTTCAAAACTTTTTTAGTCGAGCAATTTAACAAAACCGCAATATAAATAGCCACAAAACAGGGGGTCTACAGGGCTTATGTTGGCAAGTTTAAGAATAACTAGTGCGATTATCTTTTTCGTCGGAGCGCATTTAATATTACCAAGAATTGCCGATGCCGCAAAATTCAATTATGCATCTAGAAGCAATTACCTTGTTACCGAAGTTGATAACCTAATTACAAAACCAGTTCAACCTGAATCTCCATTTAGTGATGAGTACCAACCACCCAATTATGGTGGACCAGATAGCGAACATGGAAGTGGGACTAGGTAAAGAATGGCGATTGGTTTTAAAATGGCTCTACTAATCCTCAACCTTTGTCGGAGATTTGAAGCAAGTATTGTTTTGCACTAATGTATGTACTTGCCAATCAGCTACAGGTTCGGGAAAATCGAGACGATAATGTCCACCTCGGCTTTCGGTTCGGAAGGCTGCGCTTTTGAGAATTAGGTAGGCTATATCTAGAAGATTTTGGGTTTCTGCCCACGATCGCAAATATTTTTCAGCTTTGGGTATGTCGCTAGAGTCTGGGAAAGTTGCTGAATCCCCAGGATTTAAGGTAGTTAGAAATTGAGTAATTGGTAAAGCGGCAAATTCACGCTGCCAAGTTTGAGTTAAGGAGACAGCATCTTCCATAGTTTGCTGTTGTCTGCAAATACCAGCACTTTGCCACATCAGACGGGGAATATTTTCCCGCAAGTCGTTGAGATAGGCTTGCATTTTTAGACATTCATCTGCGGAAATTTCAAATGAAGATTTATGTGCAGATGTAGGTAATGTCAACTTCTCCCGCATTGCTAACACCTCATCTTCGATATTTCCCATCTGGGCACCAAAAACAATGCACTCAAGTAGGGAATTACTTGCCAAGCGATTAGCTCCATGTACTCCAGTACTAGCGGTTTCACCGACCGCATACAGCCCTGGAATGTTTGTTTTATTAGTCAAATCTGTGACAATGCCACCCATCCAGTAATGTGCTGCCGGAGCCACAGGAATCGGTTCCGCAAATACATCTATGCCCCATCGCTGGCAAACTTTGACAATATTGGGGAAGCGATGACGGATTTTTTCAGCCGGGATAGGACGCATATCCAGCCAGACATTGGCTGTGGCTGGGTCTGGGGCTGTTTTTTGGAGATGGTTGAAGATAGCTCGACTGACGACATCGCGGGGGGCTAATTCTCCGGCTTCGTGATAGTCAAAGGCAAACCGTCTTCCGGTATCGTCAACTAAATGTGCCCCTTCACCTCGTACCGCTTCGCTAATTAAAAAGTGGTCTGCACCAGGTTTGGTCAGGGAAGTGGGATGGAATTGGACAAATTCCAAATCCCGTAAAATCGCCCCATGTCGCCAAGCGATCGCAACTCCATCGCCAGTACTTACCGCCGGGTTGGTTGTTTGCGCGTATACTTGACCACCACCACCAGTTGCCATGACAACGGCTGCTGCTTTCACCCAAGTGATGCGCCCTTGGTAAAATATACTAATACCCTGGCAGCGTCCGCTTTCTGGATGCAGCCATAATGAAATCGCTAATGCCTGCTGAATCACCTGGATATTCGGACGTTTGAGAACTTGCGCCGTTAAAGTTGTAGTGACTTCCCGTCCCGTTGTATCGGCAGCATGAAGAACGCGGTGACGCGAGTGAGCGGCTTCGAGGGTTAATGCTAAATTTTGATGGTGACGGTCAAAAGCGACACCAAGATTGACTAAAGACTGAATACAATCGGGGGCATGTTCGGCGAGAAACTCCACAGCCGTGCGATCGCACAATCCCGCACCAGCCCGCAAAGTATCTTCAACATGCAATTTCGGCGAATCTTCAGGGGAAACAGCAGCAGCAATACCACCCTGTGCCCAGTCACTAGCAGATAAGGAAACAGTTTCTTTAGTAATCAAGCCAACACGCAGGCTTTGGGGTAAGCAGAGCGCGGTATAGAGTCCAGCCGCACCCGCACCTACTACTAAAACATCAAAGCGATCGGGAATGTTGTTTTGAGACAAGGTAATAAATTGGGCATTGGGCATTGGGCATTGGGCAATGGGAATTGGGCAATGGGGAGCAACTTGCGTGCGGGGGTTCCCCCCGTTGAGCAAAGTTGCGTCATTGGGCAATGGGCAATGGGAATTAGCTGGAAACAACTTATGGTTTGTCTGAACAGGAATTAAGAATTATTAATTAATACCCCATTCTCTATCCCCCATGCCCTATCCCCTATGCCCCATTCCCCATCCCCCATTCCCCATTCCCAAAGAATTTATCGGTAAATACCGTTGTTATAACGGTCGTCTCCCTCGGTGAAGACGGTATTAACTTCACTAACTCTAAAGTTATCGAAGTTATTTTGCAGGATTTGCTTTTGACGTTCGCTGAGTCCTTGAATATTCAAAATATCTTCTACATCCTTGTAGGGGGCATTTTGGACAATTTTACTTGCGAGCGTCGGATAAAGTCCTCTTAAGCGCTGAAAAGAAGCAATATTGGTATTATTTAAATCGATTTTTTTACCATAAACCTCTGCCAACGCATCATCTGCCCGGTTTCGCAAATCTTTGACTTCTTCAACCGCAAGAACGGGTGCAGATTGAAATGCAAAATGGTCAAATGTGCTAGCTTGGACAGGTTGAGCAGTTCCCAACCATCCCCAAGATGCTACCAACAAACTCAGCATTGATAATAAACGCGCCAATCGTTTCACGATGTTTCCACCTCTTTCCATCGAACTCATAACAAACAGGACGAGTGACAAACTTCTATTGTTAAATTAAAACACAGCAGTTATCAGAAACTAATATACAGCTAATTAACACCCAAAACACTTACAGGTTAGGGGTTTGAATAGATTTGTTGCGAAAAATTAACTAAAATCTATAAACTTGGCTGTATTTCATGACATTTTTGCTAAGTTATGTAATTTCTTAGAAGGATGATTTTTAAGCAAAAACAGCAGCGAGCAAAAACAGGGTATCAACCAAAATGGTGCTGAGAACTGCACCTCCAAAAGCATACCAATGATTTTGCTGTCGAGCTAAAGGTAAAAATCCTACCGATAATAGTAGAACTCCCAAAATTAGTGCCCATAATTGCCCTAAAGGTGTCTGTACCTGGACTAAAGCTGCTTTTAAAATTGACGGCACAATTTCCGCTTCGACATTCATTATCTGCCGCCAGTAAGGCATTAAGTTTGTTAAATAAAAGTAAACATCGGTTAACACAGTTCCAAATAAGGAACCTAAGTAGAACCAGTTACCAACTTTGCCCCAACCTCGCCATAAACACCAGATAGCAAAAGGTAATGCGATCGCTTCTATGGGCAAATGCCATAGGGGTTCCCAACGTAACCAACCCCAATAAATTGAACCTGTTAGCCAACTCCAGCTAAAGCCGAACAATAAATCTCCCCACACGTATGTGTTGCTGCGGGACATTAGAAACAAACTCAGCCAAACCCAAAACCCTGTCAGAGCAACGCTTATCCAAGGTAGGGTTCTGACTAAAGGGGCTTCGATAAATACTGGCACTGTGACTAAAAAAACAGATATGCCGAAGATGAGAAGAGATAGGGGA
Organism: Calothrix sp. CSU_2_0; assembly: GCA_012034595.1. Lineage (GTDB taxonomy): Bacteria > Cyanobacteriota > Cyanobacteriia > Cyanobacteriales > Nostocaceae > Brunnivagina. Next base: position 24,231 of record JAAUPE010000028.1, on the reverse strand, counting down.
GGTGTAAGGGAGTAAGGAAGTAAGGGAGATAGGGGAATAATTGCGAGTTCTTCCTCGTAATCTTGTATGTCTTCCTTAATGTTCTCTAATGTTGGGGTAGATGTTGTGTATGGGGACAAGGCTGTAGTCATCAAAGTGGTATTAAGCAAGATTTTTAATTTGTTTTTAATTTTAATATTTGTTACTTAACTTTATCTTATTTAAGATACCATAATCGAGAATCCCCCCCCAGGGGCATTTTTATTATACATAAATATTGGGTGTGGGGAATAGAGGAAGACGACCCATCGGGTCGTCTCTACGTTGTCCATTACCCATTACCAATTAACCATTACCAATTAACCATTACCCATTAACCATTACCAATTAACCATTACCAATTAACCATTACCAAGTAACCATTACCAATTAACCATTACCCATTCTTAACAAATATGTCTCCCGGAATAACTGACTATGAGGACGTAAAGTTGGATAATTCGTTTTTGTACAGCTATGCATCCGTTTTTGGAGTTTAACTAAATGGGGATAATATTTGTTGCGGGTGGAATTGATTTTTTACATCCTCTGGGAAATCACTTAATGCAAGCTGCGGGTAGTGCAACAGCGAGCGAACCAAGTTTGATTGTGAAAGTGTTTCAGGGTTTTATTTTGGGGATTGTGCAGGGGATTACGGAGTTTTTGCCCATTAGCAGTACGGCACATTTGATTATATTCCGGGATGTTTTACATTGGGATGCTTGGAAAAAGGAAGCTGTTGATGCGATTCAGCTTGGTAGTGTGTTTGCGGTGTTGATGTATTTTTGGAATGATATCCGCAATATTTTGGAAGGTGCTTGGTTAGCCTTTCAACGCAAGGAATGGCAGCGATATGAATGGAAGATGTTTATGGGAATTGCAATTGGGGCTGTTCCTGCGTTGTTGGGTGGTTTGGTGCTGAAAATTTTAAAAGTCGAGTTAGAAAGTCCGTTAACGATCGCAATTATGTCGATTGTGATGGCAACGCTTTTGGGTTTGGCTGAAAAAATTGGTTCTCGTAAGCGTGGGTTTGAAGATGTGGAGGTGAAAGATGGGATTCTTGTGGGTTTAGGTCAGATGATATCGCTGTTGCCTGGTGCTTCCCGTTCGGGTTCGACGCTGACAACTGCTTTATTTATTGGTTTACAGCGACAAACTGCCGCAAGATTTTCGTTTTTGTTGGGTTTACCAACACTCGCGATCGCAACTTTGGTTCAAGCTAAAGATGTTCTCCAAGTAGAGGGGATGTTTTTACCGCTTATAGTTGGCATTATTTCCACGTTTATATTTTCCTATTTATCAATTGCTTGGTTGCTCAAATTCCTGCAACGCAACAGTAACTGGATATTTGTTTGGTATCGTCTCGCATTTGGGACGGCTATTTTAATTGCGATCGCACAAGGATTTTTTATTGGGGGATAGGGGATGGGGCATTGGGAATAGAGTATGGGGGATTGGGAATAGGGGATGGGGCATTGGGGCATAGATAATAGATAATAAATAGTACTTAGTTGGTAATTGGTTGATAGTAATTAATAATTAATTGTTTTTTATTGCCCAATGCCCATTGCCCATTGCCCATTGCCCCTTATTTTATGTCTATCCGTCCTGCCCTAATCACAAAAGTATTATCTGATTCCATCGCTGCCGAAATTGGGTTTGATGCTGGAGATGCGATCGTGAGTATCAATGGTAGTCAACCCCGTGATTTAATTGACTATAGATTTTTGTGTGCGGATGAATTTCTCGAACTCGAAGTTGTAGATACATCGGGTAAAACTCATCATGTCGAGATTGAAAAAGATTATGACGAAGATTTAGGACTGGAATTTGAAACTGCACTTTTCGACAATTTAATCCAGTGCAATAATAAGTGCCCTTTTTGTTTTATTGACCAGCAACCACCTGGTAAACGCGAAAGTTTATATTTTAAAGACGACGATTACCGTCTCAGCTTTCTTTACGGTTCCTATCTCACTCTCACTAACTTGACTGCAAAAGAATGGCAGCGCATTGAAGCTATGCGATTGTCTCCTTTGTATGTATCAGTACATGCAACGGAACCTGATGTCAGAATTCGGTTACTCAAAAACCAGCGTGCTGGAGAAATTTTAGAGCAAATTCGCTGGTTTCAAGAGCGCAGACTACAAATACACGCACAAGTAGTTTTGTGTCCTGGTATCAATGATGGCGAACATTTGGAACAAACAATTAGGGATTTAGCGTCTTTTTATACAGAAGAATCCCCGGCTGTGGCATCCGTAGCTGTGGTTCCTGTGGGTTTAACTCGATTCCGTCCCTCGGAAGATGAGTTAGTACCTGTTACCCCTGCCAAGGCAAAAGAAGTAATTTTACAGGTGCGGAGTCTTCAGCAGGAATTTCGCCAGCAATGGGGTTATCCTGTGGTTTGGTTAGCAGATGAGTGGTTTTTGATTGCTGGTGAGGAGTTGCCATGTGAAGCTGAATATGGGGATTATCCACAAATTGATAATGGTGTCGGTTCAATTCGCTTGTTTCTCAAACAATTTGATGCGATCGCAGATAAGTTGTTACCAGCAAGTTTGTCTGTAAAAAAATCAAGTCGAAAGTTTACTTGGGTGGTTGGGAACGCGGTTGAATTGGCATTTCAACCAATTTTGCAACGTTTAAATTCTGTTGAGGGATTGGAAGTTAGGATGTGTGCTTTGTCAAGTGACTATTGGGGACAAAATATTAGTGTGACTGGATTGTTGACGGGACATGATTTGTTATTGAAGTTACAAGGGCAGGAATTTGATGATGGAATTTTATTGCCCAGTGTCATGCTTAAACATGGTGAATTGCTATTTTTAGACGATATAAGTGTTGAGGAAGTTGCTGCTAAATTAGGTACAAAAATTATTCCCGTAGCAGGTGTGGAAGAGTTAATAAATACCTGTATTAATTAAGCTGTTAATGATAAGCTTTTTGTTGAAGAAGTAGTCGGAATACAAAATTAAAAATCAATTAGTGGTAAATTTAATTCGCTACTAATTGTATTTTTGTATGTCTGTTTACTTATTTTTAATACAGTAAAAGATTTTTTAACCGCCGAGTACGCCAAGACGCAGAGGAAAGAAGAAAGAAATAAAGAAATAATTTTTATAGATAATTTTAGGATGAGTATATTAACTATTAACCAATCACAAGAGGAGTAGGAATTTGAAGAAGCAGGGAAAAGCTCGACACAATCCAAGAAATAAGATTAGAAAAAATGACTTATTTTTCGTTTATTTACAATTTATTATTTTTAGTATAATCAATATTTTACCAGTTGCGGCTCAAGCCCAAAATACTAATTCTGACACAAATTTAACTATAGTTTACAGTCAAGAAAATTCTGGTCAATGGGGAGGAATTGCGAATCGTTTACAAGCTGCGGGAGTGAAGTATTGCGTGGTTTCCCTGGATGCAATTAGGTCGTCTGCTGATTGGGGCGATCGCAAAGTGTTATTCTTGCCAAATGTGGAAACCCTCAGTCCAGCACAAGCGATCGCACTTGAAGAATGGATGAGCAAAGGTGGTAGGTTAATCGCTAGTGGTCCGGTGGGTAGTTTATCTGCACCGGGAGTCAGGCAGTTAATGAAAGCTTTACTCGGTGGATATTGGGGTTTTAGTTTGAATGATATCCAGAAATTGCAACCATCACCACAAAAAATCACCCAAGATTGGGTCAAAGAAGGTGGTGTATTTGGAAAAGTACGCGGTGGTGTTGTGATTGCTGATAGTGCAGTCGCACAAACTGCGGCAACATGGGATGCCAAAGATAATCATACCGCAGTTTTAGCCACCGAGCGATCGACATTTTTTGGTTGGCGTTGGGGTGTGGATACTGCTGCTGCAAGTGATTTAGATGCAGGATGGTTGCGAGCAGCTATTGCCCGTCACACCAAGTTACCCCCAGGAGCTTCGACTAAAGTTGATGGTTCTAAAAGCTGTATTACATCGATCGCGGAATTACCCAAACCCGGTTCTCTAAGTCAAAATTCTGGCACGACACCAACAGTAGAACCAATCCGCATCAACCCGAATATTTTTTCTACCAACCCCAATCAATCAACCACCAGTGCGCGATTCCCTAGTAATACACCTAGAAGCGATGAAGCAATCGACCAACTCGAACAATCGGTGCGTTTGGATGTTGTCCCCAATTCCCAGAAACCAATTAGTGCAAGTGAAGCGATCGCACTCCAACAAGAATTAAAAAACCTGATTGGACGGGTTGAAAGCGCTCAGTTATCAGCATCGGCAATTTCACCCAAATCCTCCTCAGCAAAAGCACAACAAGCTCAATTCGCATCACTCCAAGGTGGAGCATCATCTCGAAATACCGAACAAGCTCGTAAAATTGCCAACAATTTACCTCAGCTAATTTCTCAAAAGCAATATAATCAAGCCCGTCAGCAGTGGTTAGCAACCAAAAATGAATTGTGGAAGCAGTTTCCCACAAATAGAAGATTAGCACAGCCAGAAATTCGCTCGATTTGGCTCGATCGCGGCACGATTGTCAAAGCTGGAAGTGAGCGATCGCTCGCGGTGATTTTCGATCGCATGGCACAAGCTGGGATTAATACGGTATTCTTTGAAACCTTGAATGCCAGCTATCCCATCTACCCAAGTAAAGTTGCACCCCAACAAAACCCCTTGATTCGCGGCTGGGACCCCCTCGCGTCAGCTGTCAAACTCGCAAAGCAAAGAGGTATGGAATTACACGCTTGGGTTTGGGTATTTGCCGCCGGAAACACCCGACACAATCAAGTTATCGGCATGAATCCCGATTATCCTGGACCAGTATTAGCTGCAAACCCCGATTGGGCAGGATACGACAACCGAGGACAGATGATTCCTCCCGGACAAGGTAAACCGTTTTTTGACCCCGCAAATCCCCAGTTACGTCAATATCTGCTCAATCTCTACGACGAAATTGTCACCAAGTACGATGTCGATGGCTTGCAATTAGACTATATCCGTTATCCTTTCCAAGACCCCTCAGCCGGACGCAGTTATGGCTATGGTAAATCTGCAAGAATCCAGTTTCAACAACTTTACGGTGTAGACCCCGCCACAATCAACCCCAGCCAGCGCGATGTTTGGCAGAAATGGACAGCATTTCGTACCGAAAAAGTCAATAGCTTTGTGGCGGAAGTTTCCCAAAAATTGCGAAAAAAGCGACCAAATTTAACTTTATCGGTGGCAGTTTTTCCCCTACCCGAACAAGAACGGATTCAAAAACTCCAGCAGAATTGGGAATTGTGGGCAAAACGGGGTGATATTGACTTGATTGTACCGATGACTTATGCACTCGATACAGCCAGGTTTGAACGCTTGGCACAACCTTGGATTGCTTCGACTCAATTTGGACAACTCGGTTCAGCGTTATTAGTACCGGGGATTCGCTTATTGAATTTACCGACACCAGGAGCATTCGACCAAATCCAAGCAATTCGCGATTTACCTGCAATTGGGTATGCGTTATTTGCAGCCGAAAATCTCACAGGCGATTTACAAGAAGTATTTAATAATACCCAGGGTAATTCTCTAGGTAATTCTCAAAATAATAACAGGGAACCGATTCCCCACCGTCAGCCATTTCAAAGCGCGGCATCTCGGTATTCGGCATTACAAGCTGAGTGGCAATGGATTGAGCAGAATAATCAATTGCGTTTAACTCCGACTGCATTAGGAAGTTTTAAAGAGCAGGCAAGCGTATTAGAAAGTGCATTAAAGCAACTGGCAGAGAAACCAAATGCGAGTAAATTCGCCACAGCAAAGTCATCACTGACACGTTTCCAATCGTCATTTCGGGGATGGATGCGATCGCAGTCTGTGGAAAATTCTTATCAGGTAAGGGTGTGGGAAAACCGTTTGGTTGCAATTGAAAGGTTGTTGAAATATGGGGAAAGGGTGGAATTAAGGTAGGGAATTGGGCATGGATACAAATATTGTAAGGGCGAACGGCCGTTCGCCCCTACTGTAGACACCAATTTTGCATGGACTTTGACTGGTCAATCCCCAATTCTTAAGCGAACGTCTCAAATATTGTAAGGGCAAACGGCTCAAATATTGTAAGGGCAAACGGCTCAAATATTGTAAGGGCAAACGTCTCAAATATTGTAAGGGCGAACGTCTCAAATATTGTAAGGGCGAACGGCCGTTCGCCCCTACTATAGACACCAATTTTGCATGGACTTTGACTGGTCAATCCCCAATTCTTAAATTCTTTTGTTGACTTTGATTGATTTAACGTATACGTACGTAAGTTTTCAGTAATTTTACTCAAGATAAGAAAGATACTAAGGGTGAAAATAAAGACAATTATTGAGCAATATTAGATTTTCACTGTTAAGTAGGGCTTTTGCCTTTATTTATGTATGCTATCGATGAGTTAGTTTTGCAACCTCTTGCTGCTGGTGTTGATTGTGCAATTTATACTTCTTTGTTGACTGTTCATCCTGACTCTCGATTATTCGAGGTGATTACAAGAATGAATCAGCATCAAGGAAATATTAGTTATGTTTTGGTAGTAGAAAATTCGCGATCGCTCGGTTGGTTTGCAGCGACTGATTTAATTCGGCTGTTAGCAAATGGGGTAGATTTACAAATGGTGAAAATATCAGAGGTGATGAATCGGACGTTAGCAATTAAAAAATACTCGGAGATTCCTAGTTTTATCTCAGTACTGTCTTTATTACGAGAATTGCAATCACCGTTTCTGGTTGTGGTAGATGAGCAGGAACTGTTGAAAGGTATAATTACGTTTGAGACGCTCTGCCAAACGTTGGAAGTTAACGAAGTTGCAGAAGCAAGTCAGGTTGGTTTATTGAAGCAGTTGGTAGAGAATATCAATGAAGTTTTTTTTGTGCGTGATGTTCAAGAAGATCGAATAGATTATGTTAGTCCTGCTTATGAGAATATTTGGGGACGCGATCGCAATTCATTATTGGCAAATCCCCAAGAGTTAATGGATGCGATTTATCCTGAAGATCGCGATCGGGTTGTGGCAGCCATACAGGAACAAAGCTTGGGCAACTTATACAACCAAGAGTACCGTATTATTCGCCCTGATGGTGATATTAGGTGGATTTCGGCACGTGCTTTCCCAGTGAAAAATGAATTGGGAGAGGTTTATCGTTTTTTGGGGATTGCTGAAGATATTACGAGATTTAAAGAAGTTGAAACTCAATTTCGACTAGTTCAAGAACTATTAGAATCAGCTTTGAGTGAAACTCAAGACCGTTTTTTTAAGTTATTTAATTCGATTTCCGAACATTTATGGTTCGCTAATCAAGATGGATTACTTGAGTTGATTAATCAGTATGGACTTGATTATTTTGGCTGCAATTTTGCTGATATTGCCGGACATAAATGGCAAAAATGGGTGCATCCGGAAGATTTACCGTTGTATCTCAACTCTTGGCAACATTCTCTGCTGAGGGGTAATACTTTTGAAGCTGAAGTACGTTTATTGTCCCCTTTAAATAATACCTATCGCTGGTATCGTATCCACGCTGTTCTTCTACGGGATGCTCAGGAAAACATTTTTGGCTGGTTTGGGACAAACACCGATATTCACAAACACAAAATCGTAGAGCAAGCACTCAAATTAAGTGAAGAACGCTCCTTGAGTATAGTTGAAATCGCCAGCGATATTATTTGGGAAATCGATGAAAACTTTACTTTTACCTATATCAGTCCAAAAGTATACGATATCTTAGGTTACAGACCGGAAGAAGTCATCGGCAAAACTCCATTTGAGGCTTTTTTCTCACCCGATGAGGGACAGCGCGTTGCAAATATTATTATGCCAATTGTAACAGCCCAAGAAACATTCAAAAAGATTGAAGTTAGGAAAAACCACAAAGATGGATTTTACATTGACATGGAACTTAGTGGTATTCCCTTTTTTAATGGTGATGGGAAGTATCAAGGATATCGTGGTGTTGGTATCGATCGAACAGAGCGAAAACTTGGAGAGACTCTTTTACACGAAAGTGAAGAAAATTTACGTTTGTTGATAGAAGGTGTCAAAGATTATGCGATATTAATGTTAGATGTAGAGGGTAAGATTACCAGATGGAATTCAGGAGTGGAAAGCATTACTGGGTATAAAGCTGAAGAATTGATTGGACAACATTTTAGTTGTTTTTCCTCTCCACAGGATATTACAAAAAAGCTTCCCCAAAAAGAGATAGAGATAGCAACCACTACTGGTAGATTTGAAAGTAATTGTTGGAGAATTCGTCAAGATGGTTCGCGGTTTTGGGCAAATGTGGTGATTTCAGCACTTTATCAACCAAATGGAGAATTAAAAGGTTTTGCCAAAATTATACGTGACATTACCGAACTTAGAAATGCCGAAATCGAATTGCTCAAGTTTCGTAAAGTTATAGAATGTACTGGTGATGCAGTTTGTATCACCGACGAAATAGGTCACGCAACTTATATTAACCCTGCATTTAAGCAAATACTGGGTTACGAAATGCTGGAATTAAATCATTATGGTGGACTTCACAGAATTTATACCTTCTTAAACAAGAGCGTAGACAATTCTGCAATCATCACAGCTGGTTTATCTTGGCAAGGGGAAATATTGGTTTGTGCTTGCGACGATCGCGATTTACCCATGTATTTGCGTGCAGATGCGGTTAGAGACCCGCAAACAAATGAGATAATTGCCATGATTGGCATTCATACAGATTTTAGCGAGCAAAAATTTTTAGAGCAAGAATTGGATTTGCGCGATCGCGCGATCGCAGCAAGTCGAGATGGTATGGTAATTGTCGATATGCGACTTCCCGATATGCCTTTGAATTATGTCAACAAAGCATTCGAGGAGATGACAGGCTATTCTACGGCTGAAGCGCTGGGACAAAATAGCCGTTTTTTGTATGGACGCGATCGCAATCAACCTGAATTTGAAAAGCTTCATCATGCGATTAACAAAGCAGAGGAATGTACCGTCATCATCCGCAATTATGACCGAGATGGGACGATGTTCTGGAATAAATTGAGCGTTTCTCCTGTATTTAACAAAAAACATAAGCTCACACACTACATTGGCATTCAAACCAATATTAGCGATCGTGTATTTGCGGAAATGACATTGCGTATCAGCAAAGCTCGGCTTGAATATCTACTCTGTTCGAGTCCTGGAGCGTTGTATACTACGAAAATCTATCCTGAATATCGTACAAGCTATATTAGTCCCAATATCTCCAATTTACTCGGATATTCACCAATACAATTTATTGAAGATTCTCAATTTTGGATAAATAATCTTCACCCAGAAGATAGAGAACAAGTATTATTAGCAATTCCAGAAATATTAAAAATAGGAGGATTTGCCCAAGAATATCGTTTTGCACATAAAGATGGTAGTTACCGATGGCTTTTAGACCAATGCAAAGTAATTTGTGATGAAGCTGGAAATTGTTTAGAAATAGTTGGTTTTTTGACAGATATTACTCAACGCAAACAATTAGAAGAAGATTTAAAAATTGCTCTAGACAAAGAGAAAGAACTTAACGAACTCAAATCTCGTTTCGTTTCCATGACATCCCACGAATTTCGCACACCCCTAAGTACAATTCTTTCCTCATCCGAATTACTCGAACACTATCGTCACAAATGGACTTTAGAGAAACAGACATCGCACCTTCATCGCATTCAATCTTCTGTCCAACATCTGACAAGACTATTAAACGATATCTTAACTATCAGTAAAGCCGAAGCTGGCAAATTCGACTTTAAACCCTCATTCATTAACTTTGTCGATTACTTCTATAATTTAGTCGAAGAAACACAAATTAATGCTTGCGAAACCCATACTATCGATTTTATCTGTGAATGCAAATTAACAGAAGCTTACATGGATCGAAATTTATTAGAACATATATTTTCCAATCTCTTATCAAATGCCATTAAATATTCTCCGAAAAATAGCACTATAAAATTCACAATTACAACATCTAATCATGAGGCAATTTTCGTAATTCAAGACCAAGGCATAGGCATTCCCAAAGAAGATTTACCTCATTTATTTGATTCATTTCATCGCGCTACAAACGTTGGTAATATTCAAGGAACAGGATTAGGACTATCTATTGTGAAAAAATGTGTAGACATCCACCAAGGAACAATCAAAATCGACAGTAAACTAGAAATTGGCACAATATTTACTATCACTCTTCCCCTAACACCAAAGTTGGAAGAAGGTATATTATGTCCACTAGTATAACCAGAATAAAAGAACCCCACCCTAACCCTCTGACAAGTGTAGGTTTTTGATTTGGGCATGAGTGGACACTCTCCAACAGAGTTTTAAACATGGTTCAAATAACGAAATTTCGTTCTTGAGCGGGAAAGCAAAGACTAAAATTGGAGTTTTCAACCAACGGAAAAACGCTATTTCAGGCATGTTAGTAAAATACCTACCCTTGAAAGGGGGTAGGGGGTGAGGTTCTTTTAGGAATATCAAAACAAACAAATTTATCGTAAATTTCGACTTCACCTATTAATTAAAGGCAGGGAACCATGACTAAGATACTAGTAATTGAAGACGAAGTAGCAGTACGTGAAAACTTACTCGAACTGCTTGAAGCAGAAAATTTTGAAACCATCGAAGCCGAAAATGGTCAAATAGGGATTGAAAAGGCAATATGCGAAACTCCCGACTTAATTTTGTGCGACTTAATGATGCCAGAAATAGATGGTTTTGGTGTACTTACAAGCATCCGTTCCGAACCGAGAACCGCAACAATTCCATTTATTTTTCTCACCGCTAAATCTGCAAAAGGTGATTTTCGCCAAGGTATGGATTTAGGAGCAGATGACTATATCACAAAGCCATTTACCCGTGCCGAATTGCTGAGTGCGATTATCAGTCGTTTATCCAAACAAGCACTGCTGCGGAAGTATTTAACAGCCAAAAACGACATTAAAACTTTAGCTCCAGAAATTCAAATTATTGAGTCGAGCTTACGTCAAGCATTAGAAAAAGATGATGCTTCCGAATTTGAAATCTTCTACAAACCAATTATTGAAATTACATCCGGGAAAATCATTGCTTCAGAAAGCTTTTTGACCTGGAATAGCTCTGATTTAGGAAAAGTTCATCCTTCAGAACTAATTCCTTTAGCTGAGTCAACAGACTTAATTATTCCCCTAGCAGATTGTTTACTCAAAAGTGTTTGCCAGCAAATTAAAACCTGGAAAAAGGCAGGTTTACCCACAACCCAAATCACAGTAAATTTATCTGCACAACAATTTAATCAAGTTGATTTAGCCGCAAAATAAATGACATTATCAGCAAATATCAGGTAGAACCAGAAAATTTACAGATAGAAATTAGCGAAAACGCAATTATGACTGATTTGAATCGTGCGATCGCGACAATAGATGAATTAAAATCTTTAGGCATCAAAAGTGCGATCGATGATTTTGGTACGGGTAACTCATCCTTAATTTATCTGAAAAAATTACCAATTGACATTCTTAAAATAGACCCATATTTTATCCATAACGTTGCTAACGACTTACAAAAATCTGCCATTACCAATGCACTTATTCAAATGGCACATAATCTCAACTTAAAGATAGTTGCTCAAGGTGTAAAAAGCCAAGCCGAACTAGACTATGTTCGCCAAAAAGGTTGTTATGCTATGCAAGGTTCGCTATTTGGCAATGCACTTTCGTCAGTTGAACTGGAAAAAACTTTGCTTGTCAGTAAGAATTTAGCGTAACCTAAATGGTGTAAACTGGATAATATCCATTCAAATACTGCTCCGCTAAAATTAAAAACTTTTGTAAAGATGTTAACGACTACAGCATTGCGTAAATAAAACAACTAAGTATGTGACATGCAAAGCTTGTAAGTAGAAAATTATCTCTTCTCTCTTTTGGTATTAAGTAGTCTCTACTTACCAGAAACATAGTGAAAGTGAATAATTCTTAACCGAGTAGTATTGAGAATAACCTGCGGTATCTTGTATGTAAAACCCTGTATGCTGTAGCTTATTTCCAGGCAAAGTGAATATTTTGAATTCTTCGCTCAGTTTCTTCTAGAGACTGTGGTGACTGCATGAATGCACTTAAGTAGCCAATAAGTTATTTTATTTGAGTATTATGGGTAAGCGATCGCTTCAAGCCTCAACTGAGGGAATGAGAAAAGCCAGACTAGCTTTCAAACGCAAAGGTTGGACGCAAGAAGTTCTTGCAGGTGAAGTTGGTTTAGAAACTCGTCAACCAATTTGGAAATTTTTTGCTGGTAAACCAGTCGATCGGCAAGTTTTCTATGAAATCTGCAAGCTTTTAGAAATAGAACCCGAAGAAATACTTGAGACAAGCGAAGCTGCAAATACTACCCCAGTTAACCTTTCTCCCACTTTCTCTTCCCCGAATGCGATGGTGGCAACCACTCCCTGCGGGAGTATCTCAAAAACCAGATTAATACTTCAAGAAAAAATTCAACATCAGTGCGGTACATTAAGACTATTAGATATTGCACGTCCATTAGCTTTAGAAGATGTTTATGTAGATGTGAATATCCTCGAAGAAATTTCTAGTCAAAGATGGCTTGAAATCAAGGATTTACAAAAACTCAAAGCAAATGATTTTGACCGATTTGGCTTAGGAAAAATATCTCAAGAGCCTGTAGTTGGGTTAGAAATAGTAGTTAAATATCCCAAGTTAATGGTCTTAGGAAAACCAGGTTCTGGCAAAACTACATTTATGCAAGCAATAGCCATAAATTGTAGTCAAGGAAAAATTTTATCAGATAAATTACCAATATTTATTAGTTTAAAAAGTTTTGGAGAATATTATCAAAATAATAGTAGTGTTGGCTTATTTGGATATATTCATCAAGAATGTCTAAATTGCCAAATTAGTGAACCTGAACTAGCTAATATTTTGCAAACTGGTGAAGGTCTAATTTTACTAGATAGTTTAGATGAAGTTTCCGAAGAAAATAGCAATAAAATCATCGCAGAAATAAATAACTTTACTAACAAATTTTATAAGAATAAAATTATTATTACTTGCAGAATAGCTGCAAAATCATATAAATTTAAAGACTTTACGGAAGTTGAAATTGCTGATTTGAGTAAACAGCAAATCACAACCTTTGCCTATCAATGGTTTGTAGCTGCTGCCAACACTTCATTCGTCCAAGGAAAATCTTTAGCAGAACAATTTATTAATAAGCTAGAATTGCCGGAAAATTTGCAAATTAGGGAACTAGCAACAACACCTCTATTACTAAGTATTACTTGTTTAGTATTTCATGGTTTGGGTGATTTTCCCAAGTTGCGTTTTGAGCTTTACAAACAAGGCATAGAACTATTATTAGTACGCTGGGATGAAACTAGAGGCATTAAGCGCGATGAAATATACCGCGATTTATCATTGCTGCATAAAATTAAATTACTCAGTCACATTGCATCTGCCTGTTTTGTAGAAGATAATTACTTTTTTAGTGAAACAAAAGTTCAACTACTGATTGCTAACTACTTACAAAATCTCCCCCAATCTCCTCAAGATACCGATGCTTTATTGCTCGATAGCCAGGCAATTTTAAAAGCAATTGAAGCCCAACATGGACTTTTGGTCGAAAGAGCTAGAGGTATTTATTCTTTTTCCCATTTAACATTTCAAGAATACTTAACAGCACGGGATATCGTTGCTCAAGTCGATTCCCATAGTCTTGAAAAATTAGTCACCCACATACATAATAAACGTTGGCGCGAAGTCTTTTTGTTGACCACCGGAATGTTGCGATCGCCCAATAAATTGCTGGAGTTAATGAAGCAGCAAATAAACAATATTCTTTTCGCAGATTCTAATTCTAATTTTAAATCCAAGCTCATAGAAATTTTTGATTGGATTGTTAATAAATCAGAAAAAATTACTGTATCGCAACATCCTGCTGCTGTGCGAGCATTCTACTTTTCACTTGCCTTACCTTACCAACATCCACTAACTCACGACCAAAGTCTAGCCTTACGTTTGGATAGAAACTTAGCAGTCAATTTAGCACCTCAAATGAGCCTAGATATGGCTCTATCTCATGCTCTAGCAGTCGCTTTGGCAATCACCCCCGATATTTTTGAGCAGCGTTTAAATGCCATGCGTTTAGCCATCGAACTAGATTATTTATTAGGTAATAACGAACCATTAAAAAATGATTTACATGATTTACATCAGCAATTACCTAATATAAACCAAAATAGAGAAACCCTCAAATCGTGGTGGGTAAATAATGGTAATCTTTGGATTCAAACATTACGTACAATCACAATCAAATATTTACAAATTGGCTACGACTGGCAGCTAAATAAACAAGAATGTAAATTATTAGAACAATATTGGAATGCAAATCAATTACTAATCGACTGCCTAAATGTTGAAGGTAATATTACAAGTCAAGTACGCAAATCAATCGAAGATAGTTTACTCTTGATTTGATTTATGCAAGCCGCACACTCGTGACTTCTAGTCATGGGAGGTTCAATAAAAGGTATGGGGAAATTGAGGAACAGCAACACAGTTGCGTATTCCCTAATCTTTTAGATGAAAGCCGATTAGAGCAAGTAACGAGGTAGATTACCATCTAGTTTCCAGTCTCTGGCTGGAAATACTTGCTTCGAGGCTCTAGCCTCCAGTCGTTATTAGGAGGCTCCAGCCTCCTAAATATGCGCTCCCATGCTCTGGATGGGAGCGAGGTAGAGCAAGACTTTTACGTTAAGTTGACACCGATGCCCTATGCCCCATCCCCTATGACCTAATTTTTCTGTGCCCAAATCCGGGTTGGTAATCCCCAAACGTAGATAAACCCTTCTGCTGCTTTGTGGTCGAATTGGTCTTCTGCTCCGTAGGTTGCTAAATCTGGAGTATATAAAGAATTCTCCGATTTACGTCCAACGATCGCAGCATTCCCTTTGAACAACTTCATCCTGACTGTTCCCGATACACGCTCTTGGGTTTTTTGGATAAATGCATCGAGTGCAGCTTTTAATGGGCTGTACCACAAGCCGTTATAAACTAATTGTGTGTAGGTTTGTTCGACACCACGTTTATATTGGGTAATATCAGCAGTTAGAGTCAAACTTTCTAAGTCACGATGGGCATCAATGAGGACAATCATGGCTGGAGATTCGTAGATTTCCCGTGATTTAATTCCTACCAAACGGTTTTCAATCATATCAATACGACCAATACCGTGATTCCCGGCGATTTTGTTGACAGTTTCAATCAACTCGATCGGATTTTTGGATTCACCATTGATACTAGTGGGTATTCCCTGGGTAAAACCGATGTCGAGATATTCGGGTTGATTGGGAGTATCGATAATGGCTTTGGTCATTTCGTAGACTTCTTCGGGAGGTTCCACCGTTGGATCTTCCAAAATCCCCGCTTCGATACTACGACCAAGTAAATTTTTATCGATGCTGTAAGGAGAGGATTTTTTGACTGGTGTGGGAATACCGAATTTTTCTCCATAGGCAATAGTTTCTTCGCGACTCATCCCCCATTCCCGTGCTGGAGCGAGAATTTTCAAGTTAGGATTGAGTGCAGTGGTAGAGACATCAAAACGTACTTGGTCATTACCTTTACCCGTACAACCATGTGCGATCGCATCTGCACCATATTTTGCTGCTGCTTCTACTAATATTTTCGCAATTAAGGGACGTGCTAACGCAGTTCCTAGAGGATAGCGGTTTTCGTAAAGTGCGTTTGCCTGAATCGCTGGAAATGCATAGTCTTTAATAAAAGTATCCCGAACATCAATCACTAGCGATTCACTAGCACCTGATTTTAAAGCTTTTTCACGAATGGGTTCTAATTCATCACCTTGTCCCAAGTCAGCAGCAAGGGTAATCACCTCTTCTACACCCCATTCTTGCTTAAGGTAAGGAATACATACCGAAGTATCTACTCCACCCGAATATGCAAGAATAACCTTCTTAGCGCGACCCATTGATTTCTCCAGTTGGCAAAAGTTAGCACAAAATTACGATTTTATATTATCTGATTATTTTGGTATTAATGGGGATTGGGCATTGGGAATTGGGAATTTTCGCAATTGCATTCTCCTACACTATTTTTTGTGTCAGCTTATTTGCTATTTATGTAAATACGATCGCATTTTTCACTATG
Source organism: Calothrix sp. CSU_2_0 (assembly GCA_012034595.1). GTDB lineage: Bacteria > Cyanobacteriota > Cyanobacteriia > Cyanobacteriales > Nostocaceae > Brunnivagina. Next base: position 8,040 of record JAAUPE010000028.1, on the reverse strand, counting down.
ATGCTGTATTCCCAACATCCAAGTCGAGGAGATGCGATCGCTCGGACAAGAAAAAATTGTTTTGATTCTATTCGTTTTTCAAATACATACCATAGATTTAAACAGCCTCTTCAAATTAAATGGTCAAAATTTATCATAAAAACCTCACGGGAGTTTGGAAACCCAGTGGCTTTAGCCCTGGGAGGAAAAACGACGCGGGATGCTTTAGCATCCTGTCAGTATTTTGTGTTACAATTGGATGAGTTACTAACTCAGTTAAATGCAAACAATATCTGTAAAATGCAAAGTGATAGTCCCTATAGAGTTGCAAGTCGAAATTGACCGCACTTTGCAGGGTTTTGCTGATGCGTGTAACCAGATACTGGAAGTTGCAAAACGTGAAAAATGTTGGAATACGACTAAGTTGCATCACAAGGTTTACAAGCCAGTCAGGGAATCGACAGGGTTGAAGGCAAACCATGTTTGTCAAGCAATCCGTCGCGTGATTGGCAATGCTAAAGCAGTTAAGCAAATTCACCCTTCGGGTTCGACACTTTGCCAAACTCCTTCGGAGACGCTGCGCGAACGACGCAAAGCGCCAAGACGGCAAGTGTCTCACAAGTTTCGACCAACGTCGATTAGTTTGGATGTGCGGACTTTTCAATACATTGAAGAGTCGCAAACTGTTGGTGTTACTTTGATGTGTGGTCGAGTCAAATTCAAGATGTCTATTGGTGGATACCAAATTGCATTGCTGAGAGGACAAAAACCAACATCTGCAACGTTTTGCAAGTCTCGTGGCAAAGTTTGCGATTACTACATTAACATCTGTGTTGATATCCCAACTGACCCAACGGGTAAAACACCCAGAGTAATCGGGGTTGATTTGGGTAGGCGTGACATTGCTACTACTTCCACGGGTAAATCCTGGAGTGGAGGAAAGATTCAAAACACTCGTGACCGATATAGCAAGGTCAGAGCGAACATTCAATCCAAACGCACTCGCAGTTCTAGACGACTGATGAGAAGGCTTTCCGGGAGAGAACAACGCTTCCAAAAGTGGTTGAATCACAACATTTCCAAGCAAATTGTTTTTGATGCCAAATCGAATAATGCAGCAATTGCATTTGAGGATTTGACCAATATCAGAGAATCTCTCAATCAAAAACCACGAAGTAAAACAGAACGACGTAGAACCAATAATTGGGCTTTTTACCAGTTGAGAATATTCACCCAATACAAGGCGAATATTGCTGGCATCCCCGTTGTTTTGGTTGCACCAGCCTATACAAGTCAAACCTGTTCGCGGTGTCACCATGTACACCCAGTCAAAGGTAAGTCGTATCGCTCTGGTAAGTCTTTTAAGTGTGGACATTGTGGTTTTGAGCATGACGCTGATATTAATGCTGCGTTAAATATTGCTGCTTTGGGGTTGAGTTTTGTAAGCCAGCCCGAAAGTCCGGGGATTAGTTGTCAGTTGGTGAGCCACTGCGTTGCGGGGGTTCCCCGCAAACTTTGCCACGGGGATACTCCATGCTGTCAAGATTTGCCCGTTGTAGCAAGTGGCGAAGGACAGTTGAATCTGTTTCCGACTAGCTTCTTTGAACTGGGCTAAAGCCCCTCGCCTTTAGGCAGGGGTTGCTTACGCTAAAGAAGTATTCAAAAATTCATTTTTTATGTCAGTCTGATGGTGTAGCTCTGCAAAACATCGCAAATATGCACATTTACCTGTAAAATTAGGATGTTAAGTTTTATATCTTAGTGCTAATTAGCCAAAACGACTTAGCACAAGACCCATAAATTTAAAATGTATGATTTCAGAGCTCATGCAGAAGCTCTACAATCGAAAACGGTAAAGAGAGGATTCACGAAATGGCATTTGTACAACCCCCCCTTCCCTTTGCAATGGATGCGCTTGAGCCATACGGCATGAAAGCTGAAACCTTCGAGTATCACTATGGTAAGCACCATGCAGCTTATGTGACCAACCTCAACAAGTTGACAGAAGGAACCGACTTAGCTAACAAGTCGCTCGAAGAAGTAATCAAAATTTCCTTCGCAGACCCATCCAAAGCAGGTATTTTTAATAATGCAGCTCAAGTTTGGAACCATACATTCTTTTGGAACTGCTTGAAACCCTCAGGTGGCGGCGCACCTACAGGCGAGCTTGCTGCTAGAATTCAGAAAGACTTCGGTAGCTACGAGAAATTTGCCGAAGAATTCTCAAATGCTGCGACAACACAGTTTGGTAGTGGTTGGGCTTGGTTGGTTGATGATGGTGGTACTTTAAAGGTGATGAAAACACCGAATGCAGAAAACCCCTTAGCGCATGGCAAAAAAGCTCTTTTAACTCTTGATGTGTGGGAACATGCCTATTACATCGATTTCAAAAATGCTCGTCCTGGGTTTATTAAAAACTTCATGGACAAATTGCTTAATTGGGATTTTGTTGCTCATAATTTGACAGCAGCTTAGTAAATAAGATTAATTTGAGTTTATTTGATAATTCTGGTTTAAAAATGCGAATAATATCGTGTTTTTAGTAAGTTCAGAATTAATCAATTTTGTAAATAAGTGATATGTCTTTAAGTTGCAATTAGGACGGGTGTAGATACCCATACTAGAGAAATTGTAGAATTTTGATAAGGCAATTTAAAGATGATAAAAACTTGTAGCTTTAGCTAAAATACAGTCACGTTAGTATAGCTCAACCCAGTTATAGTACCGTGACTGTATTACTTTAATTGTCTCTTAATTAACGAATTTTATTACTAATTGAAATACGCAAATTATGGATAGCAAAGATATTGCTCAATACATCGAAGCGACTAACGGAATGTCAAAATCTTGGTTATTAGTACAGCTTCGATTGAAAAAACTCCAGGAACGTCGTCATGAAATTTCTGGTGAAGAATACGTGACAGAATTGGAAGATATTCACCAAGATTTAATGAAATTAGGTGAATGGTGGAAAGGTCAAGAAAATGAGGTTTTTTAAATTGTTATTTGCTCGTTGGGGGTTATTTGGAATATATTTGGAATCTAAATATTAAGTTGAACTCGCGCAGAGAGAAGGGGTTCCGGGAGATTATTCTTCCGGCAAACTTCGGCAGAGACGTAGAGACATGGAGAATAAAAGTTTGATTTTATACTTGAGTTTAGGAATGCTTAAGAATTAATAATTTCTGGTGGCGAAGATGATGTATTTTGTAATGGTGGGTTAAATGTTAAGGAGTTCATTGTCGCAAAACTGATTACTCCTAATTACTGACTCCTCACTTAGATTAATTGACGGTGTTTTGACGAATGGATTATCGCGAGGCTGGGGTTGATGTCGAAGCTGGTCGGGCTTTTGTAAACGATATTCGTGGTTTAGTTCACAGTACCTTTCGACCAGAGGTTCTGGGTGGTTTAGGTGGCTTTGGTGGTTGTTTTCAATTACCTGGTGGTTATAAAGAACCAGTTTTGGTGTCGGGAACTGACGGTGTAGGTACAAAGCTGAAAATTGCCCATACACTCAACCGTCACGATTCTGTGGGAATTGATTTGGTGGCAATGTGCGTAAATGACGTACTAACATCTGGTGCAGAACCTTTGTTCTTTTTAGATTACGTGGCAACAGGAAAGCTCGAACGGGAACAATTAACCCAAGTGGTAGCAGGAATCGCTGAAGGTTGCAAGCAAGCAGGTTGTGCATTATTGGGTGGTGAAACTGCCGAAATGCCTGGATTCTACCAAACTGGTGAATATGACTTAGCTGGTTTTTGTGTGGGGATTGTGGAAAAAAGCCAGATGCTCGATCGCACACAAGTAAAACTAGGAGATATTGCGATCGCGCTTCCTAGTTCTGGAGTTCATAGCAATGGTTATAGTTTGGTGCGAAAAATTATTGACGATAATGGTTTGGCTTGGGATAGCACACCAGATTTACTCAACGGTGCAACTTTAGCAGAAACCTTTCTTACCCCCACTCAAATCTACGTTAAACCCGTACTCACAGCCCAAAAATCCGGCTTAGATATCCACGGAATGGCGCATATTACTGGTGGTGGTTTACCAGAAAATCTACCACGATGTTTGGGCACAGATCGAGCCATTAAAATTCAACTCCAAAACTGGTCAACTCCCCCCCTATTTCAATGGCTAGCCCAAACCGGAGGAGTCAATCCTGAAGCAATGTATAATACCTTTAATATGGGAATTGGATTTGTAATTTTAGTTCCACCCACACAAGCATCACAGTCGATTACTTTCTTTGAATCACAAAATATTCAAGCATTTGCGATCGGTGAAGTAATTTCTGGTTCGGGTGAATTAATTGGACTGCCCGCTTAAAAATTGATGTATTTTATACATTTTTTGGCAGTTTAGTAATTCTGCTTGGGAAAATTTTGTTGCCATTTTTCTGTGTTCATACTGCTATTTGAAAATTGATGAGAAGCTCAAATCTTGCCTGGCTAGTCAAAGAATACTTAGTATACAGTAAATACACTTAGAAAATTTTATTTGTATTTCCTCTCCATAGGGAATTGAGATTAAGGAAAATACTTCAAAATTGGTATTATTTACCAATTTGAAAAATAATTGCGACAGATGAAGTCGCGAAAAGCTTATGCAGTTGATATTTCACAATCCAAAATCCGTCTTGGAAAATTCAGAGGGACGGAAACCGACACCCTCTGGGTTCGTCACTTTGGCAGGACGGAAACCGACACTGCCAAGTGGACTCACCGCTCATTTTCCGCAAAATCTAAAATCCAAAATAGTATAAGTTATTCAACCCTGACCTGAAGATTTAATTATCTCCTCAAAGCGATATTTTTTACTTTGTTTGATATCTCCAATCGAAAATACTCATGACTGCTTGGCTTTTAATTTGCTAACGTAGTCTTAACATATCGAAAAATATTGCTAGGGATGACTAAACAATAACTGGTAACACTAACTTACCGTGTTATCAGCGACTCGGTTATGGAACAGGGCATATCCGAGTGTTAAAAATTGAATTAAAGACAAAAAGCTATGACTGTAAATATTGCTCGAATTATTGCAACCAAAGAACTTTTACAAGAAGTATTCTTAAGTATAAATGCTCAAAGCTGTCCCAAAGATTTTAATTTCCACATGCATACTGTTCACTCCGATGGGAGATTACAACCGAGTGCATTAATGGAGCAAGCACTTTCATTTAATTTAAAAGGACTTGCAATTACAGATCACCATAATGTTGCTGGTTTTCAAGCAGCGCAAATTTGGCTGGAAGATTTTCGTTGGAGTAATCCTGGTGTTAGTACCCCGTATCTCTGGAGTGGGGTTGAAATTAACGCGAAGTTATTAAATGTTGAGGTTCACATTTTAGGTTATGCTTTTAACGCTGAACATTCAAGTATCAAACCTTACCTTCAACGACGGATTACATCTGGTGCTGATTACGAAGCTGCGAATGTAATTGCTGCAATCCAAGCATCTGGGGGGATTGCTGTACTTGCACATCCAGCTAGATATAGAAAGTCACATTTTGATTTAATTCCAGCAGCCGCAGAATTAGGTATTGATGGAGTTGAAGCTTTCTATGCCTATAATAATCCTACTCCCTGGAAACCCAGCATCCGGGAAACAGAACAAGTGCAAATCCTCGCAAGTGAATATAGTTTGTATGCGACTTGCGGGACAGATACCCACGGTTTAAATCTGTTGCAGCGATTGTAATGTTAGTCAAAAATTACTCAATACTCCTGGCTTTTCTTTCCAGGAGATTTTGGATTTTGGATACATTCGCTGTCGCTCAGTACAAGCTTTGGATTTTGAATTTTGGATTTTGGATTTTGGATTACTAACTCCTAACTCAAAACTCCTAACTCCTAACTCAAAACTCCTAACTCCTAACTCCTAACTCCTAAAATCTTTATATGCAACACTTGTAATCATAATTTCGGAGTAACCTGGTTGTACAACAATAAACTGCTCAACCCCTATATCTAAGCGAGCAACATCTTGAATATCTCCGAGTATTATTGCTCTTTTACTTGGAGTTTGACTACATATATAAACAGTTTTGGTTTCATGTTCAAAACTAATATGGCAAACTCCCCAGCAAGGAAATCTATATGCTAAAAATTCTGTTAATAACTGCAAGCAAGTCATTGAAAAAAAAGCCTTATTATCGATTTTAAACTGAGTTTTATTTTTATCACTACTCCAAAATAAAGCGCCTCCTCTCTTTATTAATTGAGAGCGACGCTTTATAATTGTACTTAATGTACTTAAATATTCAAGGTCTTTATATTGGCTGACCCCGTTTGAATTACGATTCATTACCTTAAACTTAGATTCGCATCTAATCAGAAAAATAATTAATAACTTAATAATTTCTTTAGATTTGCCCATAATTACCCTTGATTGATGGTGGTGTGGGTTTGCGATAAACCAAAAATTCGCGATCGCTAAAGGAAAAGTGAATGCGCGATCGGCGATATACATCAGTATGAAATAGCTGTAATGTAAATAAATCGAGGCTTTTAATTTGTCAAAAAGCCAAAATGACACAAGCCATATGGAGAAATACCGCTTGCTGAAATTGTCACATTTTGTTACAAAAAGACATGGAACTATAAATACCAAACACACATGTTCGGCGGAATAACTGGTTTGACCAATCTAAACAGCGATCCAAAAGGTACTGATTGGGGAGAGCGAATGCTCAATACAGTCGCAAGTCAAACGATTCGTCACTTGTTTACCAAAAGCGAGTCAGTCGAAGTTGCTGTGCGCTGCTTTCCTTCGAGCAAGTTATTGCAAGGCAGTATTGACAGTTTCAAGATGAGCGGATGCGGTTTGGTGATTCGCAAAGATTTTGCAGTTGAGGAGATGTCTTTTGAAACTGACGCGGTTTCGATAGATTTTGGTTCTGTGCTGAGTGGAAAGCTGAAACTTAAGCAAACAACCCAAGCGATCGCGAAGGTAATCTTATCGGAAGAGGGGATTAATCGCTCTTTTAGCGCGGATTTGGTACAAAAACGACTGATGAGCTTATCCATACCTGAATTAGAGGAATTGTCTGGGGGGAAACCAGTTTCGTTTACCGATATTCAAGTGGAATTGTTACCAGAAAATCGCTTGAAGATACTGGCAAAGGCTGATTTGGATAATGGGGAACCCGTACCAATTGGTATGACTGTTACCATTGGCATCGAAAAACGTCGTCGGGTTTCGTTTCAAAAGCCGGAAGTTGAGCTTGATTTAGTGCCAGAGTCTCAAAAGGATATGTCGCGAACTTTGAGTATGGTATTGGCGGGAATATTGGATAATATGGTTGATTTAGACCGATTTGATTTGGATGGGGTGAAAATGCGATTAAACCGTTTGGAGACTGAGGGTAAAAAGTTGATTTTTAGTGGTTATGCGGAAATTGAAAGGATTCCCCATACTGGTTGATAACATTTAAAGATTCCTCCACAACTTGCAAAAATTCATTCATTGACAGAAGATATTAAATATGGATTAATTTTTTAAAAACATGTCTTTCGCAGGGGTAAAGCGCAGTGCTAAACCCCTAAAATGTTGTCACAAGTGACCTTTATTTGTGCGAAGAGACTGTACTTATTGCCCTAATATTTTGTCTAATTGACTGGTTTGCATAAATATTAAATTAGGGTTTTGAATACAAAAGTTCTACAGACTAAAGTAGTCATTGCTCAATAGTATTTCCTAGAGCCTAAAAATATTGCGATCGCACATCATAAAACATAGCAATAAACCATAAAGGTTATTCGACAGGAAGTATTTTGCAACAGAATTAATATGCGATAAGCGTACCCCGATGGGGAAGCAAACTACGCACAGTGTGTCGTTTTTGTTTTGCGACTTAGCTTATCGCACTTTCCCCACAAGCTCAAAAAATGCGATCGCAAAAGCTTAATTGTTCCAGTACATCGAACTATTATTTTTGTGATTCCGAAATTGACTTTTTCTGTTCCATCACAGCTTGACGAAAACCCAACACCACTAAAATATTAGTCAAAGTCAAAAAAACCTCAGCGCTACCGTGCAACCAATCAACAT